>CANFFZ010000109.1 GCA_947446155.1 Chloroflexota bacterium | reverse complement strand
CGGGCCGGAATTCGCACCGTGTCCTCCCTGGCGAAGGGGGCCGGTTGCGGCGGGTTCGCAGGGCCGGTGCCCTCCCCCGCTCTGGATGAACCGCCAGCCAAGGCCAGCGACTGACACCGAGGCTAGGCGGGCCTCGTTCTCGCTGTCAATCCGGGGATGGCGCGCAGCCGCTCGATCAGCCCGTTAACGCGGGCGGCCAGTCAGCCCGCGGAGCACTTCGAAGTACTCCGGGAACGTCTTGGAGACGCATTCCGGATTCGCGATCGCAATGCCGGGGGCGCGCAGCCCGGTGACCGCGAAACTCATCGCCATGCGGTGGTCGTCGTAGGTCTGCACCTCGGTGGGCTGAGGCATGCCGGGGTAGATGGTGACGGAGTCCCATTCGCTCTCGACCCGCAGGCCCATCCGCTGCAACTCGGTGGCCGCCACCACAGGCCGGTCGCTCTCCTCGTAGTGGGTCTGCGCGATGCCTCGGACGGTCGTCGGGCTGTCCGCGAACGGCGCGATCGCCATCAACGAGGTGGCCACGTCGCCCATCTGCGTGAAGTCGGCATCGACCCCCCGCAGTTGGGTTGGCCCCTGTACCTCGATCGAGTCGGTGTCGATGCGGACCCGACACCCCATCCGTTCGAGCACTTCGAGGATGCCGAGGTCGCCCTGCGCCGACCGGCTCCCCAGCCTCGGCACGACCACGCGCCCGCCCGTCACGGCGGCGGCCGCGAAGAAGTAGGACGCCGCCGAGGCATCCGGCTCGACGGCATACCTTCGCGCCTCGTATCGCTGGCCAGCCCGCACGCGGAAGCGGCGGTCGCCGTCTCGCTCCGCGTGTACGCCGAACTCAGCCATCGTCGACAAGGTCATCGTGACGTAGGGCGAGGAGACGAGGTCCCCGTCCACCTCGATCTCGACGTCGCTCGCGGCATACGGCGCGGCCATCAGCAGCGCGCTGAAGTACTGGCTGGAAATGTCGCCCCGCATCACCGCGCGGCCCCCCAGGATGCCCTGCGCGCGCACGACGACCGGCGGACAGCCGGTGCCATCCCGGCTTTCGATGTCCACCCCGAGTTGCTGCAGCCCCTCGATCAGCGGGTGGATCGGGCGCTTCCGCATCGCCTCGGACCCATCGACGGTGAAGGTGCCATGGCCGAGGGCTACGGCCGCCGTGAGGAAGCGCGTGGCGGTGCCGGCGTTGCCGACCATCAGCGACGCACCCGCACTGGGGAACTGCCCATCGACACCGGTCACGACGAAGGTGTGCGCGTCATGTTCGATACGCACGCCCATCGCCGTGAGCGCTGCATGCATGTAGTGCGTATCGTCAGACGCGAGCGCCTGCGTGATCTCGGAGCGCCCTCGTGCGAGCGCGGCGATCAGCAGCGCACGATTCGTGTAGGACTTCGAACCCGGCAACTCGACGACGGCGTCGAACGGCGCTGCGATTGGTTCGATCTGCATTGCGACCACCGAGGCACTCCCACCTTCGCTTCGACAGGCTACATCACGCGAATCGCAGCACCACCTACGCCTGGACGATGCCGAGCGTCTGCCCGTCCGGTCCTCGGACGAGACACGTGTGCGTGCCGGTCGCACCCTGGCGAATCGGAATGAGCACCTGGGCACCCAGCGCCAGCGCGCGCTCCACCGTCGCAACGAGATCGCCCACCCGGAACCACGGCGTCACGAACGGCGCGACACCCTCCGCCAACTGGAGCATCGAACCCTTGGGGTCGAAGTCGCCCGGGCCCTGCGCATCGACCGACTGGCTGCGCCCACCTGGCTCGCCCCATTTCCAGTCGAAGAGAGCGCTGTAGAAGGCGCGGGCCGCCTCGGTGTCGGGGGTGGCAATCTGGAAGTAGACGAGCGGGCTCGGCATCAGCGTCTCCTCGGGCTCGGAGCGCGCAGTCTAGCCGAGGGTCGCCCGCCGCAGCCGAGCGCGCACGACGGCCGCGCGCACCGCCTCGATCTCCACGGGGGCCTGTGCCGCGATCTCGCCGTCCACCTCGATCACCGGGACTTCGAGGAGGAAGCGCCGCTCTAGGTCCGGGTCGCTCGCGATCTCCACCTCCCGCAGGTGGAACGGGATCGAGCGGCGCAGCGCGAGCAGCAGGTGGCGTGCGATCTGGCAGAGGTGGCAGTCCGTGCCCACGTACAGCACGACGTCGACCTCGTTCGGCGCGCCGGGCATCGAAGGCTACTTGCGACGCACGCGGACACGGCCCGCCGGGGTGGTGGCGGCCGCTGGCCGTGTCTCGCCACGACGCCAGAAGTACCAGCCGACGGGGATCATCGCGAGCGCGCCGAACAGCGACACCATCTGGGGCCACGTGATGCTGAAGATGAACGTCTCCTCCGAGTCGACTCGGAGGTACGAGACGAAGAACCGCATCACGGCATACGAGGCGAAGAAGAACGTGAACGTCAGGCCGTGCCGCCAGCGCAATGGCCCCGCCTTCAGCCAGAGCATCGCGGCGAGGATCACGAGGTCGCCGAGCATTTCGTAGGTCGTTGCGGGATGGTGCGCGCCCACGAGCAGCGAATGCGCATACGCCGGCGAGTCGGGGTCGGTGTAGACGACGCCCCACGGCAGGCTCGTCGCCTTCGCCAGGTGCTCGCCGTTCACGACGTCGCCGAGGCGTCCGATTGCCATGCCGAGGATCAGCCCAAGCCCGCCCATGTCGAGGCCCAGCGGGATGTCGTAGTGCTTCCACCACGCGAAGAGCAGCGGCCCCGCCACTCCGCCGAGGACGGCGCCCCAGACAGAAATCCCGCCCTCGGTCAGCGCGAGGATCTGGAGCGGCGTATCGCTGTAGAACGACCAGTGCTCCGCGACGAACAGGAGCCGCGCGCCGAGGATGCCGCTCGGGATTCCGATCAGCGCGAGGGTGTACGCGTCGTCCTCGTCATAGCCGTGGCGACGCCCGAACCAAAGCGCGATCTGCACACCGCCGAGGATGCCGATCGCCGTGAACAGCCCGTGCCACGTCAGGATCACCCCACCGATCGTGATGATGCGCGGGTCGAACGGGATCTCGATGGCCAGAAAGACGAGGCCAGGCACAGGCGCTCCTCGGATGGTGGTGAGGGCTCTACGGTAGCGCGCCTAGCGGGTGAACACCCGCTGGTACAGCGCTCGCACGGTCGCGGGCGGCAGGCCGCTGCCGAGGAACGACTCGCCGCCGCGCAACTCCCAGTGCAGGTGCAGCTCGGTGTTCGGCGCCGTGATGAACTCGGGCGTACCCGACTCGCCGACGCCACCCAGGACAGTACCGGTCTTCACCGCAACGCCGACCGAGATGGCGGGGTCGATGAACTGCATGTGGCAATGACGCGTCACGATGCCGCCGCCGTGGTCAACCCACACTTGGCGCCCTCGGTAGATATCGAGGGTGACCGGGTCGGAGAAGCCCTGCGCCTTGGTCCGCGCGTCCAGTTCCTGGACCAGCGCGAGGGTGATGTCTTGGTACGCGAGGTCGGCGCGGACCACCGTGCCGTCCTTCGCCGCGAGGATCGGCGTGCCGCGCTGGATCGGCGCACACGCAAGCCCCGGGTAGAAGTCGAGGCCTTCGTGAATGCCGTTCCGGTATGTGCGCGGCGCATTCGGCATCAACTGATCGCCCGCAGGCATGCAGGCGCCAGCGATCGGATAGGCGAATCCGGTCGGCCCGGTGAGTGCCGGTGTCGCCGCTGGGGGCGCCGAAGCGGCGGCGGTCGGCGTGGCGCTCGCCGTCGGTATGGCGCTCGTTCGAGGGGTTTCAGTCGCCTTCGCCGGCGGTGTGGTCGCGGTCCCGGTCGGGGTTGCTGGCGCCTCGTCATCCCCGCCGCACGCGAGCAGCAGCAGGCCGCCAGCCGCGAAGGCGCTTCGCGTCAGGAACGCACGACGTGAGCTCAACGGGCCGTGACCTGGCCCGTCCATCACTTCACTACCGGCTCGAACTTCGGTGATCGCCGACGGGCGACGGCCATCGAGGCCGCATGGGCCCGCTCCGCGTAGGACGCGGGGAGCATGTCGATGTGCGCCTCGGGCGTGCCCGCGCCGTAGCGGTGGCGCAGTGCCGCCGCGATCAGCCAGTCGAGGAGCGCGGGGTTCTTCGGCAGCAGCGACCCATGGAGGTAAGTCCCGATCGCGTTGCGAAACACCACGCCCTCTGTGCCGTCCTCACCGTTATTGCCACGTCCGTACTCGACGCGCGCGAATGGGCGGGCGCCAGGCCCGAGGTAGGTGCGCCCGCCGTGGTTCTCGAAGCCCACGACCTCGCGCACACCCTCGATCTGCGCGGCGGCGAGAATGTCGCCGATGCAGCGTGCCGCGCCGGGGCCTGGTGCGAGGGTTGTGACATCGAAAACACCCGCGCCGGGGAGTTCGGTGCCGGAGGCGTCGCGATACCAGCGACCGAACAACTGGAAGCCGCCGCACACCGCGAGCATCGCCGTGTCGTCCTCGGCCCATGCGCGCAGTGCCGGCCCGCGCGCCGCGAGTTCGTCCGCGATGCGCCGCTGCTCGCGATCCTGCCCGCCACCGATCAGCACGAGGTCGGCCTCCGCCGGTAGCGGATCACCGAGGCTGACGGAGGTCACCTCGACACTCACACCGTGCTCGGCAGCACGCGCGCGCAGCGCGATCTCGTTGCCGCGGTCGGCGTAGACGTTCATCACGTCGCCATACAACGTCACCACGCGGATCGAACGGGCGGGCTTCGAGGTCATCGCGCCACCTCCCAGTACGAGCCGACGCCGGCGCGTCGCGCGAGGGCTTCGCGCACATCGATCATCGCGGTGTACGTCGCGACCACATCGAGGCATGCGCCGTGCGGCGTACGTCCGAGTGCGGCGTCGAGGGCCGCCTCGGTGTCGGGGATGACGGCCGCGGGGTCGATACCCGCGAGGTGCCAGCGCAACGCAAAGTCGTCCGCGCGGTCACCCGAGCAGGTCACGATGACATCGCGACCCGCCAACGCTTCGATGTCAGCGTCGTAGATCCAGGAGACATCCTGACCGTCCTGCACGCCGTCGTTCAGCATCGCGAGCAGGTGGATCGGCTGGCCGTCGCGCGCCCCGGCGACGAGGGCACGCAGCAACTCGTTCATCCCGGCCGGGTTCTTCGCGAGCAGCACGCGCACGGAGCGCCCGTCCACCTCGAAGCGTTCCTGCCGCCCGAACGCCGGGCCCGCGTCCGCGATGGCGCGCGCGATCGTCGTCACCGGGACGCCGAGGGCATGCGCGGCGGCGGCTGCCGCGAGTGCGTTGTAGACGGAGTACAACCCCGCCATGGGGATCTCGAGGGTCACCAGCGCACCGTCGATGCTCACCTCGACGCGCGAGCCTTCGGCGTTCAGTTCGATGTGCCGCGCGGAGACTCGAGGGTTGGGGCGACGCTCGCCGCAGGAGGTGCATGCCCAGATGCCGACATGCCCCATGAAGATCGCCTCATAGGCAAAGCGCCCGCCACAGCGGCAGAATCGCGCGTCCGAGGCGTGGTCCGCCTGCGCCAGTCGCACCTCGCGGTCGTCGATGCCGAACGTCAGGATCTGCGCCCGCGTCTCCGCGGCGAGTTGCGCGATCGACGGGTCGTCCGCGTTCAGGACCAGTGTGCACCCCGGATCGGCGGAGGCGAGCATCCCGCCCCACCCCTCGCCGACGGAGTCCACCTCGCCGTAACGGTCGAGTTGGTCGCGGAACAGGTTGAGGAACACCGCGACCCGTGGCCGGAGGCGCGGGAACAGCCGCGCGAGGACCGCCTCGTCCACTTCGAACACGCCGACACGCGAAGCCGCGTCCGCGATCCGGCCACCCGGCTCCGCGGCCTCGACGTACGCGACCACGAGGCCACGCTCAAGGTTGGAGCCGGAGGGGTTCGTGAGCGGATCGACGCCGTGCGCCCGCAGGATCGAGGCGATCAGGTGGGTCGTGGTCGTCTTGCCATTGGTACCGGTGATCGTGACCACGCCCTGGCCGGACTGCTGCGCGAGCCGTTCGAGCAGGCTCGGCGCCAGCGCCCCCGCGACCAGCCCCGGAAGCGCCGTCCCACCGCCACGCCCGAAGCGGCGCGCAGCCGTGCCGGCCGCGCGGCCGAGCATCAGCGCGGCGCGCTCACGAATCGTAGGGCCTTCGGTCTTCTCGACCAGTCCAGACATGCTTTCAGTGTCGCATGGTCGCGGAGCGAAAATCCTCCGCGCTTTCGTTACAGCCGAGTCCTGCGCCCTACTTCTTACGCCACAGGAGCCGTTCGTCAGCCTCGATGCGCTCGACGCGGCCGTCGTCCTCCAGCAGGCGGAGGTGCGCCAGCGTCTCGCCCAGGGCCGACCGCTTCATGAAGATGTTGAAATCGTCGAACGGCCCCGTGTTCCAGTGGACGTTCTGGCTGATCACCCGGCCCGAGGTCTCCCCCGACCCGATCGCCTCACGCACCTCGTTTAGCCGCTCGTCGTGGTGGTGGAGCAGCACGTCACAGCGGGCCTTGAGATCGGCGATCGTGAACTCGTGTGCCGGCAGCGCGCACTGAGTGTCGAAGGAGGACACCTTCTGCAGCGAGGCGCGGAAGTCGGAGAGCGGGCTGCTCCCCTCCTG
>CANFFZ010000108.1 GCA_947446155.1 Chloroflexota bacterium | reverse complement strand
GGATGACCGCGTGGACGAGCGCTCGCTGATGGACCTGCTGCTGCTCGGCCAGTGGATGGACACCCAGAAGGAGATCGCCGCCGGCTCCAAGTCGACGGTCATCTTCATGCCCAACAACCCGGGCGCCGTCTCCGACATCGCCCAGCAGATCCGCACCTCGATCCTCTCGGCGGAGGCGGCGAACCTCGGCGTCGATCCGGCGCCCGGGCGGTAGACGCCCACCCCGGACGAGGCGCTGCGGTCAACGACAGGCGCGCTACTATTGGTAAGCGCACGCCCTCCCCAGGGGGTGGCGCTGGCCGCGAAGGCGACGCTTGTGGGATTCCTCGATGGTGTGCGCGAAGACATTCACGCTGCGATGGAGCGGGACCCCGCCGCACGCTCGGCGCTCGAGGTGCTGCTGACTTATCCGGGCGTACACGCGCTGATCGGCCATCGAATCGCCCAGCGCCTGGAGGCCGCCGGGTTCCCGTTGGTGGCGCGGCTGGTGGCGAACGCGGCTCGGTTCACGACCGGAGTGGACATCCACCCGAAGGCGCGCATCGGGCACTTCCTCTTCATCGACCACGGGATGGGTGTCGTGATCGGCGAGACGGCCGAGATCGGCGACCGCTGCCACATCCTGCAGGGGGTCACCCTCGGGGGCACCTCGACGCTGCACGAGAAGCGGCACCCGACGCTCGAGGACGACGTGCTCGTGGGCGCGGGCGCGAAGTTGATCGGCGCGATCACCATCGGTGCGGGCGCGAAGATCGGCGCCGGATCGGTGGTGGTGTCCTCGGTGCCGCCGGGGGCCACCGTCGTCGGCGTGCCGGGCCACGTGATCGCCTACGCCAACCGCAGCAACGACACGATCGAGCGGCTGCCCGATCCCGAGTGGGATCGCATCGACGCGCTCGAACGGCGGATCACCAGCCTCGAAGCCGAGATCACTTCGTACGAGGCGCAGCGCAAGCACAACGAGCAAAGCGCGACCGGAGACGCCCGGGAGACGCTCGGGTGAGGTTGCAGAACACCCTCACCGGCGCCCTCGAAGAACTCATCCCCGTCACCCCTGGCCGGATCGGCCTCTACGTCTGCGGCGTCACGCCGTACGACTCCGCCCACGTGGGCCACGCGATGTCGCTCATGGTCTACGACGTGCTCGTGCGGTATCTGCGCTGGCGCGGCAACCCGGCCGGCGGGCACGAGGTCACCTTCGTCTCCAACTACACCGATGTCGACGACAAACTGATCGACCGCGCGGCGCAGCAGGGGCGCGACCCGCTCGAACTTGCGAACGCGAACATCGAGCAGTGGGAGCAGGAGCAGCAGGCGCTGGGCCTGACGCTGCCGGACGTGCGGCCTCGCGTCACGCAAGAGATCGACAACATCATCGGGATGATCGAAGAGATCGTCGCGAACGGCCTCGCGTATGTAACCGCGGGCGGCGACGTGTACTACCGCGTGCGCGAGAAGGCCGACTACGGCAAGTTGTCGCACCGCAACATCGATGACCTGCGCAGCGGCACGCGCTTCGAGCCGGGCGAGACGAAAGAGTTCGCGCTGGACTTCGCGCTGTGGAAGGCGCAGAAGCCCGGCGAGCCGGCATGGCCCTCCCCGTGGGGGCTCGGCAGACCGGGTTGGCACATCGAGTGCTCCGCGATGGCGCGCCGCTACCTGGGCGACCGCTTCGACATCCACGGTGGTGGCGTCGACCTGATCTTCCCGCACCACGAGAACGAGATCGCCCAGGCGGAGGCCGCGAAGCACACGCCGGGCCACGCATTCGCCAACATCTGGATGCACAACGGGATGGTGCAGCGCGACGGCGAAAAGATGTCGAAGTCCCTCGGCAACGTCGTCAACGTCGCGGAGGCCCTCGAACGCTGGTCGCCGGACGCGATCCGGATGTACGTGCTGAGTTCCAAGTACCGCCAGCCGAATAACCTTACAGACGAGGCGATGGCGGCAGCGGTGTCCGGCATCGAGCGGCTGACGGCAGCGCTCCGTCCCGGCGACGGCGGCAAGCCGTCCTCGATCGACGCGCGGGCCACCCGCGAGCGGTTCATCGAGGCGATGGAAGATGATCTCGGTACACCGCAGGCGCTCGCGGCGCTGTTCGACCTCGCGCGCGCGATCAACCGCGGGCGCGACGCGGACGAGGACATCGAGGTCGCCCAGGCGACGCTACGGCTGCTGGCGGGTGTCCTCGGACTCACGCTCGTCGAGCGGGCGGCGGACGAGGCCTCGGCGCGACTCGACCCGGCGCCGTTCGCGAAGCTGGCTTCGAGGTTGAACGTGATGTGCAGCGGCAAGGATGTCGCGAGCACGATCGATGCGCTGCTGGAGCGACGCGTGGCCGCCCGTACCGAGAAGGACTGGGCGCTCGCGGACACGATCCGCACCGAACTCGATGCCCTCGGCGTGACGCTCGAGGACGGGGCCGGCGGGACGCGCTGGAGCGTGCGGCGCTAGCCGCCCTCGGTTACGGCCTCGGCAGGACGATGGGCCACTGCTTCGGGTAACGCTCTGGCATGAGCCCGAGGGCCCGCAATCGCTCGTGCTCGCTGCGTGGACGAGGAGCGAGTAGAAGGTGCCGCCACAGGTTCGGCAGCGGCGGAGCGGTTGGCCCTGCTCGTCATGGACGGGCATGGGGGCGGCGGCGGTGGGACGCGCATCGTGCTGGAGAGCGCCCCGATGCTCGCAGGGCCAGTAGCAGCCCTGCGGACAGAGTGAGGCGGCGGCGGCAGATTCGAGACTTCCCACAAGGCTCCAGAAAGCCGCTGGCGAAATGCGACCGGGTCCCATGTTATGACGAGTCAGCGGCGATGACACTCCGCTGATCGTGATGCAGTGACTCGCCTCCGCTTGCATTCGGCCTGACGGCCCTCTCCGGCCTCACGCGCCTCGTCGCGCCCGACGTCTCCCGGCACACCCGCGCGATAGGATTGGGCGATGCCACCCTCTGAAGTCCCCGCAGGCGGCCTTGCTGTCATCGTCCTCGCCGCGGGGGCGTCCTCGCGCATGGGGGGCGTCGACAAGATCTGGGCGGACCTCGGTGGGCGGCCGCTGATCGCGCACAGCATCGAGACGCTGGGTGCCATCGAGGGCGTGCAGACGCTGGTGGTGGCGGGGCCCGTCGAGCGGTACTCCGAGTTCACGACGTACGCCTCCGACGCCGCACGCCACGGCGTCCACGTGATGTGCGTGCCGGGTGGCCAGCGGCGGCAGGACTCGGTCGCCGCGGCCATCGCGGCGGCACCGGACGCCGCGTGGTATCTCGTCCACGATGGCGCGAGGCCGTTCGTCACGACGGACCTTGCACGGCGAGTCCTCGAGGGTACGCACCGGCACGGCGCGGCGATCCCCGGGATCGCCGTCACCGACACGGTGAAGCACATCGACGGCTCCGGCCGCATCCTCGCGACGGTGGAGCGGTCCTCGCTGCGGGCCGTACAGACGCCGCAGGGGTTCGCAGGGCCGCTGCTGCGTCGCGCGCACGCCGAGGTGACGGGTGACGTGACGGACGACGCGGCGATGGTGGAGTGGCTGGGTACCTCGGTCTTCGTCGTACCGGGCGACCCTGCGAATATGAAGGTCACGACGCCGACCGACCTGACGGTCGCACGCGCCCTGCTCGCCGCAGGGGCACACCGGGAGGTCTGACGATGCGCGTGGGGATCGGTTACGACCTGCATCGCTTCCGCACGGACGGCGACACGCGGCTGCGCCTCGGCGGCGTCGAGATCGAGGAAGCACCACAACTCGAAGGGCACTCGGACGGTGACGCGCTGATCCACGCGCTGATCGACGCGCTGCTCGGCGCGGCCGGCGAGGGCGACATCGGACAGCACTTCCCGCCGGGCGACCCGGACACGCGCGGCATCGACAGTCGCGAACTGCTGAAGCGGGTGCAGCGGTTGATCGGCGCGCGCGGCTTCCGCATCCAGAACGTGGACACGACGGTGATCGCAGAGCGCCCTCGCCTCGCGCCGCACATCGAGGCGATGCGCGAGTGCATCGCGCAGACGCTCGGCCTGCCCGTCGGCTCCGTGAACGTGAAGGCGACGACGAACGAGCGCTTCGGCAGCCTCGGTACCGGCGAAGCGATCGCCGCAATGGCGGTCGCACTGATCGAAGAGATCGAGCGCTAGCCCGCTAGGGGTAGATGCCGCGCAGCGAGACCGCCTCGACGACGCGCTCGATGGCGACCCAGTTCGCCGCCTGCCGCAAGGTGCAGCCCGGTGAGCCGATGGGGCAGCGGGCGCTGACGGCCTGATAGGCGCGCGCCATGATGCGGCCCAACTCCTGGTTCACGCGCTCCTCGGTCCAGCGCTGGAACTGGCGCGCCTGCACCCACTCGAAGTACGAGACGGTGACGCCCCCGGCATTCGCCAGGATGTCCGGGATCACGACGATGCCACGCTCGCGGAAGATCGCGTCCGCCTCGGTGGTGGTGGGACCGTTCGCGCCCTCGACAATCAGCGGCGCGCGCACGGCGGCGGCGTTCGCCTCGGTGAGCACGCTCTCGAGGGCGGCGGGGACGAGGATGTCGACGTCGGCCGCGAGGACCGCAGGGCCATCGACCACCTCGACGTCACGGCCGAACTGCTCGCGCCACGCGGCGAGGGTGCCGCCACCCGCGACGAAGGCGTAGGCGGCGGCGGCATCGATGCCGTCGCGGTGGTAGAGGGCGGTGTCCTTGTCGGAGATGTGGGTGACCTTCGCGCCGGCCTGGTGGATGAGGCGCGCGGCGATCCCGCCGACGTTGCCGAAGCCTTGTATGGCGACGCGGCGGCCGGCGATGCCCCCCTCGGCGCGCAGGTGCTCCTCGATGACGTTGAGGATGCCTCGGCCGGTGGCTTCGAAGCGGCCCTCGGAACCACCGAGGGCGAGCGGTTTGCCGGTGACGACGCCGGGGATCGTGTAGCCCTGGGTCATGGAGTAGGTGTCCATCATCCAGGCCATGGTCTGGGGGTTCGTGCCCATGTCCGGCGCGGGGATGTCCTTGTCCGGGCCGATGATCGGGATGATCTCGCTGGTGAAGCGTCGCGTGAGGTTCTGGAGTTCGTTGGCAGACATCGATGCGGGGTCGACGGTAACGCCACCCTTGGCGCCGCCGAAGGGGATGTCCACGACCGCGCACTTCCACGTCATCAGCATGGCGAGGGCCTTGACCTCATCCAGGCTGACGCGCGCGGAGTAGCGGATGCCGCCCTTGCTGGGGCCTCGGGCGGTGTTGTGGAGGATGCGGATGCCATCAAACATCTTGAGGGAGCCGTCGTCCATTTCGACGGGGAACTGGGTCTGGAAGACGGTCTTGAACGAGGTGAGGTAGGCGCGCATCTCGTCAGCGAGTTTGAGTTGGTCCGCAGCCTCGTTGAACTGGTCGAAGGCGCCGGAGAGGATGGGTTCCAAGTGCTGTGCCTTTCCGCTGCACGCGGGGCGGGAGGGCCGCGTCTGGTGTGATCGATGGTACTCGGGTGGTCGGAGGGCCTCGATAGGCGGGGGAGAGGCAGATCCGGAGATGTGTCGGGCCACCTCGACGTTCGGGGCATCGGATACAGAAGGGCCCCCTTGCGGGGGCCCTTCGTGTGGGTGCGTGACGCCGAGGCCCTAGATGGGTTCGGCGACGTAGGAGGCGGCGGCGAGGGCGGCTTCGGGTTCGAAGACGTCCGAGAGGGCGTCGGCTCGTTCGAAGTCGAACATGAAGGGCAGGAGCAGGGACTCCGGCATGGCGATCTCGGCGATCGGGGTCGGGCGTTCCACCGTGATGGTGGCCCGAGCCGGGATCAACTTGCCGATGATCACGTTCTCCTTCAGCCCGTAGAGGCGGTCCGTCTTGCCTTCGAGGGCCGCCTCGGTCAGCACTCGCGTCGTCTCCTGGAAGGAGGCGGCGGAGAGGAACGAGTCGGTCTCAAGGGAGGCACGGGTCACGCCCTGGAGTACCGGGTGCGCCGTCGGCGGGATCTTCCCGTCAGCAGCCATCTTCTCGGCGAGTTCGTTGAAGGCGTTCCGTTCGACGCGCTCCTCTTCGAGCAGTGTCGAGTCGCCGGGGTCGTCCACCTGGACACGGCGGAGCATCTGGCGAGCGATCACCTCGATGTGCCGGTCGTTGATGTTCACACCCTGCGAGCGGTAGACCTTCTGGACTTCCTCGACCAGATACAACTGGCAGGCAGCCGGCCCCATGATCTTCAGGACGTCATGCGGGTTCAGCGAACCTTCCGTCATCTGGTGGCCGGTCGAGACGTACTCGCCACCCTCGACACGCAGTCGAGAGTTGGCGGGGACGGGGTACTCGCGCGTGTCGGTGCGGACGCCGGCGATCCGGAGGCCCGTGGGGCGCCGTCGCCCACCGGTACGCAGGAACTCCACCGTGCCGTCAGCGATGGCCTTGATCGGCTCGGTCGGGACAACCTCGTCGCCGGTGGTGGCTTCCGCCGTGGCGGGAAGGGCCAGCACCTGGTTGGCGCGGACCTCCGCACCGTCTTCCACCTGCAGGTCGTAGCCCTCGGGCAGCGTGTAGTCCTCCGACACCGTCCGGGTGGACGTGACGGAGAGGACGCGCTGGTCGCCGGTGCGCGTGAGCGCGACGACACCATCGATCTCGCTCAGGATGGCGAGGCCCTTCGGCACACGCGCCTCGAAGATTTCTTCGACACGCGGGAGGCCGGAGGTGATGTCCACCGACGAGGCGACACCACCCG
>CANFFZ010000107.1 GCA_947446155.1 Chloroflexota bacterium | reverse complement strand
GGCGCGAGCGAAGAAGACGACGGAGGCACGTCGAAAGGAACTGTTCGACCTCTACATCCGCCGGCACGACCGCATCAACACGTGGGACCTCGTCGACCGCAGCGCCATCGACGTGGTGGGTGGCTACCTGTCCGAGCGCCCTCGGACGATCCTCCGCAAACTCGCGCGGTCGAAGCAGATGCCCGAACGGCGTACCGCCATCGTCAGCACGATGTACTTCGCGATGCGAGGGGACGTGAGCGACACATTCGCCATCGCGAATCTGCTGCTCAAGGATCAGGACGAGCTCATCCAGAAGGCGACCGGCTGGGCGCTCCGCACCGCGGGTGGCAGCGAGCTGTTGGAGTTCCTCGACGAACACGCCGCGACGATGCCGCGGCCGACTCTGCGCGCCGCCATCGAGAAACTCGAACCGCGCCAGCGGGCGCACTACATGGGGCTTCACGAGGGCTAGCCGTCCCTGCTCCGTCGATCCCGCCAGATTCCCGCGTGCCAACTTCTAGGAACGACCGCCTCCGCGGATCAGACTCATGTATTATTCGCAGCGCGACAGGGGTGCAGAGGAGGGGTCCTGTGCACCTGGAGTCAGTCAGTCTCAGCGTCCTTGGCGTGGTACTCGGGATGGCCGCCCATTTCGTGACGGGCGCCGTCTGGTACACGTTCCTGTTTTCCAAGCAGTGGATGGCTGCCCTCGGGAAGTCGATGGACGACCCGCCGGGAATCGCGCTGCCGATCTGCCTCGGCATTAACGCCGCCAGCAGCCTCGTCACCACAGCGATCGTGGCACTGCTCTACATCTGGGGTGGCGGCGACGGGCCGCTGGACGGCCTCGTATGCGGCCTGATCGTCGGCGCCGGCGTCGTCGCGATCGAGGGACTCAACCGCCCGACGTACGAGGGGTCGCCGTGGTCGCTCTACCTGATCAACGCCGGCTATGCGGTGATCGGTTTCGGCCTCGCTGGTCTCGTCTACGGCTTCATCGCCTAGCGCGCCCCGTCGAGAGCACCCGTACACGCGAGTCCGCGTCACCTGCACGCGCAGGCGGCGTAGACTCGCGGGCGTGCATGACGACGACGCCTCCGGCCCGCCGCTGAACCTCGCCCGCTGGTGCATGGAGGCGCGTGCCTCGGGTCCGCAGGGTGACCGGCCCGCGTTCACCTTCGTCCACGGCGACGGGCGCCAGGAACGCTGGACCGCCGCCGAGGTGTGGGCACGCATCGAACGTACCGCGCGTGGCCTGCTCGACCTCGGTCTCCAGCCGGGCGAACGCGTCCTCATCCGGCTGCCGCACGCGCCCGCCTACGCATTCGCCTTCTTCGGCGCGAACCTCGCCGGCCTCGTCCCGATCCCCGCCTCGCCCGCCCTCACCGCCGATGAGGCCGCGTTCCTCGCGCGGGACGCCGAGGCCGTTGCCCTCGTCGCCGGAGATGGCATGGCGATCGAGGGCTTCCGTGGCCGGGTGCTCTCCGAACGCGATCTCGAAGCCCTCGATGGCACGGCGACGCTCCCGATGACCCACGCGGAGGATCCGGCGTTCCTCATCTACACCTCGGGCACCACCAGCAAGCCGAAGGGTGTGCTGCACGCGCAACGGACAGTGCATGGCCGCGCGATGATGCGCGAGGGCTGGCAGGGGTTCACGCCCGACGACGTCACGTTGCACGCGGGCACGCTCAACTGGTCGTACACCCTCGGCGTGGGACTCATGGACGCGTGGGCGGCGGGCTCGCACGCCATCCTCGCAGCCGGCGTCGAGACGACGCAGTGGCCCGCCCTCATCGAGCGGTTGGGCGTCACGGTCTTCGTCGCGGTGCCCACCGTGTACCGGCAGATGCTGAAGTACGCGCGGCCCGAGGACCAGAACCTCTCGCGGCTCCGCCACGTCCTCGTCTCCGGCGAAGCCCTCGCACCCACGCTCTACGACGAGTGGACGAGCCGCACCGGCACCGAGATGTTCGAGGCGCTCGGCATGACCGAACTCAGCACGTACATCTCCGCTGGCCCGGTCACCCCGGTCCGTCGAGGGTCACCCGGCCGCCCCCAGCCCGGACGGCGGATCGCCATCCTCGACCCCGCCAGCGCGGAACCTCGGCTGCTTCCACCGGGCGAGGTTGGTCTCCTCGCGTCGCACCGCAGCGACCCGGGTTTGATGCTGCGCTACTGGCACCGCCCGGACGAAGAGGCCGTGGTCTTCCGTGGCGAGTGGTTCACCGGTGGCGACCTCGCCGCCCTCGATGCCGACGGCTACGTCTGGTTCCACGGTCGCGCCGACGACACGATCAAGTCGTTCGGCTACCGCCTCTCCCCCAACGAGATCGAGGCCGCCATCGAGGCGTGCCCCGGCGTCCTCGAAGTCGCCGTCGTGGGCCGTCGTATCGACGAGCAGAAAACGATCGTGACGGCGTGTGTTGTGCCGCAGGCCGGGATGACCCTCGATGTCGCGACACTCGAAGCACACGCGGCGCAGCACCTCGCGGAGTACAAGCGCCCGCACGAGTTCGTGCTGCGCACAGAGCCGCTGCCCCGCACGCGCAACGGGAAACTCGTGCGCCGAGTCGTCCTCGAGGAGTTGGCCGCCGGCTAGCCCCGGCAGGCCTCTCGTCAGGCCTTCGCCAGCAAGGCCTTCGCTTTGCCGCCCGGTGCCGACACCAGCATCTCGATCAGCATGCGCACGATGTTGGGCTCGAGGCCCTCGGTGTGACCCTTGTCCAGACGCAGCACATCGGCGATCACGCGGCCGTCGCGCGCGTTGGGGTAGACGTACACCTGCGCCGTCCCCGGGCGGGCTTCGAGGCCCCACGCGGCATTCGATTTGCCCTCGCGCATCCGGTCGTGGATCTGGCCTGCCTCGGTGTCCACGACATCGGCGAGGCGTTGCTTCGGGCCGGCGCCGTACTTCTCCGCCCACGGCGAAGTCTCCGGCAGCGTCACGATCTCGTGCTCACCGATCGCGAAGATGAACGAGAGATCGGTGTCGGGGATCGGCGGCGGCGCGGGGCGCTCCGAGGGCGGCGGCACGTAACCGCGTGCAGGGAGGAAGAAGGCGTCCGGCCGCTCGTGCCCACCCAGACGCCCGCCGGAGAGGCTCAGCCATCCGTCCACGCGGTCGCGGAAGAACGCGTCTTGCAGCAGGCGCGCCGAGGTCTGTCCGCCCTGGGAGTGTCCGACCAGCCAGAACGACCGGATGTTTCCGACGCCGTACTTCTCGAACACGTAGTTCACGATGTGCTTCAGATGCTCGTCGTCCGCCTCGGCGACCCACCGCCTCGACGGCTCTTTCGTCGCGGCGGACGGTGTCGCGATGACGAGACGGTGCTGCTCCTTGAAGTCGTGTGCCGGGAAGTAGGCATGCTGCCACTGCCCGACGGAGCCTCAGCCGTGCAGATTGAGGAGGAACGTGACCGGCTCACCCGGCCGGAGGTCGTCCGGGTCATCGAGGTAGAACTTCCGCCCGGTGGCTTCGTCGACGGCTGCAATGCTGCTCATGTATGACTCCTTGCGGGCGTTAGCGCCCGACGAACTTCGGTTTTCGGTTCTCCAGGAACGAGGCGCGGCCCTCTGCCACATCGGCGCTCCCACGCAGCGAGGCCTGCGCGGCCCACTCGAATTCGATCTGGCGCTGCAGATCGCTGACCCACGAGTTCCGCACCTCGCGCTTCTGCCACATCATCGAGAGCGGTGCACCCTCGACCAGTCCGCGCGCGACCTCCATCGCCCGCGCGAGGGCGTCCGGCACGAGTTCGTTGCCAAGGCCGAGGCTGGCGGCCTCATCCGCGAGCACGTCGCGCGAGGTGTACAGCAGTTCGAGCGCCTTCGCGTGTCCCACCAGTCGAGGCAGCCAGTAGGTGATGCCGCAGTCCGGTGAGAGCGCCCGCCGCCCAAAGACGGTGACGAACCGCGCGTCCGGCCCGAGGTAGCGGAGGTCGAACGAGAGGGCGAGGGCGTACCCCGCGCCAGCACACACGCCGTTGACCGCCGCGATCGTGGGCTTGTCGATCCGCTGCATCGCGAGGCCGATCGCGCTGATCCCCATCGAGTCGGTCGGTGTCGCCTCGGGTGTGGCGTCCGGGTCGGCGGGGTTGCGGCTGACGAGGTCGGCGCCGGCGGAGAAGCCGCGCCCCTCGTGCGAGGCGACGACGACGCGTACGTCGTCGTCCACCTGGAGGCGCTTACCGAGTTCGACGATCTGCCAGAACGTGCGCGTGCGCATTGCGTTCAGCAGGTCGGGGCGGTTGATCCGCCAATGGGCGATCCCGTCCGCCACCTCCACGATCAGGTCATCGAGGTCGTCGTACCGCATCGTCGCCTCCGCTCGCGCGCCCCGTTCTATCACCACGGCCGAGGCCTCACAACCGCACCCGCTGCTAGAGTGGCGCTTCCGGAGGATGGATGGGCGTCTTCGAATACCCGATCCTCGCGCTAGCAGCGTTCGCTGCGGGCGCGATCAACGCCGTCGCCGGCGGCGGGTCGCTCGTGTCATTCCCCGCGCTCGTCGCAGCGGGAAATACCTCGAAGGTTGCGAACGTGACGAACACCGTCGCGCTCTGGCCGGGGTACGTCGGCGGCTCGATCGGCTACGCGGCACAACTGAGCGATCAGCGCCGCCGCATCCTCGTCCTCACCGTCCCGAGTGTCCTCGGCGCGATCGCCGGCTCGGCGATCCTCCTGACGACGTCCGAAGCGTCCTTCGACCGCATCGTCCCCTTCCTGATTCTGTTCGCCGCCGGCCTCATGGCCGGACAGCCTCGGCTCTCCGCATGGGTCGCGAACCACCGTCCCGAGGGCATCGAGGGCAAGACGCCAATCGAGTTGATGGCGGCCACGTTCGTGCTCGCGATTTACGGGGCGTACTTCGGCGCCGGCCTCGGCATCCTCACGCTCGCGGTACTCGGCATCCTGCTGCCGGACGACCTGCACCGCTCGAATGCGTTGAAGGGTCTACTGTCCGCGATCATGAACGCCGCGGCGGTCGTCTACTTTGCGATCTGGGGGCCGGTCGAGTGGCTCCCTGCCGCTGTGATGGCTGTGGCAGCGCTCGGCGGCGGCTATCTCGGTGTGGGCGTCGCACGGAAGATCTCCGCACCGCGGCTGCGTATGGGCGTGATCGCGTACGCCCTCGTGGTCGCCGCCGTACTGTTCGCGCGCTAACCGAGGGAGTCGTCGAACCATGCCCAACCCCCGCGCCCGTCTCGTCTTGACCGAGGCCGAACAGGCCGAGCTGCTGAACGAGGCGCGCGTCCTCCAGGTCGCCAGCATCAACCGCGACGGCACGCCTCACCTCGTACCGATGTGGTTCGTGCTCGACGACGAGGGCCTGATCGCGTTCACGACCTACGCGGTGGCACAAAAGACGCGGAACCTCGACCGTGACCCGCGTATCACGGTGCTCGCGGAGGCCGGTACCACCTACAACGAACTGCGGGGCGTCTCGATTGACGCGCGTGCCGAGGTCATCCGCGACCCTCAGGTGACGGCGCGGATCAGCGCCATCGAAGGCGCGCGGTACGCCGGCCGTCCCCGCCCCGAACGCCCCTCGACACCGCCCACCGAGTTGCCCGCGGCGGCCTACAAGCGGGTCACCGTGCGCGTCCACCCGATCCGCGTGCGCTCGTGGGACCACCGGAAACTGGGCTCGTGACCTCGACGGGCACTCCGCGCCTCGATGTGGCGCCGGGCACGCATGTCGCCGAGCCCGTGCAGCAGGAAGTCACCGGCACCGAGATGGTGCGGCGCGCGACCGTGGTCATCCACAACGACGACGTGAACGGCATGGACGATGTCGTCCACGCACTGCTCGCCTCCGTGCCAGAACTATCGGTTGATCGCGCCGTCGAGGTGATGCTGACGGCGCACCACCACGGCCAGGCGGACGTCGTCACGTGCCCGCTCGAGCGCGCGGAGATGTACCGCGACCGCCTCGCCGCGCACCACCTGACGGCGACCATCCGCCGCGAGTAGCCGCTGCCGAGGTCAGACCAAGCGCTTGCCCATGAAGACGCTGAGCGGGTGCGTCCACGCCTCGCCGAAGCGTGGGATCACCTCGAAACCGGCGCGTGTGTACAGCGCGATCGCCTCCGGCTGGCGGTCGCCCGTCTCCAGGATCATCCGCGCGACGCCGAGGGCTCGCGCTTCGGCTTCGAGCGCATCGAGGACCACGCGCGCCACGCCGTGCCCGCGTCCTTCCGGCACCACGTACATCCGCTTCACCTCGGCAGCGTCTTCGAGGCCCGGCTCGGACAGCCGGCGAAGCGCGCCGCAGCCGAGGACGTGCCCGCCCTCCTCCGCGAGGAGGAACGTCCCGCGGCCCGGTGCCACCTCGGCGGGGTCGAGCGGATTCGGCGGACTGTCGTCCTCGTAGCGGGCAGCGACCTCGGCAGCCATCGCCCGTTGCAGGGTGACGGCCCCGGGCGCATCGACAGCGACGCGCCGCGTGGTGATGGGGGCGAGGTGCTTCTCCATGCAGACGCTGAGCGGGAAGTCCACGTACTGGCCAAAGCGGTCGATGCGGTTGAACCCGACGCGGTGGTAGAGCGCCAGCGCTTCCACCTGTCGGTCACCCGTCTCCAACAGCAACCGTCCCAGCCCGAGCGCCCGGGCCTCTGCCTCCAGCCGGTCGAGGATCAGCCCACCGATGCGTCGCCCGCGCGCCTCGGGGATCACAAACATGCGCTTGACCTCGCCTGCATCATCGAGGCCCGGTTCGACCAGCCGCCGGATGGCGCCGCAGCTGAGGGCGGTCTCGCCATCCCACGCAATCACGAAAGCACCGCGTCCCGGCATCACCTCGTCCAGGTCGAGATCGAAGTGTGTCGCGCCTTCCTCG
Source organism: Chloroflexota bacterium (assembly GCA_947446155.1). The sequence goes on along the minus strand of CANFFZ010000107.1, from coordinate 129 downwards.
GGATAGCGCGCGAGGATCTGGGCGTTCAGCGCCGTGATCAGGCGCAACGCCACGTCGGACGCCAGATCGGCGCGGGCGACCACGATGTCGGGCATGCCTCGATTGTACGGACGAGGAGATGCGCCGCTC
>CANFFZ010000106.1 GCA_947446155.1 Chloroflexota bacterium | reverse complement strand
CCGGCAGCGGGCGGGGCGCCGGGCCGAACGTGTCCGCCTCGATCAGCACGGCCGCGACCTTCACGCCGCGCGCGGCGAGCGACATCATCGTGTACGCCCACTGTTCGTCCGTCGACGGCGTGACGACAACCACCGTGGTGTGCCGCCCGAAGCGCCGCGACTCCTCGAGGAGCAGCGCCGACAGCGTGACGTCGCCCACTGCCCGCGCGAGCGCGAGGGACTCGAGGGTGCGGGTGAAGTGGCTCTGCCCGCGGTCCGGCTCGTCGATGCGGAGGTCGTCGCCGAAGGTGACGAGGCCCACGGAGCGGTTCGCGTTGATGAAGTAGCGCACGATGGCGGCCGCCACCTGCACCGTGGACTCCTCCGTGCCGTCTTCGCCCGCGCCGACATGGTGTTGCGCCTCGAGGTCCACCACCACCCAGATGTCCGAGGTGGGGTCGAGTTCGAACTGCTTCACCATCGGCTCACCCTTGCGGGCGGTCGCCGGCCAGTGGATGCGGTTGTACGAGTCGCCCGGTGCGTACTCGCGCAGGCCGGCGACGTTCGGGGTCACGTTGTGCGTGCGACGTCGGAAGCGGCCCTCGCCCGGCAGGTTGGCGGGCGGGATCGCGAAGTTCGGCAGGTCGGGCGCGTTCGGATAGACGAGGACGGTTGTCTGATCACCGAACGTCCGCCGGAAGGTGAAGAACCCGAAGGGGTCACTCGCTGAGACGATCACCGGGCCCAGCGTGTACACGCCGCGCACTCGCGTCCTCGTGCGGTACGCCCACGACATCGCCCCGCGCGAGCCCATCGTGAAGACGCGCTGCGCGCTGTGGTCAGGGACGGAGGAGGGGTCCTCTACTTCCAGCCATACCTTCGGCAGGATCGAGCGGCTGCGCACGGTGATGTGGCCCTCGATCGGCTGGCCCTGCGTCACGCGGTGGGATGTGCGGTCCACTTGGACATCCAGGCTGTCCGCCATCGCGCGAGCCCAGAAGTACAGCAGCGGGATCGCGAAGATGATGACGTAGGCGATGCGGAACAGCAGCCAGAAGCCGGTCGCGAACCCGACGACGACGCACACGATCGCGACGATGGCCGCCAGCGACACATTGCCGCGGTTGACGACCTCACGCAGGAAGCGACGCATCACGCGCCTCGATCGCCTACGCGCCGCCGCGGGCGCGGACGCCCGGCACCGGCACGCGTCCGAGGACTTCTTCCACGATCTGGCGGGCGTCGATCTCACGGACGCGCGCGCTCGGGCTCACGATCACGCGATGTCCCAGCGTCGAGTACGCCAGCAACTTCACGTCGTCTGGCTGCACGAAGTCGCGCCCGTCCAGCATCGCGTGTGCCTGCGTCGCCCGCATGAGCGCGAGCGAGCCGCGCGGCGATGCACCGAGGTAGGCCGCCTCGTGTTCACGCGTCGCGTTCGACAGGCTCACGATGTACTGCTTGATCAGCGGGTCGACGTAGATCCGTCCCACCGCGTCCTGCAGTTCGAGAAGCTCCGCCGGCGACACCACTTCGCCCAGCGTCTCGATCGGGTGGCGCTCCTGCTGCGCGTCCATGATCAGCACTTCGTCCGTCGGGCTCGGGTAGCCGAGGTGGATGCGCATGAAGAACCGGTCGAGTTGCGCCTCCGGCAGCGGGAACGTGCCCTCGTACTCGATCGGATTCTGCGTCGCCATCACCATGCTGGGTCGCGGCAGGATGTGCGTGATCCCGTCCACCGTGACCTGGTGCTCCTCCATCGCTTCGAGGAGTGCGGACTGCGTCTTCGGTGTCGCGCGGTTCACTTCGTCGGCGAGGACGATCTGCGCAACGATCGGGCCTGGCCGGAAGACGAACTCTCCGGTGCCCTGGCGGTACACCGAGACGCCGGTGACGTCCGTCGGCAGCAGGTCTGGCGTGAACTGGATGCGCGCGAAGGAGCATCCAGTCGACTTCGCGAGCGCCCGTGCCAGCATCGTCTTGCCGACGCCGGGTACGTCCTCGATCAGCAGGTGACCGCGACACAGCAACGTCACGAGGGCGAACCGCGCTTCGTCCGTCTTGCCGATGATCACGCGCTCGACGTTGGCGAGGATGCGCTCCGCGACGAGTTTCGGGGCTTCCATCTGCTCCTCCGCGTGGGCCGCCTGCCCGGGGGTGCCATCCGTAACCCAGAGGTGACGCTGGCACCTCGGTTCCGCCCGAGGGGTGCGAATGCTTGGGGGTCGTTGCCGGTGGCCGCATCCGGCTGCGATCGGCGGTAGTATAGCAATCTGGCAAGTCGTACCTGTGAAATTTCCGCGAGAGCAGGCTTTCCGGATCGATGAGGTCTCCCGGGCTAGGATGAAAGCAGGGAACGCCATGCGGCGTCCCGGGCGGAGCAGTATGACGCAGCCAATCCCCAGGCCGTGTTCACGTCGCGCTGTGCTGCGCGCAGGCGTTGCGCTGGGCCTTGCCGTGCCCGCAGCCGCCTGCTCGTTCGGCGGGCGCGGAGCCATCACCGACGCGACGACGTCCCCGACCGCCCAGCCCACCGAGGGCTCCCCATCCGCCACCAAGGCACCGCCCACCGAGACCTCGACGACGACGCAGTCACCGACGCCGACCCCGACGCCCTCGGCCACCCAGTCGCCGGCTGCGTTCGAGTTCCGTCCGAAGACCGTCGGGAACGGTGAGGCCACACTCCTCATCGTCCGCGCGACAGAGCGGACAGGAGTGGTGCGGTTCATCGGCGGCACGGTGCCACTCCGTGCGCAGGGCGACTTCCTGTGGGCGCTCCTCGGTGTCCCCGTGGACGCGAACCTGGGGGCGCGCACCGCGCAGGTCACGCTCTTCGACGCAGCGGGCAAGACTACGCGGCAGATCGACGCCGTCACGCAGGTCGTCCACGTAGAGCGCCCGGCCGACTACATCGTGGTGACCGAGGAGGTGGGGGCCATCCTCACGCCGCAAGCGGGGATCACGGAGGAGCAGCTGCGGGCGAAAGAATTCGCCGCGTTCGACCCGGATGTCCGCTGGGACAGGCCGTTCATCAAGCCGGCGGCAGGCTACATCTCCACCGAGTTCGGCTCGGGGCGCTCGATCAACGGCGGCCCCATCGGTGGGTTCCATTCGGGCGCGGACATCGCCAACGACCAGGGCACACCCATCGTCGCAGCCGCCCCCGGGCGCGTCGCCTTCGTCGAGAACCACCCGATCCGGGGCATCTCGGTCATCATCGACCACGGCTCCGGAGTGAAGAGCGGCTACCACCATCTGGAGGCGGCACTCGTCACGCCCGGGACATTTGTCAGCCCGGGCACGCTCATCGCGCGGATGGGGACGACCGGTTTCTCCACCGGCCCGCACCTCCACTGGGAGGTCACCGTCTACGGCGTCAACGTCGACCCGTTCACCTGGACGACGCAGAGCTTCCGCCCCTAACCCTGCGCCCCCGCCCGCCGTCCGACGACGCACGACCACTCGAGGCCATCGTGCCGCGTCACCTCGCGCAGGCCAGCACGCCGTGCCGCTCGCACCATCACATCGGCGTCCACAGCGAGGAACCCCGAGAGCACCGCGGCCCCACCCGGCCGGACCGCCGCCACGATCGCAGGGAGTAGCGCACGCACGGCGATCGATGAGATGTTCGCGACGACGACTTCGGCGCACGCGACCGGCGACGTCCGAGGCCACGGCCACGCGTCGCCCAGTGAGCCCGCCGCCGCGGTGATGCGCCCCTCGACACCGTTAAGCGTCGCGTTCTCACGCACCACCGCGATCGTCGACGCATCGAGGTCGCACGCGCGCACCCTTCGCGCCCCGTGCTTCGCCGCCGCGATCGCGAGGATGCCCGAGCCCGCCCCCACATCGAGGACGGTGCAGCCCGGCGTCACCACCCCTTCGAGGGCTTCCAGACAGAGCCGTGTCGTCTCGTGCTGCCCGGTCCCGAAGGCGGTCCCGGGGTCGAGATCGATCACCACCTCGTGTGGCTTCGCGCGGTACCGCTCCCACGTCGGCCGGATCACCGTCCGCTCGCCCAGGTGCAGCACACCGAAGAAGCGCTTCCACGCCTCTGACCACTGCTCCGGACGCACCTCGATCACCCGCAGCCGGCCGAGGGGTGCGTGAAGCGGCAGTGACACGAGATGACGCCGGAGCGCGCGTCGGGCCGCTGTCTCAAAGGGCGCGGGCACCGTCCCGCGCACCGTCCACGGCACATCGAAGCGCTCCGTGTAGGTGAAGTCGGCGTCGTCATCGAGCAGGATCGCGGGCTCGATCGCCACGCCCTCGGCGCCCGCGATGCGCAGCGCGTCTGCGACCAGTTCCGCATCGAGCGCATCGCAGCGCACGATGGCCTCCACCCACTGGGAGGCATCAGGCGTGAGCGAGCGTCGAGGTGCCACCCTATGTCACCGCTATGGGGCGAAGGCGTCGCGGATGCGCGACAACAGCGAGGGGTCCTCGGGGACATCAGGCGTGCCCAGCGAGTCGGCGAGTTTCGCCAGCATGTTCTTCTGTTCCTTGGTCAGCGTGGTCGGTGTTACCACGTGCGTGCGCACGAGCAGATCGCCGCGCCCGGTGCCTCGGAGGTACGGGACGCCCTTGCCGCGGATCGCGTGGACGTCACCGTGCTGCACGCCCGGCTTCAACTTCAGCGCGACCGCCTCGCCCTCGAGCGTCGGGACTTCGAGGTCCATCCCCAGGGACGCCTGCGCGATGTTCAACGGCAGTTCGTACACGAGGTCGTTGTCCACGCGCTTGAAGAGCTCGTGCGGTCGCACGCGCAGTTCGACATACAGGTGTCCCGGCTGTCCACCGCGCGGTCCGTGGTCGCCCTCGCCCGAGATGCGCAACTGCGAGCCGTCATCGACGCCCGCTGGCACCTTCACCGATCGGCTCACCTTCACGCGCCGCAGCCCGTTCCCGCGGCAGGTCTTGCACGGGTCGGTGACGATGCTGCCCTCACCTCGACAGCGCCCGCACGCCGCCACGTTCACGAACTGGCCGAAGACCGACTGCTGCACGCGTCGGAGCTCGCCCTGGCCCTTGCAGTCAGGACACTCGGGCCGCGCGACGCCGTTGACCTGGCCAGTGGACTTGCAGTCCGCGCACCGCTCCGTGCGCTGGTAGGCGATCTCCTGCTCCACGCCGAAGACGGCCTCCTCGAGGCTGAGCGTCATCGTCGCGCGCAGGTCGGAGCCGGGCTGCGGCCCCGCGCGCCTCGATGCCGTCCCGCGGAAGAACGCGTCGAAGATGTCGCCGAACCCGCCGAAACCATCGTGGCCGGTGAAGCCCTGCGCGCCCGCGTTCCCGATCCCGGCGGCGCCGAAACGGTCGTACCGCGCGCGCTTCTCCGGGTCGGAGAGCACTTCGTAGGCGGCGTTGATCTGCTTGAAGCGCGCCTCGGCGCCCTCGTCCTTGTTCCGGTCGGGATGAAACTCCATCGCGAGTTTGCGGAACGCACGCTTCACGTCGTCCGGGGTGGCATCCCGGGCGACACCCAGCGTGCCGTAGAGGTCGTCAGTGCCAGTCGTCATAGACCAATCATCCTAAACGACGGTCCCCGCGAGCGCTGCTCGGGGAGCGCCCTACGAGGCCCTAACCTACGAGGCCCCTCCGCTCAGGACCCGCCGCAACCCCTCGATCGCCCCCGCTGGGACGCCGATGCCGCGCAGGTAGGTCTCCGCGCCACCGAAGCGGTCATGCAGCCCGTCGAGGAAGCCTGAGATCGCGTCCGGTGGGACGGCCAGGGAGTATTCCCGCTGGGCGGGGGTCGCGTTGGTGAACCAGCCGCCCCGCTCCGTCAGGTACGCAGTCAGCCACTCCCGCTCGAGGTTGGTCATCGCGTAGTCGGTTTCGATCACCTCGCGCGGGACCTCGAGCAGTTCGAGCGTCATCGCAGTGACGACGCCCGTGCGATCCTTGCCGGCGGAGCAGTGCACCAGCACGGGGTACGAGTCCGGGTCGCCCAGCAGCTCGAACGTGTCACGCAGCGCGGGCACACCCACTTCGAGATACTTCAGGTAGCGCGCTGCCGAGATCGTGTTGCCGACCGCCGCGTCCATCGCTGCCTGGTCGGGCGACACCGAGAGTGCGACGTGGCGGGTGCCAAGCGCCACCAGCGCGTGTGTGCCCTCGCGGGCACGCTCGTCGTCTCGGCGCAGGTCGAGCGCGGTGCGTAGACCGATGGCGCGTGCACGCTCAGCCTCGTCGGCGTCGAACGGAGCAGGCGCGCCGCCTCGGAAGTATCGCCCCCATGGGATCGAGGAGCCCGAGGCAGCCGTGTATCCACCGATGTCGCGCACGTTGAACCAGCGTCCGAACGGGATGTGACGGCGCTTGAACTCTTCGATCACGGCATACCGCCCTTGCCAGACACAGACGCCCGCCGAAGGTGACTCGACGGGCGCCTGCCGTATGTCTGTCGCGATTCCGGGGGCGTTAGACCTCGCGGAACTCGCCTTCGATCGTGTCGCCGGTACCGCCTGCCGCCGCTGCGGCCGGGTCAGCACCCTCTGCGCCGGGGGCGTTCGCCTCCGCCTGCTTCGTGTAGATCGCGTTGCCGACTTCCTGCATCGCCTGGGAGAGGGCGTCCGCCCGCTCCTTGATCAGGTCGCCGTCCTCGCCCGTCAGCGCTTCGCGCACACCGGCCAGCGCCGCCTCGACGGTCGACTTCTGCTCGGCGGTCACGATTTCGGCGTTGTCGCGCAGCAGCTTCTCGGCCGAGTAGACGAGCGTGTCGCCCTGGTTCCGTGCCTCAGCGGTGGCGCGCTTCTTCGCGTCCTCGCCGGCGTGGATCTCGGCTTCCTTGCGCAGCCGCTCGACTTCGCCGTCGGTGAGGCCGCTCGAGGGCTGGATCGAGACGTGCTGCTGCTTCCCGGTCGCCTTGTCCGTCGCCGACACTTTCACGAGGCCGTTCGCATCGATGTCGAACGAGACCTCGATCTGCGGGACGCCACGCGGCGCCGGCAGCAGGCCGTCGAGGATGAAGCGGGCCAGCGACTTGTTGTCGCCCGCCATCGAGCGCTCGCCCTGCACCACGTGGATCTCCACGCT
>CANFFZ010000105.1 GCA_947446155.1 Chloroflexota bacterium | reverse complement strand
CGGTGAAGACGCCCCACGCGATCACCATCCAGATGTTCACCGAACCACTGATGACTGCCAGTGCCAGCGCCAGGCTGGAAACGGCTGTCAGGCTCTGCGACCAGAACAGGATCTTCCGGTGGTCGTACCGGTCAGCGAGGATCCCGGCCGGCACACTCAGGACAATCGTCGGGAGCGCCGAGGCGACGGCGACGACGCCGATCCAGAATGGACCTTTGTCGAGCCCATCATTCGAGGCGACCAGCCAACCAGTGCCAATGAAGCGGAACTGCAGCCCGAACACTCGCGCGAACATCGCGACCCAGTAGACACGGAACGGGCCGGACGACAGCGCACCCCAGCGCGACCCTTTGGTCGCCGGCGGACCACCTGGCTTCGCGCCTGCCCATGCCATCGATGTGCTTCGTCTGTCCCGCTACGCCTGCGCGTGCGAGGCGAAGAATGCAGAGGCGATGGTGATCCACTCGTGCTCCATATCATGGTACGTCGAGTGGCCCGCCTTTTCAAGGGTGACGGAGCGAGCGGTCGGGATCGCCATGTCCATGTCCTGCAGGGCCTGCGCAGACAGCACCTGCGAGCGCCCGCCTCGGATGAAGAAGATGGGACGCGTGATCGTGCGCGCGACATCCCAGAGGTCGGCGGGCGCCCAGTGCATCTGCGCGTTCGGGTCGAACTTCGGCGAGTAACCGCCGGGCACTTCCTTCAGCGCTTCGCGCTCCATCAAGGAGTGCGCCCACTCCGGGGTGAGCGGTGCCGTCGGGCGACGCGTCTCCGTCCATTCGGCCGGCGAGGCGAAGACGCGCTGCTTCCCCCCCGGGAACGCCTGGTCCGAGCCGGCTGGCTGATAGTCGAGGGCGGGCGGGATGTCGTTCGCGAGGGCGCAGATGATCCGCTCGGGATGCTTCGCCGTGTACGCGATCGTGTGGTGACCACCCATCGACTGACCGACCAGCACGAACCGCTGGAACCCCATCTGGTCCACGAACGCTTCGAGATCGGCGATGTAGTCCTCCGTGCGGTAGCGGTCGGCCGGCACGTGCTCGGAGTCGCCGTGGCCACGCTGCTCCAGGAGGTAGACGTGGTAGTCAGCGGCGAAGTGCTCCGCGACACGACGCCACGAGCCCCAGACGCTGGTCAACCCCTGAAGGAAGAGCATGACCGGAGCGCCGGCGCGAGGGGAGGGATACTCGACATAATGGAGACGTAGCCCGTTGACGGTCGCCGTCTGGTGCGCCGGCTCGACAGCAGTGGTCATCGCAGTCCCCTCTTCCATGACGCCTCGATTCCCCGCGAGGCGCGGACACCATACCGCCCGACCTCGCGCGCCGTCCCCCGTCAGTGGCATGCTGCACGCAGACATCGATGACTGACAAGCATGGCCGATGAGCAGGGGAGGGCCAACGTGGGAGTGATACTCGAGGCAGGGGAGAAGGCACCCGCGTTCACGCTGAAGGACCAGGACGGGAAGACCCACCGCCTCGCGGACTACCAAGGCAAGACCGTCGTCCTCTACTTCTACCCGAAGGACGAGACCCCCGGCTGCATCAAGGAGGCCTGCTCCTTCCGCGACTACCACGACGAGATCCTCGCCACTGGCGCCGTCGTCCTCGGTGTCTCGACCGACGACGCGGTCTCCCACCAGAAGTTCGCTGAGCACCACAACCTGCCGTTCCCGCTCCTCGTCGACGCCGGCTCGAAGGTGTCGACCGCCTACGGCTCCTGGGGCGACAAGGTGCTGTACGGCAAGCACAGCATCGGGATGACGCGCTCGACCTTTGTCATCGGACCGGACGGTCGCCTGACGAAGGTCTGGAAGCGCGCCACCGCCGAGAGCCACGGCGAGCAGGTGCTGAAGGTGCTACGAGGCGAAAAGTAGGGGGCACTGGGTCGCGTCGATCAGGTAGCGCATCCGCGAGATACGCAGACCTCATTTAAGACGTAACTCGCGACATCCAGATTCATCAGGCGCGTCAGTTAGGCATCGATAATGACCTACGAGGAGAGCGGCACGAGCGAGGTGCAGGCACTCCCATTCGCAGCCTGGTAGCCCCGCAGGAATGCGTCCCGCCGCTGCTGCGACGAGCCATGGGTCCAACTCTCGGGATCCACACGGCCCTGCGTCTTCTGCTGGATGCGGTCGTCACCAACGGCAGCAGCAGCATTGAGGGCCTGATCCAGCTCGCGCTCTGAGATCGAGAAGTTGCCTGCTCGGTTCGCAAGGGCGCTCCAGGCGCCGGCGTAGCAGTCCGCCTGCAACTCGACACCGATGGACAGCGCCTGTGCGTCTCCGCGGCCCTGGGCAGCCCGTACGCGCGCCTCCGTGCCGGTCAGGGTCTGGAGGTGGTGGCCAACTTCGTGCGCCACGATGTAGGTCTGGGCGTATCGGCCCTGCGCACCAAATTGCTTCTGCAGCGCTGCCAGGAAGCCGATGTCGATGTACACGCTGCGGTCAGCAGGGCAGTAGAAGGGCCCCACGTCCGAGGAGTCGTTCCCACACGCGGTGCTGGTGCCTTGCTCGAAGAAGACGAGGCGCGGCGGCTCGTAGGTGGAGCCGGAGAACTGCGTCGCCCAGACCTCGTTGATCTCGTTGTAGGACTTGATGACGTAGCAGTCGTCGTCACGCTCGAACGCGCCCTCGGTGTTGCAGCGGGCACTCAGTTGGGCGGTGGTCTCACCCGTGCCCTGGCTCGAGGTGTTGTCGGAGAGCAGGGAAGCCCCGCTGCCGCCACCCAGGACGTTGATCAGCAGCACCACAATCACGCCCACGATCCCGAGGCCACCACCGCCGAGCGCGATCGGCGATCCAAACCCGCGCCCACGCCGGTCATCGACTCCGGAGACATCGACGTTCTGGTTGTCGAAGGGCATCGAGGCTCCTCAGCGGCGACGCCGACCAAAGGAGGGCCTCCGTCGCCGGAGGCCCTCCTTTGGTCGGCGTCGCCGCCTTCCAGTGAGATCAATCTACCGAGCGAGCGCTGTCGAGCCCGTCACCAGATCGGCGGTCGATGTTGCGGTTTTCTATCGGTGCCTAGACGTTCCGAAACCCCTTCCGGAGCCCCGGGGAGTGGATCGCCGATCATCGTGTCAAACTTCGCACTATCTATGTTATGTCTCAGTAGGCACACTACTTCCGCTGGCAACGGGGGCAGAAGTGGGTACCCCGGCCAGCGACTCGTGCCTTGAGGATGATCCCGCCACAGCGCTCGCACGCCTGGCCCTCGCGGCGGAACACGTGGACACGCACGTGGTGGAGGCCCTCCGCGCCGAGGCCGTCGCGGTAGTCGCTGAAGGAGGAGCCGCGGTTCGCCAGTGAGGCGCCCAGCGTCTCCAGCACGGCCGCGTGGAGCCGCCTGGCACGCATCGGACCGATCCGAGACGCCTCCGTGCGCGGGTCGACTGAGGCGATCCAGCACGCTTCGTCGGCGTAGATATTGCCGACGCCGGCGCAGACTGATTGGTCGAGCAAGACGGCTTTCACGCTGGTTGAGCGGCCCCGGAGGCGCGAGAGTAGCCATTCGGGTGTGAACGCCTCGGATAACGCGTCCGGGCCGCTGTGTGGCATCGCTTCGGCGGCATCCTCCACGAGGTGCCAGGTGCCGAACTTCCTCAGGTCGTTGAACCGCAGCGTAGAGCCGTCATCGAGGTCAATGCGGGCGCGTTCGAAGCGGCCCAGCGGCGCCTCCGCCGGTACGTGGACGATCGAGCCGGTCATGCGGAGGTGGATGACCCACGTCCAGCCGTCGTCCAGCCGTAGCAGCAGGTACTTGCCCTGGCGGTCGATGCCGACCACTCCCCTGCCCTGCAGCCGTCGTTCGAGCACCCTCGGTGGGTCGGTGATCGCGAGGCGTTCGCTGCCGGCGTGGATGCGGACGCGCGTGACGTGACGGCCGACGAGGAGCGGCGTGAGGTCGCGGCGGATCGTCTCGACCTCGGGTAGTTCAGGCACGATCCACCCGCCCGCCTACTCCAGTGCGCCCCAGTTCGTGCCGACCTTCTCTTCGAGGTCGAGTGGCACGGCGAGGTCGAGCGAGGGCATCAGGCGATGCACGATCTCGCGCATGTCGTCGAGTTCGGCGCGTGGCAGTTCGAAGATCAGTTCGTCGTGGACCTGCAGAATCATGCGCGCCCGCGCGCCCTGCTCGCGCCGCGCGGCGAGTTCGAGGTCGATGCGGTTCATCGCGATCTTGATGATGTCGCTGGCGGTGCCCTGGATCGGCATGTTCATCGCGATGCGCTCGGCGGCCTGCCGGACGACTCGATTCTGCGAGCGCAGTTCCGGGATGTAGCGCCGGCGGCCCGTCAGCGTCTCCGCGTAGCCCTTGGTGCGCGCCTCCTCGACCGTCGCGTCGCGCCACGTCTTCACCTTGGGATAGGCCGCGAAGTAGCCCTGGATGAACGCCTCGGACTCGTCGCGCGGGATGCCCTCGCGGGTGGACATGCCGAAGGCCGTGAGGCCGTACAGCACTCCGAAGTTGAAGACCTTCGCGCGCCGGCGATCTTCCGAGGTCACCGCGGACTCTTCCTTCTTGAAGACGAGGGCCGCCGTCGAACGATGGATGTCCTTCTTCGCCAGGAAGGCTGCCTTCAGTGCCTCGTCGTCCGCGATGTGCGCGAGGACGCGCAGTTCGATCTGTGAGTAGTCGATCGAGAGGTAGACCGGGTCGTCGCCGCAGTCGCGTGCAACAAAGGCACGACGGACCAGGTTGCCGGCCTCAGTGCGCACGGGGATGTTCTGCAGGTTCGGGTCGTTCGAGGACAGTCGCCCCGTCGCCGCGGTGGTCTGCGAGAACACCGAGTGCACCCGGCCGGTCCGCGGGTTTACCTGCGACGGGAGTGTGTCGACGTAGGTCGACTTGATCTTCGTGAGTTCGCGCCAGTTCAGGATCGCGTCGACGACTGGGTGCAGGATGCGCAACGGTTCGAGGGCATCCGCGTCCGTCGTGTAACCGGTCTTGGTCTTGCGCGTCTTCGGCAGGCTGAGTTCCTCGAACAGCAGCGCGGAGAGTTCCAGCGGCGAGCCGATCCTCACCTCGTGCCCCACGGCGTCGTACACGGCACGCTCGGCCGAGGTGATCCGCCCCGCCAGGTCGCGCTCCATCGTGCGCAACACGTCGGTATCGAGCGCCACGCCGAAGCGCTCCATGCGCGCCAGCACGGGCACGTGCGGCAGGTCGATGTCACGGAAGACGGTGTCGAGGTGGTCGCGTTCCAGTTCCTTGCGGAGCACGCCAATGGACCGCTGCAAGGCGTCCACGTTCGCCGTCGCGTATGCGCCGACGGCCTCGACGGGCGCCGCCGAGAACGCGATGGCCTTCGCCCCCTTGCCGATGACGGTCTCCGGCTCCGGCAGGTCGAGCTCGAGGCGCGTGTGCGCGACCCGCGCGAGCGACATGTTGGAGTCACCCAGCAGGTACGCGGCGACCTGCGTGTCGAAGTCGATGTTGCGGATCTCGAGGCGTGGGTCGGCCTCGGCGAGTGCGATCGCGGCGAACTTGGCGTCATGGCCGGCGCGACGGATGGCGGGGTCGGTGAACAGCGGCGCCAGGGCCTCGAATACCTGCGCGCGTTCGAGTTGTGCGGGAGCACTCGGGCCATCGCCGCCGAGCAGCATCCCCTGGCCCGAGGCGTGGTGCCCAAACGGAATGTACGAGGCGACGCCCTCGGCCGGACTGATCGCGATCCCCACCAGCGTGTCGGCCGCGCGCATCGGATGGCTCTCGTCCGCGATCACCTCGATGGCCATCGAGCCCGATGCCCGGACCGCCGCAACGACACGCGCGAGGCCCGCAACGTCCGTGACCACCTCGTACGCACCGTCGAGGGTGGCGGCGGGTGCCGGCTCAGGCGCGGGGGCCTCGGGGTCCACGGCCGCGCCAGCGATCAGGCGGCCGGCGGGGAGCCGCGGGATCAGCGACCGGAACTCGAGCTCGCGGAACAACTCCTCCACACCGTTTCGGTCGTAGTCCCGCAGCAATGCGGCATCGAGGTCGAGTGAAACGCCGGGGACGTCGCGGACGATCGTGGCCATCTCGTAGGAGTGGAGCGCATCAGCCGCACCCTGCTCCAGCGCGACCCGCATGCGCTTGGGCTCGATCTCCTCGATGTGGGCGAGCATCTGGTCGACGGTGCCGTACTGCGCGATCAGCGCTTTCGCGCCCTTTTCGCCGATGCCCTTCACGCCCGGGATGTTGTCGGATGTGTCCCCGGTCAGTGCCTTGTAGTCGACCATCCGCTCCGGCTCGAACCCCCAGCGCTCGAAGACAGCCTCGGTGTCGTACATCACGTAGTCGCGCTGGTACGGGCGGTACATCCACACGCGCACGCCCGGCTGCACCAACTGCACGATATCGGTGTCGAGCGTGACGATGACCACGTCCAAACCCTGCTCGAGCGCCTGCTCTGCCAGCGTCCCGAGCACATCGTCTGCCTCGTACCCGATCTTCTCGACGACGGGGATGCGGAACGCGTCGAGCATCGAGCGCACGCGGCCGAACTGTGGGATCAGGTCATCCGGCACGGCCGCCCGGTGAGCCTTGTACCGCTCGTCCTTCTCCTTGCGGAACGTGTCCTCGGACGCGTCCCACGCGGCGATGACGTACGTCGGATGCAGTTCGGTGAGTACGGAGAGCAGCGTGTTCGCATAGCCGAAGACCGCGGCGATCGGCTCCCCCGTGTGGCGCACCGTCAGCACGTCGCGCAGTGCGAAGTACGACCGGAAGATGATCCCGTGCGAGTCCAGCAGCACGATCAGCGGTCGCGCGCCGCCCTCCCCCGCCGGGATCGAGGGTGCGGGGGCAAGCGTCGAGGTGCGAGCAGGCGTCATGGGCAGCGAGTATACCGCCGTGTCCTGTTGTTTATGTCTTGTATACGCGTGCTCCCCAGCGGTTCCGACGGTGCCCCAGCCCTACAGTTGTCCACATGCCGGAGCCGCTAACAGAGTCTGTCATCGAGCCGCGCGTCGTCCACGTCGTCTGCGCGATGGTGAAGCCGGACGCCCCCGCCGAGGCGGTCGACCACGCCCTCGATCTCGCCCGCGCGATGACCGGTGCCCCCGGCACGCGGCGCGTGCTCTGCGGTGCCGATGCCGGGCTCGTTGTCGCCGCCACGTGGCTCGACGGCCGGGCCGCCCTCGAGCCTTTCGCTGCATCGCCGCCGCACATGGCGTTCGTCATGCGCGGCCTGGCGCCGTGCATCCGAGGGATGTGGAGCGCCGGTGTGGAGACGGACGCGCCTCCGCCCGAGGCTGCCGCGGCGCTCTGGGTCTTCGGCGTCCGCG
>CANFFZ010000104.1 GCA_947446155.1 Chloroflexota bacterium | reverse complement strand
TGCTCAGCGACCTGAAGACAAAGTTCGCGACGCGGCTGAAGCAGGTGCAGGACGCGCTGTACGCCGACACGATCGCGCGTGGCTGGTTCGTCGGGAGCCCCTCAGCCGTACGGGCTCGATGGGTGGGGACGGGCATCGGCGCGCTCGTGGTGGCGATCGGGGTGCTGTTGCTGGTGGCGAAGACGACGACATTCGGGATCGTGGCGCTGCCGCCGATCGTGGGGGCGCTCGGGCTGATGGCGATCAGCGGGCAGATGCCTCGACGGACGGCGCAGGGCACCGCGGTGCTACGGCGGACGCTCGGGTTCCGTCGGTTCATCGAGGACGCGGAAACACACCGGTCGGAGTTCGCGGAGAAGGCGGGGCTGTTCTACGAGTACCTGCCGTACGCGATCGTGTTCGGATGCGTTGACCGCTGGGCGAAGGCATTCGAGGGGCTCGCGACGGAGGCGCCGTCCTGGTACGGGTCGTTCGGGGCGTTCAACGCGCTGGTCTTCGCGAACGCGATGTCGGGGTTCTCGGACACGACGACGAGCACGCTGACCTCGACGCCCGGAGGGAGCGGATCGAGCGGGTTCGGCGGGTCCTCGGGTGGTGGTGGCGGCGGCGGTGGCGGGGGTTCGTGGTAAGGGTACCGGGCGCGCTTGCTCCGGGGGTGGGGCCTCGGGATACTGGGCGACGGCAGGATAGCTCAGCGGTAGAGCAGCGGACTCATAAGCCGTTGGTCGCGGGTTCAAATCCCGCTCCTGCTACCACTGGAGCACAAAGAGGCGCCCCGTGAGGGCGCCTCGATCGTCCCGTCCCGTCGTTTCTTTGCGCGGGAACCGATCAGGCAGGGTAGGCTTTCCCTAGATCGACTCGTGGCGGGGCCGATGGGGTACTTGTGTTGCGATGGTCCCGCGCCACCTTGATCTCCGTGTGCGTCGTCGTGGCGCTGTGCGTCCCCGTGACCTCCTCGATCGCCCGTGCCGCTGAGGACAGCCCGATCAGCAGTAGCGCCAGCGCGCTCACGGCGTGGGCTACCACCGCTGTCGGTCAGCAGCAGGGCGAGTGCTTCCCATGGGTGCGTCGGGTGGTGCAGACCGCCCTCGGGATCGTCATCGGCAATGACTACCGGCTGGGGTACTTGCAGGCCGGTGCGGTCGAGGTGACTCCACAGGCTGCGCGCAAGGGCGACATCATCCAGATCGCGAATGACGCGAACACCACTCCCTCCGCGGACTATCCCGGCCTGCACACCGCGCTGATCGTCGAGAACGAAGGTGGCGGCAAGTTCAAGGTCGTCGATTCGAACTCGAACTTCGATGGCGTCGTACGGGTGCGCAACGGATATGACCCGGGCGCCGCGGCGGCGCGATACCCGGGCCTCTCGTTCCACATCTACCGGCTCCCTGAGCGTGCATCGGGCGCCCCGCTACCACCGCCCCCGGCTTCGACAGGGAATACGCCAGGGGTGATCCCGATCGGCTCGGCGGCGGAGATCGCAGCGGACGGCGACTGTCTGCGCGTGCGCACCATCGCTGGGCTGTCGGGCGGGATCGTTGGTTGCCTGCCAACAGGTGCGCGCGTCACGGTGACTCAACCGGGACCGGATGTGGACGGGTACCACTGGGTCACGATCACGAACGGTGCGATCTCGGGCTGGGCGTCGGAGCGGTACTTGCGCGCCGTGAGCGCGCTCCAGCCGGCGCCCGCCACACCGGTGGCCGCACCGGCGCCGGTGCCCCTCGCCCCTCGCATCCTGAGCGGCGTCTTCCCGCCACGGGGGATCGCGCTGGTCGTCTTCAGTGGCGGCACTGACGCGCAGTTACTGGCGGCATCCGGCTGCCCGAGTGAGACCGCCTCGTTCTGGGTGGTCCAGGGCGAACGGTTCGTCCAGTTGCTGCCCGGCGTGACGATCCCGATCGTGAACGCCGAGTGGCGGAGCACCTTCCCCAACGGCATTCCGGCGAATACGGCACTGATGGGACGCTGCCGTCCGCTCGAAGCGCCCAGCGCCCCGACTCCAGCGCCCGCCCCGACGGTTGCACCGGCGCCGACAACGATCGCAGTCCCCACGACACCATCCGCCACAGCCGATCCGTCGAGCTACACCGTTGCCGAGGGCGATTCGCTGTCCAGCGTGGCGGAGCGTTTCCACCGTCCCGACGTTTCGATCGGGGCCTTCCTCGACGCGCTCTACGAAGCGAACAGCCTCACCGTGGACAGCATCTTGCGCGTCGGTCAGGTCCTGCGGCTCCCGACCTAGGGGAGCACATCGATGGTGCAGCGCAGGCAAGCCGTCCGCCGGGCAGGCGGGGGGCTTCTCCGTGTCCAATCGACGCCGGTAGGATGCCGGCATGCCTACGACGTGCCGGCTCTCGCTGTACTTCGCCACTGCCCTGGCTGTCGCCTCGGTCTTAGCGGCCGTCAGCGTCAGCGCGACTGGGAGCGTGGCGACGGCCGCGGCCGAACCCTCGCTGCCCGCGCGCGACGCCACCGAGGGCGCCACGGACACACAGGCTGCACCCGCGGGGCAGGCGCTGCGCGTGGGGATCAAGCCGCTCGATCCGTTCGTGGTGCGGTCGGGGTCGCGGTATTCGGGGTTCAGCATCGAGTTGTGGGACGAGATTGCACGACGGAACGGGTGGTCCACGACCTACGTCTGGTACGACACGCTGCCGCCGCTGCTCGATGACGCCAGCAGCTCGAAGATCGACGTGGGGATCGCGGGGATCTCGATCACCCGGGAGCGCGAGTCACGGATGGACTTCAGCCACCCAATGTTCAACGCCGGGCTATAGGTCGTCGCGACGCAGCGCACCGACCAGCCGTGGTACTCGCACTTGAAGAGCCTGGCATCCGCCTCGGTAGGGCTGTACCTGGCGGGCATGGTGGTGGTGATCCTGATCGCCGGCAACGTGGTGTGGTTCTTCGAACGAAAGCACGAGGACTACGTCCGCGGGGTGGGGCACGGGATGTTCCGGGCAGCCGGGGTGGGCCTCGTGGGTGAGTTGGGTGAGCCGGGCCACTCGATCGGCGAGGTGGCACGGGCGGCATGAGCGGTGGTCGGGATTTGCTTCGTCTCGGCATTTACCGCGTCGTTGACCACGGAGTTGACGGTCAGGGAGATCACGGGCGGGATCCGCGGCGTGAACGATCTCGTCGACAAGCGGGTGGTCACCGTCGGCGGTACGACGGCGGCGCAGTACCTCACCGACCGGCGGATCGACTTCGACGCGATGGACACCGTCGACGATGCGTTCGCGCGCCTGGACGACGGGCGAGCGGACGCGATGGTCTTCGACTCGCCGGTGCTCCACCATCACATCGAGGTGACTGGCTCGGATCGGCTGGCGCTGATCGGCAATGTCTTCCAGCGCGAGGACTATGGGATTGCGCTTCCCACAGGCAGCACCCTCCGGAAGCCGGTCAACTCTTCTCTGCTGGAAATGCGCGCCGACGGGACCTACGACCGGATCACGAGCACTACTTCGGGCGAGTCCGCTAGCGCAGCATCGTCCGGTTACTTCTCCGTCCAGCAGGCGCGCAGGCCGCAGAGCGTACACAGCATCTCGTCCTCACCACGCGCGGTCGGAGCGGGCGCACCAGCGGCGGCCGTCGGCGGTTGCGTCCTCGTCGCGGTGGCTGTCGTTGGCTTCGAGGTGGTGGGGGTCACGCGGAGACTCCAGCGGTGTGCTTCTTCAGGAAGTCGCGAATCACCTCGATCGTGTGAGGGACGACCTCAGGGGTCGCCTTCCAGTCTTCGAGAACTTCGGAGCGGGGAAGCAGCTGGGCGACTTCGAGGCCGACCTCGGTCGGGTGGGCCTCGTCGTAGCCCGGAAGGACGAGCATCGGCGTGTCGATCGTCTTGAGGAAGTCCTTCGGGACGCTGAAGACGAACTCGCCATCCCACATCGCGTGTCCGAAGGCGAGCATCCCGGCCGTGGTGAGGTCGGTGCGCTGTTCGACGAGGGCTTCGCCCCAGGGCTTCCAGATGCGGTCCTGCCAGATCTCGAGGTTGGAGTCGACACGGCCGATGGGCTGCATCAGGACACCCGCCGCCAGGCGCTTCGGCTGACGCTCGACCTGCTTCACGATGTAGGAGCAGCCAATGCACGAGCCGAGCGAGGTGTAGCGGTCGATACCGAGGTGGTCGAGCAGGCCCAGTTGGTCATCGACGTAGGAACCCCACGGGTCCTCGGTGTCCAGGGGGCCCGTGGACTGGCCGCAGTTCCGCTGGTCCAGGGCGATGATGCGGAAGTCGGCCGCCAGCGCCTCGATCGGGTTGATGGGCATCCGCGCCCAGAAGGCGATGGCGGAGTTCATGCCACCCGGGGAGATGAGCAGGAGGGGGAAGCCGGAGGCGTTGCCGGATTCCTCGTAGTAGATCGAGGCTGCTCCGCGTTGGTAGAAGGGCATCGGAAAGACTCCTGACGGTGACGGACAAGCGGTGAGCGGCGGGATCGTAACGCCCGGAGCCACCTCCGGCAGCGGACTTGTCACACACGGACAATGGGAGGCCGTAGGATGCGCTCGATGCGATCTTGGTAGGAGGCGACGGCCATGGCGGTCACGATCTTGACCAGCGAATCCGAATCGACACCCGCCGGCGCACGCGCCGACGGCGCGCGCATCTGGCTGCGCAGCGATGAGTTGATCACCTCGACCGGCTGGGAGATGAAGCCGGAGGGGGTGTGCCGCGGGGACGTGTGCGTACCGCTGCCGCCAGCGCAAGCCGCAACGCTGCTCTCTGAGCGCGACGGTGCGACGTGGCTCGATATGGCGGGGTTCGCGGAGTTCATCGGGCAGACGTACGCGCATGACGCCGCGACGGAGAGCTGGTACTTCGGTCCCGGCCCGGAGGAGCGTCGAGGTCAGTTCGACCTGTTGGACGCGCCGGACTTCGAACTGCCCGACCTCGAAGGTCGGAAGCACCGGCTGTCGGACTATCGAGGAAAGAAGGTCTTGCTCGCGCTCTGGGCTTCCTGGTGAGGATGCCGGTTTGACCTGCCCGTGTGGCAGGTCCTGCGCAGCGAATTGGCCAGTCAGAACTTCGAGATCATCACGGTCGGCTGTGACGCCAAGGGTGCTGAGGTGGAACGCGAGTTCATCGAGATCGCGAACCCGGAGTACCCGTGTCTGATCGACACGAAGTTCGTCGTCGCGGAGCTCTACAACACGCGAAACGTACCGGCGCTGTTCTGGATCGACGAGTCGGGACGGATCGTGCGGGGGAATGACCCGGCATACATGACTCGACGCGACCCAGAGACGGGCATCCGGACGCCGAACGAGCGATATATAGATGTGGTGCGCAACTGGGTCAAGAACGGCGCGGAGAGTATCTATGTCACGTCGAACGATGTGACGCAGGAGCGGCTCGGGGCGTCGGACGAGTCGAACCAGCAGGCGATGGCGCACTTCCGGCTCGGTGTACACCTCGACAGTCACGGGCACCACGCGGAGGCGGTGGAGCAGTTCAAGGCGGCGCTGGCGCTGAAGCCAGACAACTGGAACTACCGACGCCAGGCGTACAACCTCGGCAATGCGGACGAGTACGGGATGACCATGCAGGAAGCGATGCAGTCCGTCGGCCCAATGTATGCCGTCGCGCTGCAGTTGCCGGATGCGCCGACGACGTAGGGTCACGACTACCCGAGTTGCTTTGTCAGATCGACCACGACCTCGTTGCCGCGGGGGTGTGGGTACCTCGCGGTGACGATGTAGCCGAGGCGTTCGTAGAGTTCGATGTTCCTCGGCAGCATCGTACGCACGCTGATGCGGGCCTCGTGGCGGCCCGCATCCACCGCACGCTGTTCCATGGCGAGCATCATCGCCGCGGCGATGCCGCGCCCGCGGTACGGCGGCAGCACGGACAAACGCCCGATGTACACGTGGTCTTCGCGCAGCGCGTAACGCCCGGAACGGACGGTGTCGGTGCCGAGCCGGGCCAGCACGGCACCACCCTCGGCGATGTGGCCCGCGACGTCCTCGACGGTCTCCCACATCGCGCTGGATGGCACGGTCAGGACGGCGTCGTACTCGCTGAAGGCGGCACGCATGAGCTCGCGCACGGTGGCGGCCGCCTCGGGGCCGACGAAGGCGAGGGTGTAGCCGTCGGCGTCTGCGCTCATCGGAGTGCCGGTTAGCCGGCGAAGAAGGGGCGGAGGGTCGCCAGTGCCGCCTCAGGTTGATCGTGGTGGAGCCAGTGGCCGGCGTCCTCGACGAAGACCGTCCGTGCGTCCTTGAAGTACTTCTCGGCGTCGTGGATCTGGTTGGCCTGGCCATGGCGGGCGAAGACGTGGAGGACGGGACACTCGACGGCGGCCCAGAAGCGCGGGAGTTCCTCGCGACGGATCTCCATCGAGGTGCGTCCGTTAACCCACCAGTCGTACTTCCAGACGTAGCCGCCCTCGACTGGCTTCGCGGCGTAGGCGGTGAGGTGAGGGACGAAGTCGGTGGGGAGCCGCGGATTGGCCTCCGCGACCCGCTCGGCGGCGGCTTCGAGGGTGGGGTAGACACGCGGCGCGGAGCCCTCGTAGGAGCGGATGCGGTCGCCCCAGGTGCGAAGCCAGCGAGGGCCCATCTCGGTCTCGTCACGCGGGTTCAGCGAGTGGGTGCCTTCGAGGACGGCGAGCCGGGTGAAGTGCTCGGGATAGGTGCCGGCGGCGATGAGGCTGACGGATCCACCATAGGAATGCGCCAGGACTCGCGCCGGCGCGCCCACCGTTTCGATGACACGGACGAGGTCGATGGCGTTGTCGGAGAGGCCATAGGTGCCGCCGGGCGACCAGCCGGAGTCGCCGTGGCCTCGGAGATCGAGGGCCACGACGTGGTAGGTGTCGCGGAATGCCTGCGCGATGCGATCCCACTGGCGGGCGTGGTCCTTGCCACCGTGGACGAGGACGAGCGGCGGCGCACCCTCGTTGCCCCAGTCCCAGTAGGAGATCGGGATGCGCTGGGAGGTGACGAACTTCTGGGTAGGTTCGGCGGCCATCGGGTGAGCCCTTCACGGTCATGGGTGTCTGCTCCGCCGGATGGTAGCGCCGCCTCGACTACGAAGCGTGGTCGCAGGCAGGCGTTCGCGGCGGCATCGTCGCGCCTCAGCCGAGCGACCTGAGATAATCGCCGTGGAGGCCTCGATGATGCAGTTCGGCGTGTTCACGGTTGGCGATGTGACGGTGGACTCCACGACCGGGCGTGCGCCCACCGAGGGCGAGCGGATCGCCGCGATGGTCGCGATCGCGCTGAAGGCGGAGGAGGTCGGCCTCGACGTCTTCGCGACGGGCGAGCACCACAACCGGCCGTTCGTGCCGTCGTCGCCGACGACGCTGCTCGGGTACATCGCGGCGCGCACGGAGCGGATCATCCTGTCGACGGCGACGACGCTGATCACGACGAACGACCCGGTGAAGATCGCCGAGGACTACGCGATGCTGCAGCACCTGGCCG
>CANFFZ010000103.1 GCA_947446155.1 Chloroflexota bacterium | reverse complement strand
TCGACCGTTCGTACGGATCGTACGGACGGCATCGAGGTGGCTGCGTGCGAGCGCGCGGTCATCGCGGGGCTACTTCTTCCCGGGGTTCAGCCAGCCCATCATCTGCCGGACTTCGCCACCGACCTGCTCGATCATGTGCTCCGCGCCTCGACGGCGCAGGGCGCGGAAGTGCGGCTGGCCAGCCTGGTTTTCCAGGATCCACTCGCGGGCGAACTGGCCGCTCTGGATCTCATCGAGGATCTTCTTCATCTCCGCCTTCTGTGACGGCGGCGAGACGCGAGGGCCTCGGGTGTAGTCGCCGTACTCGGCCGTGTCGGAGATCGAGTCGCGCATCTTCGCCATCCCGCCCTCGTACATGAGGTCCACGATCAGCTTCACCTCGTGGAACGTCTCGAAGTACGCGGATTCCGGCTGGTAGCCGGCCTCGATCAGCGTCTCGAAGGCGTTGAGAATCATCTGCGTCAGGCCGCCGCAGAGGATCGCCTGCTCACCGAAGAGGTCCGTCTCCGTCTCTTCGAGGAACGTCGTCATCAGGATGCCGGAGCGCGCCGCGCCGATGCCCTTGCCGTACGCCAGTGCCGTCTGCAGCGCCGTCTCGCTCGCGTCCTGGTGGATCGCCACCAGTCCCGGGACGCCGCCGCCCTCGACGTACACGCGCCGCACGAGGTGGCCCGGGCCCTTCGGCGCGATCATTGACACGTCCACGCCCTCGGGCGCCTGGATGCGGCCGAAATGAATGTTGAACCCGTGCGCGAACATCAGCGTCTTGCCCGGTGTCAGGTACGGCGCGATGTGGTCGTCGTAGACCTGCTTCTGCACCTGGTCAGGCACGAGGATCATGATGATGTCGCTGTCGCGCGACACATCGTCCACCGTGCCGACCTTCAGCCCGGCCGCCTGCACCGCGCTCCACGACTTCGACCCCGGGTAGAGGCCCACCGCGACCTCGACACCCGAGTCGTGCAGGTTCAGCGCGTGGGCATGGCCCTGCGAACCGAACCCGATGACCCCCACCTTCTTCCCCTTCAACAAGGAAAGGTCGGTGTCGGAGTCGTAGAAAATCTTGGCCACGGTTCAGTCCCCCCAGGTCATGTGTCGGATCATCCTCGGACGGGTGTCCGAGCGTCGTCGCTTACTTGCTCACGAATGGCAGATCGCCCTCTGGCAACCGGCCCGACTCGTGGTGGAACCGCTTGGATTCCGCGTCCTCGTGCTCGTGGATCGCCGTCGTCTTCGCGCCGCGGGCGAGGGCAATGCGACCGGTGCGCACCATCTCGCGGATGCCGTATGGCCGCAAGTTCTCGATCAGCGCGTCCAGCGTGCTCGCGGCGGCGGTCAATTGCACTACCAGCGTCGTCGTGGACACGTCCACGACCTGCGCCCGGAAGATCTCGATGATGTCTAGAATCTCCCGGCGCTGGTCGGGACGGGCCGCCACCTTGATCAGGGCCAGTTCCCGGATCACGGAGTCGTCCTCGGTCAGCGTCTCCACCGTGATCACGTCGATCAACTTGTCGAGTTGCTTCTCCACCTGGTCGGCGACCCACTCCGGCCCGTCCACCACGATGGTCATGCGGGACACCCCCGCCTCCTCCGTCGTCCCGACGGCGAGGCTGTCGATGTTGAACCCGCGTCGCCGGAACAGCGACGCCACTCGATTCAGGACGCCGGGACGGTCTTCGACCAGCGCGGCAACGGTGTGCTTCATCTCAGTCTCCTCGGTCCGCTCGCGGGCGGATGTCTCCGGCCTCGGCTAGCGGATGACGCCTTCGGGCGCCTCGATGGTTTCGCTCAGGGCGGCCCCGGCGGGGACCATTGGCCACACGTTGCCCTCGGCCTGCACCTGGAAGTCGAGGATCACCGGGCCGTTGTAGGCCGCCGCCTCGCGGATCGCGCCCTCGACCTGTGACTGGTCGGTGACGCGGATGCCCTTGATGCCGTAGGCGTCCGCCAACTTCACGAAATCCGGCTGGGACATCGCCACGGAGACGTAGTTGTTCGCGTAGAACAACTCCTGCCACTGGCGGACCATCCCCAGGAAGCCGTTGTTCATGATCGCCATCTTCACCGGGATCTGCTCGTCCACCATCGTGGCGATCTCCTGGAAGGTCATCTGGAACCCGCCGTCGCCGCAGATCGTCCACACCTGGCGATCGGGACATGCCACCGCCGCGCCCATCGCCGCCGGCACCTCGAACCCCATAGTGCCGAGGCCCCCCGACGTGATGAACTGCCGCGGCCGTCCGATGTTCATGAACTGCGCCGCCCACATCTGGTGCTGGCCGACGCCCGTCGTGAAGATCGCCTCGCGTCCCGCGAACTCCGCGATCTTTGACACCACGTACTGCGTCGTCAGTTCGCCTCCCGGCGGCACGGACATCGAGGCGCGGTGGCCATCGCGGATCTCGTTGATCCACCGTAGCCACTGGACATGCGCCTTCTTGTCGATCGCGTGCGTCAACTGCTTCAGCACGTGCTTCACGTTGCCGATGACCGGGACGGCCGTCGGCAGGTTCTTGCCGTGCTCGGCGGGGTCGATGTCCACGTGGACGATCTGCGCCGTGGGGTTCATGTCCTGGAACCGGCCCAGCGCCCGGTCGTCCATCCGCATCCCCAGGCCGATGATCACGTCCGCGTTGCTCGCCGCGTGGTTCGCCCAGTAGGAGCCGTGCATCCCCATCATCCCGTACGACAGCACGTGCTCCGGGGGGATCGAGCCCAGCCCCAGCAGCGTATTCAGGATCGGGATGCCGCCGTGTTCGGCGAACGCGCGCAGTTCCTCGGTCGCGTCACCCAGCAAGATGCCGTGCCCCGCGAAGATGATCGGCCGCTCGGCGTTGTTGATGATCGCGGCGGCCCGCTGCACGTCCGACACCGAGGCCTCACCCGGGATTCGATACCCCCGGACGGAGACCTCCTCGGGCCAGATGAACTCCGCCTCCTCCAGGAACACGTCTTTCGGGATGTCGATGTGGACCGACCCCTTGCGCCCCGTCATCGCGAGGTAGGCCGCCTCCGCAAACGCGGGCGCCAGGCCCTCCGCGCGCATCACGAGGTAGTTGTGCTTCACGATCGGCATCGTGATGCCGGTGATGTCCGCCTCTTGGAACCCGTCACGTCCGAGCAGGTTGCGAGAGACGTTCCCCGTGATGAACAGCGTCGGCACGCTGTCCATGTGCGCGTTCGTGATCGCTGTGACCAGGTTCGTCGCCCCTGGCCCAGAGGTCGCCAGCGCTACACCGAGGCGGCCCGAGGCGCGCGCGTAGCCATCCGCTGCATGCCCCGCGCCCTGCTCGTGCCGGACCAGGATGTGCCGCACCTTCGGGTGCGCCGGGAACTTGTCGTACAGCGGCAGCACCACGCCCCCGGGGTACCCGAAGACGGTGTCCACGCCCAGCCGTTCGAGGCAGGTCAGGACGATGTCGGCGCCGGTCATTTTGCTCATCGGAGGATCCTTTGGTTGGTGTCTGTCTGGTATGCGCGGTTGGCCCGCGGGGCTTCGTCTCGGAGATACGAAAAACCGCCCGACACGCGAGCGGCACAGGCGACGTCTGCGAACGCAGGCGCCGCCTAGGTAAGTACGAGTACGAGGACGAGGCCGCCGAGGATGGCAGCCTGCGAGGAGTCGGCGATGGAGGAAGTCAGATTCGCCATAAGGGCTTGAGTGTGTCTGACCGGTGAGTCGCCGTCAACAGGGGTAAACGCTCTAGCCCTCCTGCGGCCCAGACGGGAGCGATGCATGACATAACGGAACCGTCGGCTGCTGCGAATGTTCCGGGGATCGCCACCCACAGCAGCCGGAAACTCGAATAGTCGCCGCGAGCCTCTACTTCAACGGCGAGAAGTCCGTCGGGTTCATGATCCGGTTCTCGATGTGGTGGACCAGCGGGCCGTCCTTCTCGGACTCTGCACGCGCTTTCTGCCAGTCCGGGTCAGCGCCGAAGGCCGCCCACGCCGCCTGTCGCTGCGCGAGATCCTGGTAGGCGAGCATGTACCAGAGTTCGTCGCTCCGCCCACCGATCGCGTTCGTCCAGTAGCCGACGTTCTTGATGCCGTGCTTGTCAAACAGCGCGGTAGTGTGGTCACGGAACCGGGCCTGGAGCGCCGGCATCTTCCCCGTGTTCGCCGTATAGATCCGCAGTTCGTAGATCATGGATCCCCGCCCTCACCTCGTCCCCTCGTGGTGCGCGCACGGTAGCGGACGCGGGGCGGATCGAGGTCAGGGCTTCCAGATCGTCGTGTCGGGGTGTGCACCCGCCCACGCAAACCACCACACCGATGCCGATGCGAGCGCCGGCCGTGTGCGCCCGTTTCGCGTGTTCAGCAGCCGCTTGTCGTCGATGAACCAACGCCCGCCCTCGCGGTCGGAGACCTCGAGGGCGGGCGCCGGTGCCGCTCACGCGCTCGAAGCGAGTGCCCTGCGCGTCGTACGCCTGCACGCCCCTGCCGGGCCCCGCCGAGAGCAACACCACCGTCACGCCCGCCACCGTCTCCTGCACCACGCGCGCCTGCTCCACCGCCTCGACTGGATATGCGCGCCACACCCCGCCGAGGTTCATGCCCACGACGCGCACCTTCGCCGCGAATCTTGGATCGAGGCTGGCGAACGGGAACTGCGGGCGCTCCAGGCCGCCCTCGCCTCGCAGCGCCGCGCCCTCGGCGTAGTCGCGCACGAAGCCGGTATCGAGGGCGAGCACGACGCTGGCGGGGTACCGGTCCTTCCATTCACCCCACGCGGTGCGCGTCGTTGGCACCGCCGTAAGCGAGACGTTCTTTGCGGCGAGCGGCCCGGCGACGGCACGTCCGCTCACCGGGTCCCATAGGCTCATCGTCTCCGCGTCGAACACCAGCCGGCGTGACCCGGTGACGAGGTTCGCGATCGCGAACGTGTACGACCGCCCGTCGGAGGCCGCGCGCCGGTATGCGGCGGCGCCTCCGCACGGCAGGCAATGGAACACGACGATGTCCGTGCCGCCCGCACGGTCCTGCGCCACGCCGTGCCACGCGAGGATCCGCTCCGGGTAGGCGCGCGAGTCAGTGTTGAGCCGCAGCCCGAACACGACGTCACCCGCAGCGAGGTAGCGCTCCTTGCTCGCGCGGATCGTCTTCGCGCTCGTGATCGTCGGGCTGCGCGTGTCGCCGAAGGCCCAGATCAGCCGTTCCGTCCGCACCTCGCTCCCGTCCTTCGGTACGAGGTCTACGAACCGTGGATCGACGACGCCGAGCAACCGCCCCTTCCACTCGCCGTACCCGTCCGGCAGTGGCGGCGGGTCGCGCTCGATCGCTGCGTACCAGTCCGCGGCCGTCGCGTACCGCTGCCCGCTCACCGCCTCGAGCGCTTCCCGCACGGAGCGCTCCCACCCGAGGTCCATCCACAGCATGTCCACGAGCGGCGCGACGAACCGCCGGTCCCCGGACGCCGCGATCCGGGCGAGGGCACCCTGCGTCGCCTCCCCTTGTGCCAGGCACTCGCGTGCCTTCGAGGGGTCGTCGTACCAGCAGATCACCTGGCGCAGCGCGTCCCGCACCTCTCCGGGTGGCAGCGCCGCAGCCGTCGAGGCCACCGCCGGCGTCGAGGTGACCCCGGGTCGGAACACCGCCTCGGCCGTCGGCGTCGGCCGTACCCCACTCGGTACCGCGCACCCACCGAGGACACACGCCAGCAGTGCCACGCCCCCTGCCGTCAGCAGCGCGCGTGCCGGTACCCTCGATCTCGTCGCGCGGGGCGCACGACGGAGGACACGATGCTGGAGACGCCGGAAGAACTGAGCGCGTTGCAGGCGCTGCTGGACCGCAGTCATGGTGGCGGCGGGGCGCATCTCGGCAGCATCGTCACCGACGAGCGGCGCCTCACCGCCCTGCAGGTCGCGAACTATCTGCAGGGCGTGAAGCACGTCGCCTTCGCCACCGTGAACAGCCGAGGCGAACCGATGGTCGCCGCCCTCGACGGCTGGTTCCTGCATGGCCAGTTCATCGCGAGTACGGCCGCCGGTGCACTGCGGGTACAGCACGTTCGCCGCAACTCCGCGGTCAGCCTCGTGCACATGGTCGGCGACGAGGTCGGCATCTGGGTGCACGGTACCGCCCGCCTCGCGCGTCGGGAGGAGCCGTTGATCCAGGAGTACGACCGCCTGGCCACTGCGGCCTACGGCACCAGCCCGTACTCCTGGGGTGACGACATCGCGGTCATGCCCGTTGAGGCGCGTGTCATGTTCGCTTACGCGCCGGATCCGTCGAAGTATCCGTAGGGACACGACACTACAGCCCACGGTGGGCACGGACGCGTTGCTTCGTGCGCTGTGGTGCGGTGTCTGACATCGGCACGACGCTGATCGTCCCGTCCGTCTCGAGTACCGCGAGCCGCACGTTGGTTGGGTCATCGACGCCGTGCTCGCGCAACGCCATCAGGACTTCCTCGCGGCCGACACGCTCCTTGCGCAGGTTCGCCTCGATGAATGCGCCGTCGTTGATGAGCAGCACGGCGTGGCCCTCGATCGCGCTGCGCAGCCAGGGCACGCGGGCGCGCAGCGCGGCGAGTCCGTAATTCGTGAGGATCAGCACCCCCGCCGCCACGAGGCCACCCGTCAGCGAGGTGTCCGGCCCGACCATCGCGTTCTGTACCGCATTCGCGACCAGCAGGATCACGACGAGGTCGAACGGCGTCATCTGCCCGAGTTCGCGTTTCCCTGCGAGGCGCAAGGCGAGGAGTAACGCGCCGTAGATCAGCGCCGTCCGCAGCGCGATTTCCCAGAGGTCGACTTCGGGTGTGAACACGTTGCCTCCCGCGGCTGCTCTGCGCTCGTGGGCGCCTGTCCGCAGCATGCACCTCGCCGGGCCCGAGGTGGGAGTGGAATCTGGCGCTAGCCGCGCTGTACGCGCCGCGACGTGATCATGCGGCTGACCTTCGCCGTGGGACGCAGGAGGTGGTAACTCAGCGGCCCCGCCACGTGCGTCAGGTCGATGTAGGTCACCTCGCCGCGGATCATCCGGCACGCGCCGTCCCAGAACGGACCCAGATGCTGGAGCATCCAGACGAATGGCGCCGGATCCACGTTGAAGATCTCCATCAACGCCTGCGACGCCTCGAACTCCGGCAGGTACTCGCGCTCCAGCGTCGCCTGATACCCCGCGAGCGTCGCGACCCGCCCATCGAGGTAGTCGCGCACGCTTGGCGCGACCGCTGTGCCGGAGAGCAGAGCCGCCGTGATCCCCTCGCCTGACAGCGGGTCGACGAGACCTGCCGCGTCCCCCACCACCGCCGAACCGGCAGCGGCCATCACCATCCCGTGGCGCTGCATCGGGAGGTGGTGGCCGCGCAGGCCGGTCACGTCCTCGAAGTCGAGCCCGTACGTGCGACACAGACGCTGGAGCGCGGGCCGCAGGATGGGCCCCGCCGCTGCCCTCCACCCGCCGACGCCCACGTTGATATGGTCGCCCTTCGGGAACACCCAGCCATAGCCGCCGGGCACATGGCCGAAGTTCAGCGTGACC
>CANFFZ010000102.1 GCA_947446155.1 Chloroflexota bacterium | reverse complement strand
TCTCTGACCCGTACCGCTTCGATATCACGCGGACGCCAAACGACCACCTGGCGTTTGGCATCGGCGAGCACTTCTGCCTCGGCGCGGGCTTCGCGCGCAAGGAGATGCGCGTGATGTTCGAAGAGTTGTTCCGCCGCTTCCCGGACATCCAGGTGGCCGGGCCGCCGGAGCGGCTGCGCTCCAACTTCATCAACGGCATCAAGCACCTGCCGGTGACGTTCACGCCGGCGCGCTGAGCGAGGTCAGGCCATGCGAGTCGAAATCAATCCGGACCAATGCGAAGGCCATGGGCGCTGCGCGATCACCGCGCCAGACGTCTTCAAGATCGACGCCGACGGCTGGGGCCAAGTCATCGTCGATGACGTCCCCGAGGATCAGCGGGTGAGGGTCGATCGGGCCATCCGCCTCTGCCCGAAGCAGGCAATCGCTTGGGTGACCTCGACGCCCGCGGCCTAGGCCTGCAGTCCGATGTCGAACGTCGAGGCGTAGCCGGTCGCGGTCTTCGTCAGCGCGAGCGTCAGTTTGCCGTCCGACTCCCGGAAGATACCGTCCGCCGTGTTCCTCGTACGGTTGCCTGCCTTCAGGTATGGCGCTTTCGTGTACACCTCGTCCGAGACGGCCTCGTCGAAGAAGAACTGCGAGGTGAACTCGGAGGTCTTGCCCCCGACGGAGCGCCGGATCTTGAAGTGGATGTGCGTCGCGCGCCCTTGATACCAGCCGGGGTAGATCGTCGTGAAGGTGGCCTTGCCGCGGGCGTCCGTGACCTGAGACCCGCGCAGGAACTTCTTCCCTCGCGTATCGGTGCCCTGGTCCTGCACATCCGAGTACCGTCCCGCGGCGTCGCATTGCCACACGTCGACGACGGCACCAGCGAGGGCGCTACACGCATTCGTCGCGATCGACGCCACGCTCACCGTCAGGACGAAAGGAGTCCCCGGCATCATGCTGTTGTCGGACGGTTCCACGCGGATGTCAGAGCGGTTCAGTTTCTCGTCCACGAAGAACGGCCCCTCGGTCAGTTCGGTCCGCACGATGCATGACGGCACAGCGACTGCCACGGTGGCGCTCGCCGCAGCCGAGGCCGCAGCGGCCGCCGTCGCCTCGGTCGCCGAGGGGCTACCGGTCACGCTCGCCGTCGCCTTCGCGATCGGTGAGTCGTCGCTGCAGGCGGCGAGGAACGCCGCGCCGAGCGAGGCAGATCCGAGCAGGATCAGCGCCTCGCGTCGCGACAGGATCCGGCCGACCGGGGCGTCATCGTTATCCATAGGTTCTTCGTCCTTTGTTCGTTCGCGCGCCTCGCAGAACCTCCATCGTGCACCGAATTCTTTGCGCCCGCGACGGAACTCGGTGTGAGGTTTCTTTGCGTCGGTCTAGCGTACGCAGCCGAGCGTACGCGGGCAGAACAGACTCGCCCGCGTCGTTGCGATGCCGTTCCACTCAACCCGTCCGCGGTCCCGCGATTCGAGACGCCACCTGGTCCACGCCCACGAGCGCGCCGAGTCCGCCTGCCAGGTCGAACGCCAGATCTCGCAGCGTCGGGTCGCGCGGCGTGAACGCCTGACCCACCTCGGTCCCGACGCCCACGAGGGCCACCGCCGCCCCGAGGCCGATGAGCGAGGCCGCCGGCCACTCGGACACGCGACGCAGGACGGCGAAACTCGCGCCCACGCCCGCGAAGATGATGAGGTGCCCCGCCCAATCGGGGAGCACCCCCGCACCCGTCGGGTCCGGCGTGAGCGTGAGATAGCACGCGACGGCGACCGCAATGAGTGCGGCTACACGGGCAGCCCAGACCAGCATCATCGCCGGCGATTTCGAGGTGAGGCCAGCGCTAGCATCGCGGTGCCCCAGCCGAATGCGCCGATCTCCGCGATCACGACGTACGGCCACGGCGACTGCCCCGTCACCCACCAGAAGAGCAGCGCCACAATCACGGCGAGCACCGTCATCAGCCCGAGGGCGATGAGGAATTCTTCGAGCAGCGGTTCGAGGCACGACATGCCGACCAGCATACCGGCGTCACTACCCTCACCACGTCTGCGGCTCACGCTCCACCAACCGCTTACCCTCGATGAATAGGTGCGGAAGCGAGACGGTCGATGACAAGGAGGCTGCTGCAAGTCCATGCGCTGAGGGCGCGCCCGATCACCGTCTCGAAGGGCGGGACTCAGTCATCGGCCGGACTTACTTGCGAATCAACGGGCGCTCCGAGGTGAATCCGAGTGCTACGGTTTGAGCGTACCCCCGTTGCGAGGAGGTGTTACCGGTGCCCTCGATGCCTGCCCGCGCACTCCTCATCGCATTCCCATTCGCCCTGATCCTTGCGGCCTGCGGCGCCTCGCAACAGCCGAACGCACCCGCTGCGCCTTCGGCCGCATCCGCGACTTCCGCCGAGCCGAAGAGTGCTGCTGCCGCGCCCTTGGCGTCGCTTGCGGTCTCCGGGACTCCCGCCGTCGTGGGCACCCTCCGCTTCGAGACGCAGCGCTACGCGGTGCCCTCTGGCGCCGGCCCGCACGATGTCGCGCCCGCCGCTGATGGAGGTGTCTGGTACACCGCCCAGCGCCAGGGCGCCCTCGGCTACCTCGATCCGAAGACGGGCAAGACGCGCCAGATCGCCCTTGGCGCTGGCTCCGCGCCGCACGGCGTCATCGTCGACAAGGACGGTGCGGGTTGGGTTACGGACGGCGGCCTGAACGCGATCGTGCGAGTCGATCCGAAGACCGATGCCGTCACGGTCTACCCGCTCCCTGCGGACCGCCCGCGTGCCAACCTCAACACCGCCACCTTCGACCAGCGTGGCCGCGTCTGGTTCACCGGCCAGTCCGGCGTCTACGGCGTCGTCGACCCGGCCACGAAGCAAATGCGGGTCTTCGATGCCCCACGTGGAGCAGGCCCGTACGGCATAACGACAACGCCCGACGGCACCGTCTGGTACGCCTCGCTCGCCGGCAACCACATCGCCCGCATCGATCCCGACAGCGGACGTGCCGAGGTCATCGAGCCGCCGATGAAGGGGCAGGGGGCGCGTCGTGTGTGGGCCGATGGGCAGGGGCGCGTGTGGGTCAGCGAGTGGACCGCCGGGCAGGTCGGTGTCTACGACCCCACCACGAAGTCATGGGCGGAGCGCAAGCTCCCCGGCGCTGGCCCGCAGGCCTACGCCGTCTACGTCGACGAACAGGGCGCCATCTGGCTCTCCGACTTCGGCGCGAACGCCCTCGTCCGCTACGACCCGACGACCACGGAGTTCAAGTCGTTCCCACTCGAGGGTCGCGCGGGCAATGTGCGCCAGATCCACGGCCGCCCCGGCGAGGTGTGGGCGCCCGAGTCCGCGACTGACCACATCGTCGTCGTGCGCACGCTCCCCAACGGGTGACTTCGCCCCGGGACATCGAGGCCATCCGCGCCGCCCTCGACGCCTACGATCGCGCCGACGCTGAGTGCGCGCGTCTCGCGCATCCGGACGACCATGGCTCGGGTGAGCGCACCGCGCGGCTCGCGGGCCTCGCAGCGTGGGAAGCGGCTCGTGTCCGCGCACTCGACGCCCTCGAGGTGGCTGCCGGCACACGTGACCTCGCGGTCGCACGTGCGCTGATCGAGGGCTAGCGGGTCAGGCCGAGGCTTGCCGCCACCTGGTTCAGATGGTTCACGTCGTGCTCGACCCAGTGCTCCACCCACCAGTGGATGTCGAACGTGCCGATCTCTGGCTGCGTGCCGAGGCGTCCCCACTCGGCCTCGGACAGTCGCGTGAGGATGTGCAGCGACGCGGCGCGCTGCATCCGCAGGTCGGCGACTAGATCACCGACGGCGTCGCGCCCGGTCCACCGCGATGCCGCCCACACGCCCTCGTCGAACGGGACGAGGGTGGGCGCGTCCTCGACGAGCATCCGTTCGAGGCGCAGGCGCATCACCATGAACTCATCGTCACGCAGGTGTGCGGTGACAACGCGTGCCGACCACTCACCCGGCACCGCCGTGTCGATCGATGTCTCCGAGGCAGCCAGCAGCATCGCCTCGAGCGTCTCGGGGGTGGTGGCCAGCGTGCAGATCAGTTCGGGACGAGGGGTGGTGGCGCGGAGCACGGACGCGTCGCTCACTGGAATACCTCCGGTGGCGTGCCATCGCCCCACCACTCGATCTCCGGGATGAGCCGCACGCCATAGGTCGCCAGCACCAGCCGCTGCACCTCGGTCATCACATCGACGTACTCGGAGGCCGAGGCGTGCCCGTCATGCACGATGAAGTTCGCGTGCAGCGAGGAGACGTGTGCGCTGCCGGAGGCGACATTCTTGCCGCCGACCGCCTCGATCATCTGGCCCGCGCGATCGCCCGGCGGGTTGCGGAACACCGAACCTGCGTTGGGCTCTGCCGTCGGCTGCGTCGCCTGCCGAGTGCCGAGGAGGCGGCTCATCTCCGCCTCGACTTCGTCGCGCGGCCGCGGCTTGAGCGCGAGCCGCGCCGCCAGCACGATCTCGCCTGCTGTCCGCAACGAGGTGTGCCGGTAGTCGAACGCGATCTGCTCTCGTGACAACGTGACCGGCACGCCGTCCCGGAGTACGTCCACGCTGGTCACCACATCACCCATGCTCCGGCCGTCGCCGATGCCCGCGTTCGTCTGCATCGCGCCGCCGATGTCGCCCGGGATCCCAATCGCGAACTCCATACCGCCCAGCCCTCGCTCCACCGCCGCTTTCGCGATCGCGGGAAGCATGACGGCGGCACCGGCGTAGACCGCCGTGCCGTCAATGTCGAGGTACCCGCACGCACGCCGGAGCGAGATCACGACCGCGCGCACCCCCTCGTCAGCGACCAGCATGTTCGACCCGCCACCGATGATCCGCAGCGGGATCGTGTGCGACTTCGCCCACGCCCAGATCCGCACGAGCGTGTCGATGTCCGGCGGAGTGCCAAAGTAGGCCGCCGCTCCGCCAATCCGAAGATAGGTATGGCGCGCGAGCGACACGTCACACTCCAGGCCGAGGGCGGGCGGCGGGTCAGGCAATGAGGCGATCGTGGGTTCATTCACCCCTCGATCCTAGCGTGCGCCTCGGACGGTGGTATCAGAGCGCGGGTCGCTGCCGGTGGAACGAGGTCACCTGCTGGAACGCGTGCGCGATTCGTAGCACTCGTGCGTCGTCCCAGCGTGCGCCGCTCACCATCAGCCCGATGGGCATCCCGTCGCCGTCGAACCCCGCCGGGACAGAGATCGAGGGCTGACGCGTCAGGTCGAAGACCGTCGTGTTGCGGAATTTCCCCCACGGTTCGCTGTCAGCGTTGGCGTCCAGCATGATCGGCTCGGCCGGCTGCGGGGACGTCGGCGTGACGTAACCGTCGAAGCCCCCGATGGCGAGCGCCTGCTCGAACCGCCGTTCGATGCCGCCCCGCGCTTTCAGCATGCGGAGGTACGCGTCCACGGTCACATCGAGGCCCGGCATCATCCGCCGGCGCACGCTCTCGCCGATCAGGTGCGGTCGCTCGCGCAGGATGTGCGCCACGTATGAGGCACCCTCGGCGATCAGCAGGCCGTTGATGGAGTTCCGCCACTCGTCCTCCCCCGCCATCGGCTCGACGGCGTCGACGATGGCCCCGAGGCCGCGCAGGGTGTCGAGGCCTGCCTCGAATGCTGCGAGCGTGGCGTCGTCGCCACCCTCGACCAGTGAGGGGATCACGGCCAGGCGCCGCCCCGCGACCCCACTCTCGATGCCCGCGCTGAACGACTCCGATGGTCGGTCGACGGAGCCGTCGTCACGCGGGTCGTGCCCGGCGAGGACATCGAGCATGAGCGCGCAGTCGAGGGCCGTCGCCGCCATCGGACCGGCATGGTCGAGCGTGAGCGACAGCGGTACGACGCCACCTCGACCGACGAGGCCGTACGAGGGCTTATGGCCGGTGACGCCGCAGAACGCGGCGGGGATGCGGATGCTGCCGCCCGTGTCCGTACCGAGGGCGCCGAGCGCCTGCCCAGCCGCCAGCGCCGCGCCCGATCCGCCGGAGGAGCCGCCCGGCACTCGGTCGAGGCGCCACGGGTTCCTGGTGGGCCCGTAGTGGACGTTGTTCGTCGTCCCACCCAGCGCCAGTTCGTGCGTGTTCGTCTTGCCGAGGATGACCGCACCCGCCTCGTGCAGGCGGCGAACGGCGGTCGCGTCTTCGAGCGGGACGCGCTCGCGGTAGGCGCCGGTCCCCGCCGCAGTGACGACACCTGCCGTGTCGAAGAGGTCCTTCACTGCCACCGGGATGCCGTCGAGCGGGCCGAGGCGACGGCCACCGCCTGCGCGCTCCTCGGCAGCCTGCGCCTCAGCCAGCGCGGAGGTGCGCATCAGCCGCACGAAGGCGTTCACGCGGCCGTTGGTCGCGTCGATCCGAGCGAGCGCCGCCTCGGTGAGCGCGACCGGCGACAGCGTGCCGTCGGCGATCTGCGCCGAGGCCTCCGCGATCGTGAAGGTGCCGAGGTCGAGCGTGGCGTCAGGCACGGAGTGCTCCTCGTGGTGTGAGGCCGATGCTGGGCTGCCGATGCTGGGCTGCCGATGCTGGGCTGCCGATGCTGGGCTGCCGATGCTGGGCAGGCCGATGATAGGGGTCGCGGGTTTGACCCGCGCGCGCGGGGGTGCCTACGCTCGCCCAGTGGATGGGGGAGCCATGATCGACCTCGGCTTGGTGGACGCGGTAGACGCCGAGGCAATCGGACAGCCGGGCCAGCGCACGTTCCGCCTCCGCGCCCGCGCGGACGCGACGTACGTCGCGCTCTGGATCGAGAAGGAACAGCTCGCCGCCCTCGGCCGCTCCATCTCGCAATTGCTCGCGGAGCGCTCGATGCGGCGCGGGCAGCCCGCGACGACCGTGGAGCCTGTCGGCAACTTCCCGCAGCGCGCCCAGGTGGATTTCCAGGTCGCCCGCATGGGCCTCGACTATGACGCCGAGGAGGAGCAGGCGATCTTCCTCGCGGACGACCCGCAGGCAGCGGAGCGGCGTGACACCCCGGCCCTGCGGATGGCCTTCAGCCGCTCGCAGGCGCTTACCCTCATCCACATCATCGAAGAGGTCGTGGCCGGCGGCCGCCCGACGTGCCCGCTCTGCAAACAGCCACTCGACTTCGCGAATGCGCCGCACGAGTGCATCCACACCAACGGCCACTCGAAAGAGCCTGTTCCGCCTCGTGAGTCCGCGGCGGACGACGAGGACGATGACGACGTCGAGGCGAACTAGGCCCGCTCGCCCTCGGCGCTGACTGCGGCCGCATTCCCCGCCCGCGCTGTCCGCACCGCATGCCGTTGCCAGAGCAGGGCGGCGGCTGCGCCCACCTCGAGCGTGGCGATGCCGGTGAGCGTGAGGCCGTAATCCCCCGTCCGGTCCACCGCGACACCCGCGAGCCACGCGCCGCCCGCGCTCGCAACGCTGGTGGCGGCTGCCTGCATGCCGGAGAACGTGCCGAGGCGCGCCCCATACGCCTCCGCCCCCAGCAATCCGTTGAGCGGCGAACTGAGGCCAACCGCGAGGCCGGCTGCGATCACGAAGAACCATGCCGCCACGAGGCCGTCCGCAAAGACGAGG
>CANFFZ010000101.1 GCA_947446155.1 Chloroflexota bacterium | reverse complement strand
CGATGATCGCTTCCGCCTCGACGATGTCGGCGGGCACCACCACGCTGAAGTTCAGCAGTGACGAGAACAGTGCGAGGTCCTCGATGGACTGCGCGGAGGCGCCGTCCTCGCCGGTCGAGACGCCGCCGTGCGACGCAACGATCTTTACGTTGGCGCGTGGCTGCGCCACGGACATTCGCAACTGGTCGAATGCATGCTCCGCGAACACCGCAAACGTCGTCGCGAACACCGTGCTGCCGAGGGTCGAGAGGCCGGCCGCAGCCGAGACCATGTTCTGCTCGGCGACACCGAAGGTGAAGAACCGCTCCGGGTACGCGTCCTTGAACGCGCGTGCCGACGTGGACTTTCCGAGGTCGGCGTCCACCACAATGATGTCCGCGCCGGCGCGCTGCAGGCGGACGAGGGCAGGCCCCAGGGCCTCGCGGGTGGCAGCGGCAGCGGGAGCAGTGGTCATCGTGTGCCCTCGGCGTCAGCGAGTTCGGTCATCGCCAGTGCGTACTGCTCGTCGGACGGTGGCGCGCCGTGGAAGCCGGGGTTGTTCTCCATGAAGGAGACGCCCTTGCCCTTCACGGTGTCGAAGATCACGCAGACCGGCTTGCCACGCACGGAGTACGCCCAGCGCAGGGTCTCCTCGATCGCCGCGTGGTCGTGGCCGTCGATGCCGGCGCGCACTTCCCAGCCGAAGGCGCGGTACTTCTCGTCCAGCGGCTCGGTGCGCATCGTGTTCGCGGTGAAGTCGTCGTTCTGGATGCCGTTGCGATCGATGATCGCGATCAGGCCCTCGACCTCGTGGTGTGCGGCGGCCATCGCGGCCTCCCACACCTGGCCCTCGTCCTGCTCGCCGTCACCCATCAGCACGACGACACGGTTGTCCATCCCGCGCAGCCGCATCCCCAACCGGATGCCGAGGCCGAACGAGAGGCCCATGCCGAGCGCGCCCGCGGAGTTCTCGACGCCGCCGGGCTTGCCGAGGACGGAGTGACCCTGCAGCCGGCCGCCCTTGCGACGGAACGATGCGAGTTCTTCGACAGGGAAGTAGCCGCACTCCGCGAGGATCGCGTACTGCGCTGGCGTGCAGTGGCCCTTGCTCATGATGAAGCGGTCGCGCCCGACCCACGCGGGATCGTTCGGCTGGTGCTTCAGAATGCGCGTGTAGAGCACCGCCATGATGTCGATCGCTGACATCGACCCACCGATGTGGCCCGACTTCGCGGTGTAGACCATGTCGACGATGTGGCGACGAAGGCGCCGTGTCAGCACCTTCAGATCAGTGGAAGCAGTCGTGACCATCGGAACCCCGCCCCCCGGTTGGCGATCATTCCGAGTATATGGAGGCAGGCAAATCCGGTCGAATCCACCTCGAATCTCACAGGATCGACGTGGCCCAGGGGCCGGGTCCTAGGTGGCGCAGCCCGAGAACCCGCAGATCGGGCAGAGGCTGCACCCCTCCCCGAATACCAGCGGTCCCGCGCACTGGGGACACCGAGGCCCCATCGCTGGCCGAGCGCGTCGGATGCGCCGCTCCCCGGGCGCCATGGCGCTGGAAGCCACCTCGACAGTTGGGGCGGAAGAGTGGGCTGGAGTCATGGCGTTCACCTCGCTCGGCGGACGCGCCAGCCGAGGCGAACGTCCGTTCTAGAACGAGGTTAAGTCAGAACAATTGTTCTTGTCAACGCTGATCAGGCGCGATGGATGTGGGCCCGACCTACAACCTCCGCAGGCGCGGGGAAGCCGCTGCAATCCCTGCGACCACAAGGGCGACTGCCCCTCCAGCGGCGACGGCCGAGCGTGTACCAAAGACCTCTGCGGTACCACCGAGAATGACCGGGCCGAGCCAGCCGAAGCCGATCGCTGTCGTCCAGAGACCGATGACGCGCCCGCGCACCTCGTCGGGCACGCTCGCCTGGAGGAGCGCCCACTGCAGTGCGTCGAACATCGCCGCCATCGATCCGATCACGACCATGAGACCAAGTGATACGAGGAACCGGTCCGACACGGCGAGCGCCAGCAAACCCACCGCGAACGCCGTCGTGACCCCGGCCATGAGCAACCCGCGTCGCACGACGTCGACCAGTTGCGTGAGCGCGAGCATCCCCAGCACGCCGCCGAGACTCGCGCCGAAGGTCAGCAAGCCGAGCCCGGTTGCGTCGACGTGCAGCACACGGTCCGCCAGTGCGGGCATGAGGGATTGGTACGAGAACGCGAAGACCTCGATCGCGATGGCGAGGAGCAGCAGCGTCAGCACGACCGGGATCCGGAGGGCGATGCGGAGGCCCTCGACAGCATCGCCCCAGAGTGACAGCCGTGCATGCGAGTGAGGCCGCGCCGCGCGGGCGACACGCAGTGTCGAGTACACGAGCGCCGCGAGGGCTGCCATTGAGGCTGCCATCAGGAATACCGGGCCGGGGCCGAAGGCCTTGAGCAGGAAGCCGCTGGCGGCGGACGCCACCAGGACCACGATGCGCACGCCGAAGGAGTGCAGGCTGATCGCACTCGCTGCCCTGGCCGGGCCGACGATGTCACCGATGAGCGCCTGGATTGTGGCCTGTTCGCTCGTCCGCGCGACTGAGCTCATCGCGACGACTAGCAGCACCGGCCACGCGGAGTCCAGCTGCATGAACCCGAATATCGCGAGCACGTAGGTGAGCGCTGACTTCGCGCTCGTGGAGAGCATGAGCACACGCGGTCGGGGGAAGCGGTCTGCGACCGCGCCCCCCAACGGCCCGAGGAACATGTTGGGCGCCGACCGCGCGGCAAAGGACAGGGCTGCGAGGAACACCGAGCCGGTGGTATCGAGCACGAACCACCCGACGGCGAGCCGCTCCGCCCACGTCCCGAACGAGTCCAGATAGGAGGCGATGCAGAGGCGACGGAACGCCGCGTAGCCCATCGCATCCCACGCTCGCGGCCGTCCGCGATGCGCCGTTGTGCCCGTCGTCCCCTCGGTCATAGCGGGACTCTAGAGGTTGCGACCCCTGCGGGCTGATGTGCTCGGCGGCTGGTCTTGCCGCTGACCGAGTGTTGCTACGCGCTGCTTACTTCGGCTCCGCCACGAACACTGGGATCACCCGTGTCGTCTTCGTCTGGTACTCCGCGTAGTTCGGGAAGGCGGCCACGGCGATCGGCCAGAGGCGGGCTCGCTCGGCCTCGTCGGTCACGAGGCGGGCGTGCATCTGCTGCACCTTCGTGCCGTCACGCACCGTGATGTCCGGGTCGGCGACGAGGTTGTAGTACCAGACCGGGTGCTTCGGCGCGCCACCGATCGAGGCGACCAGCAGGTAGTTGTCGCCGTCGACGACACGCATCAGCGGGGTCTTGCGTACCGCGCCTGAGTTGCGCCCCTTGTGTGTCACCAGCACCACCGCCATGCCACGCATCGTGGTGCCCTCGCGGCCGTCGGTGGACTCGATGAGCTCGACCTGGTTGCGGACCCACTCGGTCGGGCTGGGTTCGTACTCGGGCATCATGGCCTCCTGCGCTGCGCTTCCAGCGTACGCCGAGGCCGCCCGTACCCTCGCCTACCCCCGCGCGGCGGTCGCGAGCGCGCCCACCTCGGCGGCACCGATCGCCTCCACCACCACGGAGGCGACCCGCACGTCCGCCAGCGCCCCACCGATCGAGGTGCCGTCGCCATCGAGGATCACGCCCACCCCGGCCGCGGCGGCGCTCGCCAGTAGCGCTTCGCTCGCGTCGGCGGGGGCGACGAGGACCTTCGCGCCAGCCTCGAATGCCTGCGCGGCGCTCGAGGCGTCCCCCGTCTCGATGCCCCACGCGCGCACCGTGCGCGTCGACGCAAGCGATGCGAGTACGCCGCGCTGCGCGGGATCCGGCACCTGCGCGAACAGTGCGACGTCGAGGTAGCCGAGGTCGCTGATGCGCTTGCCGGCGGCCAGTAGTTGCGCCCCAAACGACGAGGCGTCAGCGAGCCGCTCGAAGCGCGAGAGCACCACCAGCCGAGGACGCTCACTCGTGGTCACGCGCCCGATCAGCGGCTCCACGCCGCCCTCGTGCTCGCGCGCGTCCACCACCACCAGCGTCACGCCCTGGGCCAGCGCCGCACCGAGCGTCGCGCCCGCTGCTGCTTCGTCGACGCCTTCGAGTGCGCGCAGGGCGAGGCCGACCTCGGAGACCATCCAGTCGGTGCGGCCCAGACGTCGATAGCGCATCAACAACCTCCACGCGCACGGCTCAACGAGTGCGTCACGCTACGATGCGGCTCGGAGGCCCTCGTGTCCAACGCGATCCGCACCATCCTCTCCGCGTTGTTCGTCGTGGGCCTCGGCTACGGCGCGTACCTCTACTTCCTGCGCCCAGCCCAGTTCCGAAGGCTTCGCGGTCGCCTCATGCTCATCGGCTACATCTACGTCGCCTCGATCTTGATCGGTGCCGTCATGCAAGCGATGGGCTGGCGCTAGCCCAACACCAGAATCGGAAGGCACGACGCGTGCGGATCCTCGTCGTCCCCCAGGAGTTCAAAGGCTCGCTGACCGCCGCTGAGGCCGCCGAGACGATCGCGCGCGGTCTCCAGCGCGCCGCCGCCGAGGCCCGTATCACCATCGAGGTCGACCTGCTCCCGTTCGCCGATGGTGGCCCCGGCACCGCCTCGACCATCGCGCACGCCCTCGGCGGTCGCTCCGTCGGCGTCCGCGCCGCAGGCCCGCTCGGCGCACCCGTCGATGCCGAGTACGCCCTGATCGGGGGCGCACCCGGCGGAGACGGTCTGCTCGCGGTCATCGACAGTGCCGCCGCCTGTGGCCTCGTCCTCATCCCGGAGTCGGATCGCGACCCACTCGCCGCCTCGAGCGCTGGCGTCGGCACGCTCGTCCTCGATGCCATCGCCCGAGGTGCGAGTCGCATCGTCCTCGGCGTCGGGGGCACCGCGACGAACGACGGTGGCGCCGGCCTCGCGCAGACCCTCGGCATGCGGTTGCTCGATGCGGCTGGCGATGCGCTCCCGGCTGGCGCGATCCACCTCACCCGTCTCGCTCGGATCGAACGCGGCGCGCCGCTGCCGCCGGTCGACCTGCGCATCGCCGTCGATGTCCGCAACCCGCTTCTCGGTTTCGAGGGCGCTACCGCCGTCTACGGCGCGCAGAAGGGCGTGCGCGACTGGCAGGCCCCCGCCCTCGAGGCCGCGCTCGGGCGCTGGGCCGAGCGGCTGCGCGCTGACCTCGGCGTGGACGTGGTGTCGAGGGCCGGCGCGGGCGCTGGGGGCGGCCTCGCGTGCGGCCTCCTGGCAGCGGTGCCTGGCGCGCGTATCGAGCCCGGCGCCGCCCTCGTCGCCGAGGTCGTCGGCCTGCGCACACGCATCGAGGCGGCTGACCTCGTCATCACCGGAGAGGGCACGCTGGACGCCCAGACGGCCTACGGCAAGGCGGTCGCGCATGTCGCTGCCGTCGCCGCGGAGGTCGGTCGCCCGTGCCTCGCCGTCGCCGGCCAGATCGAGGCTCGCCCCGCCTCGATCGCTGATGCCGAGGCCGCCACGCCTGATCGCGCCACCCGCGAGGCCACCCGGCACGATCCCGCCCCGACCGTCGAGGTGGCGGCGGAGCGGCTGCTCACCCGGTGGCTCAAGCGGTAGCGGGGCTAGGCCCTCGCCGAGGCGACGAGCGCACGGATCGGGCTTCGATGCGGGGCTGCCCCACAGAGCTCCCCGAGTCGTCGAGCCAGTTCTGCCGTCACGGCCTCAGCGTCCGATGTGCCTCGCGCCTGAATCTCGGCAAGGATCGGAGTACCGAACACGAAGCCTCGTGCGAACCGCTCCGCGCTCTCGCTCACGGCCACGTGCTCCACGTGACGCACCTGGACATCGACGAACCCAGCCTGCTCGAGCAGCGTGTGCATCACGGAGGGATCGGAGTAGCTGAATGGGACGTTGACGAACGCAGGGGGATCCGCGGGGAACAGGAGTGTCAGGGTCTCTTTCATGACCCGGGCGAAACCGTTGTGGGCAAAGTCGTCCCACGCATTGAGCAGGAGCGCCCCACCGGGCTTCAGGACTCGCTTTGCCTCACGCATTGCCAGTGCCTTGTCCGGGAAGAACATCACGCCGAACTGACACACCACCGTGTCGAATGAGGCGTCTGGGAATGGCAACGCCTGAGCATTCGCGGGGCGCCATTCGAGGCGTGGGTCGTCTCCGACCTGTTCGCGGCCGATCGCGATCATGTCCTCGCTCAGGTCGGTTGCGACCAGGCGCGCGTCCTGCGGCATCCGATCCAGGAGGGCGCGGGTGACGACGCCCGTACCGGCGGCCGTCTCGAGGACGCGCATCCCAGCGGAGATGGGCAGGCGTTCGCCGAGGTCTCGGGCGTACGGCTCAAAGATCGTGGGGACCAGGCCTCGTGATATGCCCTCGCCCCGGGCCCTCCGAATTGCGGCTTCGCGTTCGTCATCCACGTCCTCCTGACCTCGACTCAACCGTTCGGCATGCTAGCGCCCCCGATGGCTCACCCGCTGACGACCTCGATCTGCCTCGCAGGCCTCCCGACCGCCCACCGTCTGGGATTTGTATGTGGGTGACCTCGAATCCCGCGCGTCCGCTGGCGTTCCGCCGCAGCCCGTCGGCGATCTGGCGGAAAAACTGGCGATTCACCCCCCCAACTGTTGAAAAACCCCTTGACAGGACGGCCATCGAGGTAAATGATGACCCGCGTAATCGCTTGAGCCGCGAGTTTGGTCCGACCGGGCCGCTGCGGCGGGGAGTTTCTCGGAGGACCACGATGACCAAGGGTGAATTGGTGACGCTCGTCGCCGCTCAAGCCGGGACCGCCAACAGCGACGCCGAGCGCGTGCTGGACGCCTTCCGTGACGTTGTCCAGGCCAAGGTGAAGGCTGGCGACGACGTCGCCTACCCGGGCCTCGGCAAGTTCAGCCGCGTCGCGCGCAAGGCCCGCATGGGCCGCAACCCGCAAACCGGCGAGGCGATCAAGGTCGCCGCGAGCAAGGCGCCGAAGTTCACGGCCGCCGCCGGCCTGAAGGCCATCGTCAACGGCGGCCCCGCGCCGAAGTTGGCCAAGGTCAAGTAGCCCCCACCCAAGGGGCCAACCTCGCGACCTCGACAAGCCGCACCACCCTCGGGTGGTGTCGAGGCCGCGCCACGAGAGCCACCCACCCGGGTGGCTCTCGCTTTGCCCTCGGGACAGGCCGTTCCCGGAGCGCGGCAGTACGGGCCGCGTGTGCCGATGTCACGTTGCGCCTCGCGTCCACCGATCTGGATTCGTTGACACTCACTACACCCACGCCTACGCTCCGAAATCGGTGGGTAGATGCCGTTCTCGGCACCGTTTTCATGCCTATCGACGGCGCGTTGGAAGGCCGAACACCCGGTGAACGAGGCCAACGCACTCTTCTCGAACTACCTGCCAGTCCTACTTGGCGTCGGCATCGGCTTCATCCTCGTCTTCACCGCCCTGATCGCCTCCCGACTGCTCGCCCCGTTCTCCCCGGGCCGGGACAAGGGCACCACCTACGAATGCGGCATGCTTCCGCTCCGGCGCGCCTCCACCAATGTGGGCATGCGCTTCTACCTGTACGCCATCCTCTTCGTCATCTTTGACGTGGAGGCCGTGTTTATCTTCCCGTGGGCCGTCTCCTTCATGGATGTCGGCGTGTTCGCCTACTGGCTCATGGTGCTGTTT
>CANFFZ010000100.1 GCA_947446155.1 Chloroflexota bacterium | reverse complement strand
CCGAGGTCTGCGGATGGACGGCGGATGACCCGCATCCTGGTAGCGGCCAGTACGCCCGGCGCAGGCGCGACCACGGTCGCCGTCGGCCTCGCGCATCGCCTTGCCTACGCTGGCCACGAGGTGCGCCTCGAGCGCCTGTCGGGCGATGACCGTGCCGCATCGGACGCCGCCGTCTTTGCCACCCTCGACTTCTGCTCGGCTTCCGGTTCGCCCGTCGACGCTTCCGCTGTGCCGGATGGCGCCGTCGTGGTGATCGAGGCACCCGCTGGCGCCGACGCCGCCGCGCTCGCCTCACGACTCGGCGCGAAACTCGTCGCCGTGGACGGCGGGTCCGGAGCGCCCTCGGGTGCTG
Organism: Chloroflexota bacterium; assembly: GCA_947446155.1. The sequence goes on along the minus strand of CANFFZ010000100.1, from coordinate 7,298 downwards.
CGCTCACGATCCTGAACCGCGCGCGCAAGGGCGGCGCGCTGACACTGCCCGAGGATCGCCTGCTGGCAGCGCCGACCGTCGGGCAGATCGCCGAGACCGCACGCGCGCGCGTCCTCGTACGGTCGCAAGAAGGCGACAGCGCGGTCATCGAGCACATCGTCATCGGCGCGATCTCTCACGACTCGGCGGACACGTACTTCGAGCGGTTCCCGCGAAAGGCCGTCGTCTGCCGTGCGGAGAAGACCGACCTGGGCCTCGCGGCGCTGATCACCGGCGCCGAGGTGCTGGTGTTGTCCGGCGGCAACGATCCGAGCCCGTACCTCCTCGATCGCGCCGGTGCGAGCCGCACGACGACGGTCCTGCTGGCACCGGAGGGCACGGTCGAGACCGTGCGTGACATCGAGGGCCTGTACGGCACCGCGCCGTTCTCGCACGCAGCGAAGGTGGAGCGCGCTGGCGAACTGATCGCTGCCGCCCTCGACGACGCCGCACTCGCCTCGCTGCTCGCGTAGGAACCGTCCGGGCGCCATACACCCCTTCGAGGACACCAACGGTGGCGATACACTTTGCCCTCGGTGTTCCACGTCCGACCGGGTGCGTTGAGGAGTGATCGATGGCCGTTGTGCGTGTGCTCGTGGGGACTCGGAAGGGTGCGTGGGTCTACACCTCTGACGCCGCCCGTACCTCCTAGACGATCTCCAAGCCGATGATGCCGGGCTGGAGCGTGTCCCACATGAACGTGGACACGCGGCGCGGGACGCCTCGACTGTTCGCTTCCGGTGGGCACTGGGCATGGGGCCCGTACGTCGCGCGCAGCGACGACGCGGGCACGACCTGGGACCAGCGCTCGACCGGCCTCGCGTTCCCGGCGGACATGGGCGCGACAGTAGCCTCCGTCTGGAACATCCAGCCCGCGATCGCCTCGCAGCCGGGGGTCGTCTATGCCGGCACGCAGCCCGCGGGCCTCTTCCGCAGCGAGGACTGGGGCGAGACCTGGGCCCCGGTCGACGAGGTCAACAACCACCCGTGGCGGCAGTTCTGGGGCGAGAGCGGCGGCGGCGCATCGACGCTTCACACGATCGCGCTGCACCCGACCGATCCGGATTGCATGTACATCTCCGTCGCGACCGGCGGGACCTATGTGACCCGCAACGGTGGCAAGACCTGGGAGATCTGCTCCCATCGTGCCATTGCGACGAACCCAATGCAGAAGAAGATGTGGGAAGAGTTCGCGGTGAACTACCCGCCGTTCGCGAACCAGGACTTCCCCGTGCCGCCCGGAGTCGACCCGGAAGCGGTGAACGAGATGCACAAGATGCGCCTCGACACGACCAACCCGCAGCGACTGTGGGCCCAGACGCACGTCGGCGTTTTCCGGTCGGACGATGGCGGCGACCACTGGGACGATGTGACCCAGGGGTTGCCCTCGTTCCACGGTTTCCCGATCGCCGTTTCGAAGACCGGCGACGGCGCTGCCTTCGTCGTCCCGCTGACCTTCGAGGCGGACAACTTCCGTGTCGTGGACGGCCAGTTCGCTGTCTGGCGCACGCGTGATGCCGGCGCCTCGTGGACCTGCCTGACCGAGGGCCTCCCGGGGCCGAACGACTATCAGAGCGTCTACCGCGAGGGCATGGACACCGACGACGAGGGGGGCGTGTACGTCGGCACGACAAACGGCGCGGTCTACGCCTCGGCCGATGGTGACGATCGGCGGCAGCGCCTGCCGGGGACGCTGCCGCCGATCGTCAGCGTGACGGCTGTGCGGTACTAGCCAGTATCGAGGGCGATCAGGCGCCGGCTAGGCGCCGCCCTCGAGCAGTTTCTTCATCTCGCCCAGCACCATCGCCCAGTTGGCGGCGGAGTGGTCGCGCGCTTCCTCGTTCGGGACGTTGTCCTGCGACATTGTGACGAGGGTCGAACCGCCTCGATCCTCCACGCGCTGGTCGATGCGCTGGCGGTTCTCCGGAGTGTCGGCGACGCCAGAGAAGTTGCTCCAGTACGAGAACGCGAGGTGGCGCTGTGGCTCGAACTCGAGCACGGTGCCGAGGTCCTCGTATGGCTTGCCCCCCCCCCACTCGCCTCGATAGGTGATGGGGTTGCCGACCTTCTAGTCCGTCGCCATCTCCGTGCCAAAGAAGTACTGCTTCACGAGCGCGGGCTCGGTCAGCGCCGCCCAGACACGCGCTACGGGCGCGGCAATCTCGATGCTGGCCTCAGCGATCAGGTCTGTCGCCATCAGTTGGATCCTTCCCGCACGACACCGGTCTCGCCGAACGACCTCGCGAGGTAGCCGGTGACCGTCCGGTCGTGCCCGATGATGAATTTGCTCACCGTGCGGAAGAGCGGGTGGTAGACCTCGCCGGCTTCCGTCACGGCGACCTCGGTGCCACCCGGCGCCTGACGGAGCGTGACCGTTTAGGTGCCTCCGGACATCCTATTCGCCACTACCCGCCGGACGAGGAGTCCCGGTGGCACTGCCTCGATCGTTTCGAGGGCCATGTCCCCGCCTTCGCGCCAGACCTCGTGCCCGTCGTGGTCATCGAGGCGGACGGGGCGCTCCACGTCCGGTCGCCATCCGCGCTGTCCGGCGAAGTCCACGATGCGCGCCCAGATCACCTCGCGCGGCTGTTGGATGACCACGCTGCGGGTGACGATGTGGCGCACCGGGAGGAAGAGGCCGATGGCCACCGGTGACGCGACCAGCACGATCAGGACGGTCAGGACAGGGAGGAGAAGCGACGACACGGGAGATCCTCGGGTGGGACGCGGGGTGCCCTACCATCGTATCGGGACGTCAGCGTGACGCGACGCACCGAGGACGCACATGAACCTGGGCCAGGGCCTTGTGATCGGGCGGATCCGCGGGATCGCGATCCGTGTGCATTGGTCGTGGTTGGCGGTCGCGGCCCTCATCTCCTGGCCGCTCGCCACTGGCTTCTTTGCCGAGGAGTTCCAATGGAGCGCGCCCAAGCGCTGGGCGTGGGCGATTGGCTGCGCGATCGCCTTCTTCGTCTCCGTCCTGCTGCACGAACTGTCACACGCCTTCGTCGCCTAGCGCTACGCGATGAAGGTGCCCTCGATCACCCTGTTCATCTTCGGCGGCGTCTCGAACATCGAGGGCGAGATGAAGACGCCCGGCCAGGAGTTCCGCGTCGCGATCGCTGGTCCGTTGCTGTCGCTGGTGCTCGGGATCGTGCTCGTCGCGGCAGGAAGCGCCACGAGCAACGAGGTAGGTAAGGTGGCGCTCTACCTCGGCTTCGCGAACGTGACGCTCGGACTGTTCAACCTGCTGCCCGGCTTTCCCTTGGATGGTGGCCGGGTGTTCCGCTCGGCGGCGTGGGCGCGCACCGGTGACCTCACCCGCGCGACGAGGATCGCGGCCGCCGTCGGCACCGGGATCGCATGGATCATGATCGTGGGCGGCTCGCTGTGGCTGCTGTTCGTGTGGCTAGCGGGCGCCTGGTATGTGCTGATCGGCTACTTCCTGAAGTCGGCCTCGGAGTCCGCGCTCGGGCAGGTGATCGCCGACCGGATGCTGGCGCCCCTCGTCGTGAGCGATGTGATGCGCGATCCGCCCGAGCCCGTCGACGCAGGCACCTCGCTGCTCGTGATCATCAACGACCGCGTGGTGGCGCGCGGAGAGCGCTGCATCCTGCTCTCGCGCGACGGCGCGGTCACCGGCCTGCTGACGGTGACCGACCTCATTCGAGTGCCCCGGGAACGCCTCGCGGAGACGCGGGCGTCCGAGATCATGGTGCCGGTCGCAAACGTGGTGACGGTGACACCGAAGACCTCGGTCAGCGAGGCGATGCGGCTCATGGTCGAGCGCGACCTGCACCAGTGGCCCGTCATCGACGACGGGCGGCTCACGGGCATCATCGGGCGGGGCGACGTCCTGCAGCAGGTGGAGGCGCGCATGCGCTTCGGCCGGATCCCGAGTTAGCCCCGGCTAATCGTGCGAGACGGGATCGAGGCGTGCGAACGACTGCAGGAGCTTCTTCACGCCCTGATCGGGGAACGCGACGGTGACCTGCTGGTCGCCGCCCTGGAGCGCGACGGCAATCACCACCCCGACGCCGAACGTGCTGTGTCGCACCCGGTCTCCCGGTGAGAACCCCGGCTGCGCCTCGAAGTCCTCTTCTCGGCGAGCAGCGGCCGCGGCACGGAGCCCCCGCGGCGACATCGTGTCGCCGCGTCGTGCTTCGCCACCCGGCGCGGAGACTTCTTCGTTGGGGATATCCGCGAGGAAGCGCGAAGCGGGGTGGGCACGGATCGAACCGTACATAAAGCGACGCCGTGCGCGCGTCAGGAACAGCCGGTCGCGCGCGCGTGTCATACCGACGTAGCAGATGCGCCGTTCCTCCTCCATCTGCGTGCGGTCGGGCATCGCCTCGATGGCGCGGAAGTGAGGCAGCAGCCCCTCCTCCATGCCCGCGATGAACACCACGGGGTACTCAAGGCCCTTGGCGGCGTGGAGGGTGATGAGCGTGACGGCGTCTGGTGCTTCCGCCCCCGGGTCGTCGATGTCTGAGACCAGCGCCACCTCTTCGAGGAAGGCGGACAGCGAGGCCTCACGCTCGACCTCTTCGTACTGGGCGGCGACGGCACGGAGTTCCTGCACGTTCTCCCAGCGCGTCTCCGCGTGGTCACGGTCGTGCTTCTCCAGGTACTCCTTGTAGTTGATCCGCGCGAGGACGCGGTCGAGAAGGTCGGCGACGGAGAGGTGCTCGCGCTCGCGGCTGACCGCGTCCATCAAGTCGAGGAAGACCGCGAGCGCCTGCCGCGATCGGAGGGCGAGTTTCGGGATCGCGCTAGCCTCGTCGTCACCACGGACGGTGCGGTGGGCGCCGGAGATCGGGGAGAGGCCGAGTTCGGCAGCGCCCGCGACCACCTCGCCGGCCGTCTTGTCGCCGATACCTCGGTTGGGCACGTTCACGATGCGACGGAAGGCGACGGTGTCGTACTCGTTGTGGATCAGGCGGAGGTAGGCGAGCAGGTCGCGAACCTCGGCGCGGTCGTAGAACCGCGTGCCACCCACGATGCGATAGCGCACGCCACGGGCCAGAAACGCTTCCTCGATGGCGCGGGACTGTGCGTTCGTGCGGTACATCACGGCGACGCCCGCGGGCTTCACCTGCCCGCTGCGCACGAGTTTGTTGATCTCGCCCGCGATGAAGAGGCCTTCTTCTTCGCTGAAGTCGGCTTCGAACTCGATGACCTTGGAGCCCTCGGGGTTTTCGGTCCAGAGGCGCTTCTCCGGCCGGCCCTCCGCGCGGGCGATGACGGCGTGGGCGGCGCGCAGGATGTGGCCCGTCGAGCGGTAGTTCTGCTCCAGCAGCACCGTGGTGGCGTCCGGGAAGTCCTCTTCGAAGTTGAGAATGTTGCGGATATCCGCCGCGCGCCACGAGTAGATCGACTGGTCGGGGTCACCCACCACGGTCAGGTTGCGATGCGTCCCCGCAAGAATCCGCGCCAGCCGGAACTGCACGAGGTTGGTGTCCTGGAACTCGTCTACCAGCACGTGCAGGTAGCGCTCCGCGTACCGCTCGGCGACCTCCGGGAAACCATCGAAGAGTTCGAGGGTGCGCCCGAGAAGGTCATCGAAGTCGACCGCGCCAGCGCGACGCAGCGCGGCTTCGTACTTCGTGTACACGCGCGCCACGATCTCTTCGTAGTAGGAGTCAGCCTGGCGCTGGAACTGCTCGGGCCCGCGCTGCTCGTTCTTCGCTGTCGAGATCGCGGAAAGCACGGCCCGCGGCGGAAAGCGCTTCGGGTCGATGTCCAGTTCGGACTCGATGCCACGGATCAGCGACATCTGGTCGTCCGTGTCGTAGATTGCGAAGTCGCGCGAGAGGCCGATCGGCTCGCCGTCACGCCGCAGGATGCGCGCGCAGATCGAGTGGAACGTCCCCATCGCGAGTTCCGAGGCGGCGGAGCCGAGCAGGTCCTCGACACGTTCACGCATCTCGCGGGCGGCCTTGTTCGTGAACGTCACGGCCATGATCCGCCAGGGCGGGACGTGCCGCTCCTCGACGAGGAAGGCGATGCGGTGCGCGATGACGCGCGTCTTCCCTGACCCCGGTCCGGCGAGGATCATCAGGGGGCCGCCGGACGCCATGACGGCGCGGCGCTGGGCCTCGTTCAACAGATCGTGAGATGCGGGCATCCTGCGATTGTAGGCAGGCGTTCGGTACACGGGCGCCGCCGTCCACACTCCTCTCCACGCTCCGTGAAACCTGCTGCAAGCGCGTCCTCGGGGCTCGCGTGGTAGCCTTCATGATGGGTGGAGGACGGAGTTCCGATGCTGGATCGAGGCCTCGCAACTAGTGTGCTGATCGGCTGGCCAGGCGGAAGCCTGGAGTCGGCGATCCGCCTGCTGGCGTTCCTGTTCGGCTCCTACTTCCTGATCATGTGGCTCGCCTCGATCGCGTGGGTATACCGCGACGTGCGCCAGCGCACGGACGACATGGCGACGCAGATCGTCGCGATCGCCATCGCGGTCGTGTTCCCGATCGCCGGACTCCCGGTGTACCTCGTGTTGCGCCCGCGCGAGACGCTGCAGGACTCCTACGACCGCCAGCTCGAGGAGAACGTGATCCTCACGGAACTCCACAACCAGAACGTTTGCCCGAACTGCCGTCGCCCAGCCCAGCCTGACTTCGTCGTGTGCGCGCACTGCGCGACGGCGCTGAAGCAGGCCTGCCAGCAGTGCGGCCGGCTGCTCCACGTGCAATGGCGACACTGCCCGTACTGCGCCGCTCCCCGCGTCACCGCCCGTCCCCGCAGCGAGATCGAGGGTGAGCCGCCTCGGCTGCGTCGCACGGCCCCCGCTGCTGTCGTCGACGACGACGAGCCGCGCTCGCGGCCGACTCGTGCCCAGCGCTTCGACGAGGTCGACGAGCGGGGCTAGATCCTCGGATTCACCGGACAACGAGAGAGGCCGCCCATCGGGCGGCCTCTCTGTAATTGCGTCAGCCGAGGACTAACCGAGGGCTTCCTCGATGAGGGCGCGGATCTCGGAGGCCTGTGCATCGCGCCAGCCCTCCGCGTACTCCCACGTCGCCACGTTGTACTTCGCGCGGGCCTCTTCCCAGGCGGGGGTGTCGCGCTCGACGTCCGCGAGGACTTCGCGTAGGGCCGGCATCTCCGCGTTCGCCTTGTCGGCGCGCTCGATCCAGTGGCCCAGGTACTTGTGGTCGCGGTCGTACAGGACGATCGCCGGGATGGACTCGAACTCACCGTTCTTGAGGAACTCGGACATCATGTCCTTGTTCTCGTCGCGCTTGAAGTAGCGCACT
>CANFFZ010000099.1 GCA_947446155.1 Chloroflexota bacterium | reverse complement strand
GGCCGGGATGGTGCTCTCCGAGATGGAACTCGGGCTCTCCCAGAACCACGAGGGCATCATTGTGCTGCCCTCGGACACCCCGGTAGGCACGCCGCTGGTCGAGTACCTGGGCGACGTGATCCTCGATGTCCACGTGTGGCCAAACCGCGCCGACATGATGAGCATGACCGGCGTCGCGCGCGAAGTCGCCGCCATCGTCGGCGGGCAGTCCTCGATGCCTGCGTCGGAGTACGCCGAGTCGGGCGGCGCGACTTCCGAGGTCGTCTCGGTCCGCATCGATGACCCCGCGCTGTGCGCGCGCTACATCGCGACGGTGATCGAGGGCGTGACGGTGGGCCCGTCGCCGGAGTGGATGCAGGCGCGCCTGCGCGCCGCGGGCCAGCGTCCGATCAACAACGTCGTGGACGTGACGAACTACGTGATGCTCGAACTCGGCCAGCCGCTGCATGCCTTCGACCTCGACCGCGTGGAGGGCGAAGTCGGCGTCCGCACGGCGAAGCCCGGCGAGACCTTGCGCACCCTCGACGGTGTCGAGCGGGCACTGACGCCGGACACGTTGCTGATCACGGACACGCGCGGCCCGATCGCCCTCGCGGGGGTGATGGGTGGCGAGGCGACCGAGGTCACAGCGAGCACGACGCGGATCCTGCTGGAGTCGGCGCGGTTCGACCCGGTGAGCATCCGCCGCACGGGGACACGCCTCGCACTGCGGTCGGAGGCGAGCGGCCGGTTCGAGCGCGGCCTCTCCGCCGAACTGGCGCTGGCGGCCTCGAAGCGTGCCACGCAGCTGCTGGTCGAAGTGGCGGGCGGTACCGCGCGGTCCGGTCGCGTCGACGCCTACCCGACGCCGTACATCGCGCCCGAGGTGAGCATCACCCGCGCGCGCCTCGACACCGTGATCGGCTTCCACGTCACCACTCGCGAGGTGGAGACCATCCTCACGACCCTCGGCTTCGAGGTGCTGGCGAATGACGCCTCGAGCAACGGGTTCACCGTGCGCGTCCCGTGGTGGCGCACGGACATCAGCATCCCGGACGACCTCGCGGAGGAGGTCGTGCGCCTCGCGGGGTTCGACCGGCTGCCGGCGACCGCGATGGTGGGCGGCATCCCGGCGTGGGAGCCGGCGCCGATCCTCGACCTGCGCGCACGGCTCTCGGACGCCCTCGTGGCCGCCGGGTTGCAGGAGATCATCTCGTACAGCCTGACCACGACGGCGGTGCTGGAGCGCGTGATCTCGCGCGAAGACCTCGAGATCATCCGGCCGCTGCGGCTGAAGAACACGCAGTCGTCCGACCGCGAACTGATGCGCCCGACGCTGCGTCATTCGATCCTCGAAACCGTCGCACGCAACCTCAACGCCGGCGCGGAGCAGGTGGCGATCTTCGAGGCGGCACGCGCCTTCCTCCCTGTCCGCGAGTCGGGACGCGTGCTGCCCGAGGAGCATGAGCAGGTCACGGGCGCCCTCGCCGGCTTCGAGGTCGACCGCTGGAACCGCGCTACGTCCCGCCGCCTCGACTTCTTCGACGCGAAGGGCGCGCTGGAGGCCGCACTGGGCGCCCTCGGCGTCACCACGACGTACGCCAGCCACGACGAGTACGGCATGCTCCCCGGCCACGTCGCCCGCCTCGAGGCAGCGGGCCAAACCTCCGAGGTGCAGCCGTTCGGCATCCTGGGCGTGGTCCACCCCGACACCCTCGACGCGTTCGGCATCGACCAGCCCGTGCTGCTGTTCGAGATCGACCTGGCGCGGCTGCTCCCGCACCTGCCTCGACGCCGCGCTACGAAGTCGCTCTCACGTTTCCCCGCCGTCACGCAGGACCTCGCCGTCGTCGTGGACGACGCGACCACGGCGGGCGCGCTACAGGCGATCATCGAGCAGTCCTCGCTGGTGGTGTCCGCCTCGGTCTTCGACGTGTTCAAGGGCGGCCGCCTGCCCGAGGGCAAGAAGTCGGTGGCGCTCTCGATCCGCTACCAGGCCGCAGACCGCACACTGACCTCGGACGACGCGAACAAAGAGCAGGCGCGCGTCCTCAAGCGCCTCGAACGCGAGCTCGGCGCGGAGCAGCGAACGTAACGCGCGCCTGAGGGAGGCTCGATGCACCCTCGATGGTCCCCCGGCGACACGATCGTCCTGCGCTTCGTGGGGCACGACGACGGCATCGCGCAGGGTTGGCCGCAGATCGTGGTCGAGGACTCGGAAGCGCACCTGATCCTCTTCCAGCCGGCGGGCGTCACAATCGAGAACCGCCGCTTCACGGACGCGAACCTCCGCGCCGCCGCGATTCCCCTCGGCACCCTGGGGAACGAGGGCGCCCTACCCCCGACGTACACGCCCCGCGCGCCCGTCCTTCGGGTCATCCCGCACGACGCCGAGCATGCCGTCGAGGTCCACTTCGAAGGCATCGAAGGCGTACGCAGCCCTCTGTGGCAGGCGCCCGAGGGCTACCTGCGCGGCTACAAGGTGAACATCCAGTCGCGCTACGTTCGCACCGCGATCGGCATCGATACCACCGACAACCGCCTGGACCTCGTCATGGCGCCCGACCTCGTCTGGTCGCGCAAGGACGTCGAGCAACTGGCGGCGGCGGTCGCCTCGGGCCTGACGTACGAGTGGGAGTCCGCGCTCTTCCACGCCGAGGCCGAACGCCTCATCGCCGCCATCGAGTCCCGCGCCCACCCCTTCGATGGCTCATGGGCCTTGTGGCGTCCCGATCCGGCGTGGCCGCACCCCGTGCTGCCGGACGGGTGGCATCGAGTGGCGGGTGTGGAGATCGACCTCAACCGGGCGAGGCCGGTGGGCGAGGGAGTCTGAGATGTACGGACTGATCGGCAAGATGTTGGCAGTACCCGACAAGCGCGACGAGGTGCTTGGCATCCTCCTCGAAGGTACCGGTGGAATGCCGGGCTGCCTCGCCTACATCGTGGCGAAGGACGCGAAGGAGCCCAATGCGATCTGGATCACGGACGTCTGGGACCGTGAGGCGAGTCATGACGCCTCGCTGTCGCTCCCCCAGGTGCAGGCTGCGATCGCGAAGGCAATGCCGCTGATCGCCGGCTTCGAGAGCCAGACGACGATCGAACCGGTCGGGGGCGTCGGGCTGACTTAGATCTTGGTAGCGACATAACAACGAGGGCCGCCCGTTGGCGGGCTCGTTCGTACACCTCGGAAGGTGGGGGCTACTGGCCGAGGGCGGTCTTGGCCTGGGCGACGACCTGGGCGAACGCGGCGTCATCGCGGACGGCGAGGTCGGCGAGGATCTTGCGATTGAGGTCGACGCCAGCCTTCTTGAGGCCGTCCATCAGGCGGCTGTAGGTGAGGCCGTGCAGGCGGGCGGCGGCGTTGATACGGACGATCCAGAGTTCGCGGAAGTCGTTCTTCTTGTCGCGGCGGTGGATCGTGGCGTAGCGCAGCGCGTGCATCATCGCCTGGTGGGCGACCTTGATATTCGTGCGCTTCTTGCCTCGGTGGCCCTTGGTGACCTCGAAGATTTTGCGGTGGCGTTCGCGGGTCTGGACGCGGTTACGAGTTCGAGGCATGGGGTCAGTCCTTCGTGCTGGGGGTCAGAGTCTGAGCCGGGCTAGCCGGCGTACGGGAGGTTGCGCTTCAGGGCACGGACGAGCGTCGGGTCCGCGACGGAGTCACGACGGTTGTCGTACATGTGCGGACGAGAACGCTTGGCGCGCTTCGGGTTGGAGGTGCGGAGCATCAGCTTGCCGGTGGCGGTGACGCGCACGCGCTTCGCTGTGCCTTTGTGGGTCTTCATCTTCGGCACGGAAACGCTCCCTCAGGCCTCGGTCGACCACGCCTACTCGGCGGCGACCGGGGTGGCCTCCACGGCCACGACTTTCTTCTCTTCGCGGGCCCGGATGAGGGCAGCCGCGGCCGCCTTCTTGCTCGGGTCCAGCACCATAGTCATGAAGCGCCCTTCGAGTCCGGGGGACTTCTCCAGGTCGGAAACGTCTTTCAGGGCCTCGTGGAACTCCGTGAGGAGTGCCTGGGCGACCTCTGGGTGGGTGATCTCACGCGCCCGGAACATGACGGAGACTTTGACCTTGTCGCCCTCCAGCAAGAGTTTGCGGGCGGTGCGGATCTTGAAGTCGCGGTCGTGCCTGTCGATCTTCACTTTCATCCGGACTTCGCGCAACTCCACCTGCTTGGAGCCGCGGCGGCCGTCCCGTTCCTTTTTGGCCTGTTCGTACTTGAATTTGCCGTAGTCCATGATCTTGACCACGGGCGGCGAGGCCGTCGGCGCGATTTCGACGAGGTCCATTCCGAATTCCTCGGCGAGGCGCAGGGCGTCCCAGCCAGACATGATCCCGAGCTGCTCGTCGCCCCGGATCACCCGAGCCTGAGGGACTCGGATCTGCTCATTGATGCGCAATTCCTTCGGGATCGAAGCGCTCCTCTTCCGGTGCAGCGCCAGCGGCAGCCGCGTTAGGTGGACATTCTACAGCACGCGCGCTCGGAGACGGCGTTCCGACGGCACCGGCCCCCGCACAGGCCTTCGAGGGCCCTCGTGGGGACTCGGGACGCCTCGGCGGGCATCAGGGCCGAGGGTTATGCGGTGGCGTCCGGGGTGTATTCCACGAGGAGTTCGCCCTTCTCGGCGCGCTCCCCCTGCTGGGCCTTCACAGCCGTCACCGTGCCCGCCAGGGCCGTCTGGACCTCGTTCTGCATCTTCATCGCCTCGACGACGGCCACGACCTGACGGGGCTCGAGGCGGTCGCCCACCTTCACGCGTACCTCGACGACCACGCCGGCGAGGGGGGCAGTGATCTTCCCGGGAGCATCAGCCAGGCCACCGGCGGCGCCGCGCTCGCGGTTGCCAGTGCCGGGGGCAAGGACGAAGGAGCGCCCGTCCACGATGACGCGGAGGTTCTTGCCGTCTCGGGTGACGTAGGCGCGGCTCGGGCGGCCGTCCCGGACGATCGAGAACAGGCCGGGGACGCCTTCGGTGGTCGCGTCCACCTCGATGGGGTCGCGGTCGTCGATGCGCACGGTGATCCGGCCGCCGGCTTCGTCGACGGAGACGTTGTGGAGGGTGCCGTTTAGCGAGAAGCGATGCCGCGTCGCCATCCCTGTGTCCCCCCTTCGACTCGAATGCCGCGTCGTGCCTGCGATCGAGACGCCTGTACCCAGCGGTTGGGAGCCTTCGATGCCCCACCAGCCTCGGATGACCCGGCGAGCAGGCTGGCGGCGAGGGCAGCAGCGATGAGGGCGGTCTCTAACCGCGGGTCGTCCTCAGCGAGCTCGGGCATCGTGAACTTGGATTCCAGCCACGAGGTGCTGAAGTCACCCGAGCGGAAGTCCGGCTCATCGAAGAGCGCAAGGTGGAACGGGATGTTGCTGTCCACGCCGGAGACGATGAGGTCCTTCAGCGCGCGCTTCATCCGTTCGATGGCCTGAGGTCGCGTCTCTGCCCACACGATCAACTTCCCGAGCAGGGAGTCGTAATAGACGGGGACATCAAGGCCCTGGAAGAGCATCGAGTCGAAGCGGACGCCGGGGCCGGAGGGCACCTGGAGGTAGTCGATGAGGCCCACTGAGGGGGCGAAGTTCGCGTACGGGTTCTCGCCGTTGATGCGGCACTCGATCGCCCAGCCAGTCGGCTCCAGGGGGGCATCGAGGTCGGGCAGCACCTCGCCCGCGGCGACACGCAACTGCAGCGCGACGAGGTCGACACCGCCGTAGACGAGTTCCGTGACGGGGTGCTCCACCTGGAGACGAGCGTTCACCTCCAGGAAGTAGAAGTTGCCCTCGCGGTCCATGAGGAACTCGACGGTGCCGGCGTTGCGGTAGCCGCAGGACTTCGCGGCAGCGACGGCGGCGTCGCACAGGCGCTTGCGGATCTCGGGCGTGACGGCGACGGACGGCGCCTCCTCCACGAGTTTCTGGTTGCGGCGCTGGATCGAGCACTCGCGCTCGCCGAAGGCACGGACGTTGCCGTGCGCATCCGCGATCATCTGCACTTCGATGTGGCGGGCGGGCGAGACGTACTTTTCGAGGAAGATCGTGGCGTCTCCGAACGAGGACGAGGCCTCCGATCCGGAGGCGCGCATCGCGTTCTCAAGGTCCTCGGCACGCTGGACGAGACGGATGCCTCGGCCACCACCACCAGCCGAGGCCTTCACGAGCAGGGGGAAGCCGATGCGCTCGGCCTCGCGCTTTGCGGTGGCGACGTCGTCGATGCTGATGTTGTCCGCACCGGGAACGACGGGGACGCCTGCCTCCTGCATGAGGCGGCGGCCGGAGATCTTGCCGCCCAGCGCGCGCATCGCGTCTGCGGGGGGGCCGATGAAGGTGATCCCGGCGAGGGCACAGGCGTCCGCGAACCTCGGATTTTCCGAGAGGAAGCCATAGCCGGGGTGGATCGCGTCCGCGCCCGTGTCTTTGGCCGCTCGGATGATCTTGTCGATGTCGAGGTAGGACTGCTGCGCCGGGCCGGGGCCGATGTGGACGGCGTAGTCGGCGTTGCGGACGTGCAGGGCGTTCCGGTCGGGGTCGGAGTAGACCGCGACGGTCTCGATGCCCATCTCGCGACAGGTGCGCTGGACTCGCAGGGCGATCTCGCCACGGTTGGCGATGAGCACTCGCTGGAACACGCGCGACCCTCTCCCACGAGAACCCAGATTCGGGACACCGAGGCCGGCGAGGTGCCGGTCAGCGAGTCAGACTGTCATGGCGCCCGACCGGCGGCAAGCCGGACGGGCGAGCGTCCCTGCCGATGGGTTAGCCCTCGACCTTGGTGATCTGCCAGCCGCCTTCGCCCTTGGTGAGGGTGATGGTACGGACCGGCTGCACCTTCACGGCGTCGAATACCGCGACGGCGTCTGCGGGCTGGATCTTGCCGGCTTTGATCATGTTGTTCACGGACTCGGTGGAGTACTTCAGTCGGACCTTCACGACGGCACCAGTAGTCGCCTGCGTCGTGCTCTCCACGACGTCATAGCCGAGGTCGGGCGGGAACGGGGTCTTCATGATGTCGTTGAAGACTTCCTCGACTGGCTTCTGGCCGCTGGTGCCGCCGGTGCGGACACCGACGACGAGCGCAGCGAGTTCACCACCGATGAAACGTCGAGTTTGGCCGGCCGCGAATTGGTCCGGAGTGGTCCCGGAGGCCTGCACCCAGCCCTCGATAAAACCCTTCACCGCACCCTCGGCCTCGGGGGCGCCTTTGTTGATGTCGAACTTCTCGTCCTCGACTCCGCCACCGCAAGCGACCACCAGCGCGAATGCCATCGCGAATCCCGCTGTGATGGCGAAGCGCTCCGCTGTACGTCGCATGTCGTCCCCTCCGTGAGTCCTCGGCCTGCGGCCGTCCCCTGGACGGGGTGGACTGTACAACGGAGTTTCGAGCGCCGCACAACCTGTGAGCACCCCATTCTGCATGTGATGGCGCCGCTGCCTGCTTGCTAGTGCGCTTGAATGCTCCGCGAATCTCGCTCGTCGACGAGGCGGTCGCCGATCTGGAAGATCGGGAGGGCACCGAGGTCGTCGCCGGTGCGGTCGCGGACAGCGGCCGCGTCCGCCTCGGCCTCTCGGTCACCGACGACCAGCATGTACGGCACGCGCTGATTCTGGGCTTTGCGGATCTTGTTGTTCATCCGCTCGGAGGCGTCGTCCACCTCGACGCGCAGTCCGCGCGCACGCAGGATCGAACGCACACGGTTCGCGTAGTCCACGTGCCGGTCCGCGATCGGGATGACGACGGCCTGCACCGGCGCAAGCCAGAGCGGGAAATGGCCGCTGGTGTGCTCGATGTAAACGCCGATGAAGCGTTCGAGCGACCCGAGGATCGCCCGGTGGATCATCATCGGCCGGTGCTCCGCGCCATCCTCACCGATGTACGTAAGGCCGAACGACTCCGGCATGCC
>CANFFZ010000098.1 GCA_947446155.1 Chloroflexota bacterium | reverse complement strand
GTACAACCGCATCCGCCCGCACAGCTCGCTCGGCTACCGCTCCCCGGCGCCCGAGGTCGTGGCAGGAGCACCACTGCTCAGGGACGAAACACTAACTCTCCAGGTGGTATGAATACCGGGGGTAGGTCAACCTGCCACTGACGACCGTACAGAAGGCCTCGGGTACGCTGATTCGAAGCGGCATCGGAGGCATCGTGACCACAGGCTGGAAGGTCGGCATCGGGACCGTTGTGCTGATCGCCACGCTTTCCGTGGGGATGTGGTTCACCATCGCCTATATCTCGGCGGATGCGATCCTGAACCCGGCTCCGCCGCGCAAACTCCCCTTCCTCGCCGACCAGATGTTCGCGGCACAGGCGGTCGAATTCCCCGCACGGGACGGCGTGCGCATCGGCGCGCTCTGGGTGCCGACGGTCGCGCCGGCTGGCTCAGAGTTGCAGCAGACGCGACGCCCAACAGTGATCCTGTTGCATGGATACGGACAGACGCGAGACGCGCTACTCCCGCAGGCGGAACTGATGGTGAACGCCGGGTTCAATGCCTTCATCATCGACTTCCGCGGGCATGGGACCTCCGCAGGTGAAGTCGCAGCGCTGGGCACACTGGACGCGAACGACGTGTTGGGTGCGATCGATTACCTGATGTCGCGTCCTGACGTGGACACGACTCGGATCGGCGTCCAGGGGATCTCCATGGGTGCGGCTGCAGGCGTGATCGCCGCTGCTCAAGACTTGCGCGTCCGCGGCGTCATAGCGGAAGAACCAGTGTCATCGCTACGGGACGCGGTCTGGACCGCCTACCGTGACCGCCTGAGCCTCCCCGCGTTCCTGTTCCGTGACGTCACGCTGTGGCTCGTCGAACGCCGCCTGGAACAGCCGCTGTCCGAGGTCTCACCCACCGAGGCTGCAGCCCGCCTGACACCTCGGCCCCTCCTGGTGATCGACCACGCGGGTGAAACACCGGTCGAGCCCGGCGGCGCAAACCGCCTGCTCAATGCCGCCGGCGCACCCAAAGAATTCTGGGTCTCCCCAGAATACGAGTCCGTGGGCGAAGGTTCGCCGGTCTCACCCGCCTATGCCACACACGTCCTCGGCTTCTGGCGGACGTCGTTCGGCTTGCAGCCGTAGGTCAGACGACCGGGGCGCGCGATCCGCCGAGGGCGACCGATCGCGACCACCTCGATCTTCGGCTGGTCTGAGGTCTCAGGGCGGCCTCGCTCTCGGCGGTCGCCAGCACGATGGCAATCGCCACCCAGGACGTGTAGTAGAACCCGTGCAGCGCCGGCCCGCCGATCGCGCCTCCCGCCGACAGGGCGAGCAGCATGAGCGCCGCCATAGCCTCCACCTGGTGATCGTCCTTCGTGAAACGCCGGAACGCCGTCCACGACGAGACGCCGACCAGCAGCACCACAGCCACCAGCCTCTGCAGCCCCATCTTCGCGAGGTACCACGCGTAGGAATTGTGGATGAAGGTGGACGTCACATAGACCAATTGTGGCCCGGTGATCTCGTACTCCACTTCGGCCCGGACGGGTATCGATGCGCCAAAGCCGAGCCCGTAGACCTGTCCCTTCCATGCCGCGAATGCGTCCTCCGCCTCCGCGACACGTGACTGATACGACAGCGCCCCGAAGCCCTCGCTCAAACGCTCCGTCGGGCCTGGCGCGATCTGTTGGAGGACGGGGACGGCCTCGAGGAACACCGTGAGCAGGAGGCCGCCCACCAGCACCATGCCCACGGCGCGCCCGGGCGACGAACGCAAAACGTATAGCCCGACGGCAATGGCGGACGCGGCCACCGCAACCATGAGCAACCCTCGTTGGCTGGTGGAGAACGCCGCGACGAGCAACAGGAAGGTGGAGGACGCGAACGCGCCGCTACCTCGCAGCACACCATTCAGGATCACCGCGTCGGGCGTGTCGCTACCGGGTAACGCGTCCGGCGATGGTCGCCGCCAGATCGCGACGAGGCCCGCCGCACGTGCGCCTGCGATGTCGCTCAGCAGGGAGTCACCGACGTGGGCGGCCTCGGACGCACGGACACCGGCGGCTCGACACGTGTGGCCGAAGATCGCGGGATCGGGCTTCCAGGCGCCCACCTCGCCCGACACGATCGCCGCGTCCAGCAAACCCTCGATCCCGCTCAACGCCAACTTGCGACGCTGCATCGCGGGCGGTCCGTTCGTCGTCACGGCGATCCGGTAGTGCGGCTTCAATTGACTGAGCACATCGAAGGCATCCGGGAAGGCGCCCAGTCCTTCATACAGCGCGGCGTCGTACGCCTCGCGTGCCGCGCGGACGGGCGTGTCGCCGGACTCAGGGTCGAGGCCCAGCGTGGCGAGGTACGGCACGAACCGCCCGCCGAGGACCGGCTCCGCCGCGAGCGCAGCGGCCAGCGCGGCGTCCCACTCGGCGGGCTCCCGGCGCACGCCTGCACCTCGCAGCGCCGCGCCGAGTGCCTTCAGCCGCGCGGGCGTGCGCGCCTCGCTGTCCACGATGGTGTCGTCGAGGTCGAACGAGATGAGGCGGAGCGGAGGAAGCGCCATCCGCGAACGATAGAGCCTCGATGCCTAGCGGACGGAGGTGGGCTGAAGCGGCGAGAACGCGATCGGGGTGTCCTGAAGGAAGGGCCCGTCGAAGAGAGTCTCCTGCTGACGCCCAACCGCAGCCAGCACCCGCAGCCGATCGCGCTCCTGCCCGCCCTGCTTCCAGACATCGACACCCGAGGGCGCCCCGGGCGGACGGTAGGTGATGGCGACGGTCTTCTGCTCGCCGTCGTGTACCTCGACGCGTCCGACGAGCACGGTCATGCCCTGTTCGATGCGATAAATGGGTGTGAAGCCCTCGACGCCCTCCACGGTGGAGCCTTGCGGCAGGAAGATGCGGAACATGTTGCCGTAGACACCCTGGACCTTGACGAAGGCATTCCGTTCCGGCTGGTAGAGCAGCGCCGACTGGCCCAGCCGCTTGTACCGCTGCCCCGCGAACTGCGTCAGGTCGTTGCGCCAGGACACGAAGACATCCACACGCCCATCGGCTCGCCGCAGATAGGTGGTCTCGCGGCTGATCGCCGCCGCAATTTTCGAGTACGACACGTTCGCGTCCACGACGGCGACGAAGTCACGCCCCTCGCGAGGCCGCATCATACCGTCTGCCCCGAAGCCCTCGGAGACTGCCTGCACGCGCTCGTCGTTCCCGAACAACTGGAGGTGGCGCCCGGCCACACCCTGCCGCAGGACAGCGACGAGGGCAGGCACCTTGTCTGCGTCGGCGGCCTGGACCCGCTCAATGCTCTGCTGGAGCACCCGCTCGAGGATCGACCGCTTCTTCGCCGCGATCTCGGTCTCCTCGCCAAAGATTTCCTCTTCGAGTGCGGCATAGAAGTTCTCGGCGGTGAGCGGGACATCGACACCCTGGACAGTCATCGGCCCGAGCGCCTGGAGCAGCAGCCGTAGCATCTCGGTGTCGACGGCGACGACACCGTCCGCCTGCACGGCACGGTCCTCTCGGAAGAACCGCTGGACGGCGGCGGCACTCTCGGGGAACGAAGGGGACCAGTTCGCGTCGCGCACGTACCAGTAGCGCACTCCGTTACCGAGGGCAAAGTCGGACGGCGGCGCTCGGAACTTGTCCGGCTTCGGGTCGAAGTCGTACGCCGAGGCGTACTCGAACGACGCGATCTTGCCGTCCACCACCTTCACGACGCCCATGGTCCCGAGGAACCCGCCCGTCGGCCGGATCTCCTGCTCGTTCTGCCCCAGCACGATGTAGGTCCTCGGCCCCCCGTACCCCAGCAACGGATCGAGGCCCACCGCCATCCGCTTCGCTGTCCCACGCACCGAGGTGACGCGCGAGAGATCCTCGGTGAGTTCGGGCAGCAGCGTCGCGGCTCGCCTCGCGGGGCCGGCCCAGCGCACGTTCGCGAGCCGCTCGGCGGCGTCCCGCACGTCGTCGAGCCGCCCGAGGTGCCTGTCCAACGCCTCGTGCCGGTCGACGAAGACGGCGCGGGCGCGGTCACCGGAGTTCCCCGTCCCGACGAAGAGCGGCTCCGCCTGCGCGAGCACGCCCGAAGCCTCCGCCGTCACCGTCGTCGTGAAGTCGAGCAGTGCCGGGCCGTTCCTGAGCGACTCCCCGTAGCGCGGGATCACCCAGCCGAGGACGGCGAAGCGCTGGAGCTAGCCGAGGCGCTCATCCGTCCGCCGGAGGTGGTCCTCGGCGCCTCGGAGGTCCTCTTGCAGCCGCGCGTAGCCCTCGCGGCCGGGCCACACGGTGGTGTCGAAGCGCAGCAGCGGGCCGAGCGTCGCGCGCGAGCGGTCGAGGAGCGCGACGGCGGCCTTCGCCTCGCGGCGCGCATCCCGCACGCGGATCCCCGCATCCACCGCGACGATGACAAGCAGCGCCGCCACCACAGCGAGGGCGATTTGTTCTCGACGACGGAATGGGCGAAGGCGACGCATCGAGGTGAGACTACCGCCGGGGTGACGCACCTGCATCGACGGCGTGCGGCGAGCGCCTACTTCGTCAGCGCCGCCGCGATCGCCTCGCGTAGTTCGGGGTAGTCCATGATGCCCTCGAACTTCGCGGCGACGAGGCCGTCCTTGCCGACGACGAAGATGATCGGCTCGGCGAGGATTTTCCAGTCCGCGACGGCGGGGACGGGTTCGAGTGTCCCGCCTTTCGCCTTCGCGACGTCGTACGGTTCGATGTGCAGGACGTTCACGCGGTCACCGAACTCGTGGTGCGCCGGCAGCACGACCTGGTCGAGGGCTGGCCCGCAGAACCGCGTCTGGCAGAACGCGGGCGTCACGAAGGCGACCACGCTCGGCTTCCCGCTCGCGACGGCCTGCGCGATCGTCAGGCGGTGGAGGTCGGGGTTCGGCACCACCGAGGTGTCGATCTCCTCGAGCGACGCCACGTCGGCGGCGACGCGCTGCTTGGTCGCTGGGGCGGGGTCGCCAACACGCGGTTCCGCGGTGCGTTCCTGCACCGCAAACACGAGGCGGAGGCCCTGGAACACCTGCTCGCCGACTTTCACGTCCAGCGACACGCCCCAGAAGCCCGCCCGGTCGAAGTCCACCACCGCCGCGAACACGGTGCTGTCGTGCCCCAGGTGCGCGTCTACCTCAGGCGCCGCGGCGCCCCCAGGTACACGCGAAGCCATCGCGCTGCCCTCGATACGCGACGCGCCGACGCTCTTCAGCGTCCGCGCGATCAGCGTCGCGTCACCAGCCTGCTTCGCATTCTTCGGCTCGCCCTTCGGCTCCTTGTCGAGGTGATAGAAGGTCGCCGTCACGTCCGCGACGTTGATGAACTCTTGGTTCTGATCGAACAGGGCGAGCGCTAGCCGGTTCTTGCCGACGCCGAGGTTGGAGTTCACGAGGATCGGTTGGAAGGGAACGCTAGCCACGGTCTGCTGGACGCTCCTCGAGTCCCAGCCGCCCGCGTCGCCGGCACAGCCGACGCCAGCGGCAGCACTCAGCACCAGCGCGAGGGCGAACATGCGAATAACGCCTCGGCTGTGGCAGAGCATGGATGGGCCTCTCGCAGGGTGGGAGTTCAGGATGCCCCCGCCGGGGCTACCGGGCAAGCGGCTCGCTCACCCAGCACGGGCCCCGTACGTGGCGTCGCGACGCGAGCCTTCGGCTACCGCCCCGTGAGATGCATCTTCTTGTGCGACACGTAGTCGACGAGGATGTACTCGCCGAGTTTCTCGGGCGTGGTGTAGAAGACGCGGCCACCGTTGATCTTCGCCAGCTGGTTCACGAACTCTTTGAGGTAGTAGTTCCGGTCCAGCATGAACGTGTTGATCGTGATGTCCTGCTGCGTGACGCGCTTCACGGCCTTCAGCGTCTCGCGGATCGTGATCGGGCTCGGCGGGTACGCGAACTGCGATCGGCCACGCTCGAGGTGCGCCGTCGGCTCGCCGTCAGAGATCATCAGGATCTGTTTGGTGCCGACTCGATGCTTGGCGAGCAGGCGCTCGGCCAGCATGAGCGCGTGGTGCATGTTCGTGCCGAGCACGCTCTCGTCCCACCGCACGTACGGCAGTTCGTGCGCCTTCAGCTCCCGCGCGTACGCCGAGAAGCCGATGACGTAGAGCGAGTCCTTCGGGTACTGCGCCTTGATCAGATTCTGCAGCGCCAGCGCGACCTTCTTGGCCGCCTGGAACGAGCCTCGCAGCGCCATCGACCACGAGAGGTCGACCATCAGCACCGTGGTCGTCGTGGTGACGAGTTCGCTCCGAGAGATCTCGAAGTCGTCCGAACTCATCTTCACCGGAGTGCCCTGGCCTCCGCGCTCGATCGCGTTCATCAGCGTCTTGCGCAGGTCGAGGTGGAACGGGTCGCCGAACTCGTACGGCTTCGACTCGTCGAGTCGTTCGCCGTAGCGGCCGGACTCCGGCGCGGGGTGGTTGCCCAGACCCGACTTCTTCAGTTGCTTGTAGATCTCGCCGAGGGCGGCACTGCCGATCATCCGGGTACCGCGCGGCGTGAGTTGCCACTCGTCGCCCTCGCGGCGGACGTAGCCGGCCTGTTCGAGGACCTCGAGCAGCTTCTTCAACTCCTCGAACTGCTCGGCGGAGTCGTCGCCCAGGAGCTCGCGCAACTGCTCGATGTCCACGGTGTCGAGGTCGCCGTTGTACTGGGCGCGCTCGAGATCATTCTCGAGGTCGTCCATGTTGTTCATCTCGCTCATCAGGCGCATCGCCTGCTCGAGCCCGATCTCTTCATCGCCGCGGAACGGGTACGACGAGGGGTCTTCCCGGCTCGGGTTGAGGAACTCGAGGTTCTGCGCCAGTTGCGAGATCTCGTCTTCGAGTTCGGGGTCACCGAGGTGCTGCGCGAGCATGTCCTGCAGTTGCTGGCGCTGGTCCCCGGGCATGCTGGCCATCAGCGACTGCATCGCCTGCATCTGCGCCTGCATCTGCGCCATGAGGTCTTCGAGCGACTGCGGCGGGTTGTCCCCGAACATGTCGCCGAACTGCTCCATGAACGAGTCGAAGTCGGGCTCCTGCCCACGCATCTTCTGCGCGAGCATGTCGTTCAGCGCGCGGACCATGTCCTTCATGCGCTGCTTGTCGCCGTCCGACATCTCCTCGACCATCTTCTCGACGTCTTTGAAGAACTGGCCCGTCATCGCCTGGCGAAGTTGTTCCACCAGCTCCTGGAACTTGTGCTGCGCTTCCGGGTTCAGGAACTCGTAGTCCTGAAGCGCCTTCATCTGGCCCGGCGCGTTCTCCGGCAGGTTGTCGAGGAAGTTCTGCTTCCGCTCCGCGATGCGCTGGAGCATGTCGCGGAACTGCTGCTCCTGCTCGCCACCGCCCGAGGGCTGACCGCTCGACTCGGAACCGTCCGCGTCGCCGGGCTGGCCGCCCTGGCCACCCTGCGGCTGCTGGCTGCGCTGACCCTGCGGCCCTCGTTGTCCCATGGGGGACGGGCGACCGCCCTGCTGGCCGGGCTGGCCGTCGTCCGCGGCCTGATCGCCGTCGGCGGCATCCGCGCCCGCCTGCTGCTGGCCGCGCTC
The DNA here is from genome assembly GCA_947446155.1 of Chloroflexota bacterium. Next base: position 419 of record CANFFZ010000098.1, on the reverse strand, counting down.
GCCTCGTTCACCGCGAGGTGACTGCTGGCCCTGCTGGCCGCGTTCGCCGGACTGCTGCTCGCCGCGCGGACCGTCCTGCTGGTCGCTGCCGTCAGGCTGCGAACCGTCCTGCTGCTGGTCTTGCTGACCATCGAGGCGATCCTGAAGCGTGTCACGCTCCATCTGGAGGATCTCGTCCAGCTGCTTCTTGATGTCCTCCATCACCCCGCCGAGGTCGAACTGGTCGAGGCGCTGGCGGCGCTGCTGACGCAGTTTCTGGAGGAGGTCACGGAGGCCCTGCATGCGGTCGCCCTGCTGGTTGCGCATGCCCCGCTGCATGAGGTTGCGCAGGGCGTGCTGCAGGTCGCCGAAGTTCATGATGTCGTCGGACAAGGCCTCGAGGATCTTGTCGGCATCGAGGCCGGGGATGGACTGTGTGC
>CANFFZ010000097.1 GCA_947446155.1 Chloroflexota bacterium | reverse complement strand
TCGAGTGCCTGGGTGCGAGCGCGTCGTCAGACGGCTACCACTGGCGGCCGATGCCACCGCGCTGCTCGTAGAAGCCGGAGGGCCAGTTGCGGCCGGTCTTCATCGCCTTGTCGATGTCTTCCTTCGAGGCGAGGCCAGCCTCGACGATCTTGTCCGCCTCGCGGCGGGCGGCCGCGTAGACGCGGTTCACGATGAAGCCGTAGGTGCCGGGGCCGTCTTTCACGTTGACGGCGACCTTGCCGGCCTTCTCGCCGACGCGGAACACCGCGTCGGTGACCTCGGGCAGCGTCTGTGGGGTCGAGATGACCTCGACGCATTTCATGGCGGGGACGGGGTTGAAAAAGTGCATGCCGGCAAAGAGCGCCTTGCGGCCTTCCGACACGTCCTTCGCCATCTCCGCGACGACAAAGCCCGAGGTGTTGGAGACGAAGATGCAGTCTGCCTTCACGATCTTGTCGAGTTCGGCGAAGATCGCCTGCTTGAGTTCGAGTTTCTCCGGTACGGCTTCGATGATCATATCGACGTCTTTGAGGTCTTCGGACTTCGTCGTGAAGGAGATGCGCTCCATGGTGGTGCGCGCCTTGTCGAACTCAAGTTTGCCGATCTCGACGGCGCGCTTGATGCCCCAGCGGCTCTCGAAGATGGCGTCTCGTGTCTTGTCGATCAGTTCGTCGTTCAGGTCACGGACGATCACGTTGTAGCCGGCTTGGGCCATGACCTGGGCGATCCCGCCACCCATCACGCCGCCGCCCATCACGCCGATCGTCTTCACATCTTCGAACTTCATCGGTGTCCCCCTCGCAATCGAGCCCCTCGCTGACAGCGGAGGAGGCCGCGCCGCAGTCTAGCCGCAGATTCCCCGCACCGTGTGGAAGAGGATTTGCATCCCCAGGCGCAGATTCTCGATGGAAATACGCTCGTCATTGCCGTGGACGCGGCCCTGATCCTGCGGCCCGGTGAGCGTCGGCACGAAGCCGTACGCCTCGATGCCGCGCCGGCGGAAGATGCGTGAGTCGGTGAACCCGGTGCCGACGCCGGGGACGACCACGGCGTCCTCGACGGCGCGCTTCGCCTCGCGCTTCATCACCTCGTATAACTCGGTGCCCACCGTCGAGGCCGGTGACGACGACGCGAAGACGGGTTCGACATCGACGCGGTCGTCCGCGATCACTTCGGTGATCTCGCGGATGAACTGGTCGGGGTCGTAGCCGGGGACGAGGCGGATGTCGAGGGTGGCCTCGGCCTGCGCCGGGATGACGTTGTGCTTCACGCCGGCCGTGAGCGTGGTGAGCGAGATCGAGTTCATCTGCACCGAGCGGAGGCGTGGGTTTTCCCTCGCGAAGTCCGCGAGCACCTCGTCGGTGGGTTCCTTGTCGAGGATTCCGGCCTGCCAGAGTTGGCGGAAGTACTCGCGCACCTCGGGTCCAGGCTGGAGCGGTCGCTGCCAGTCCTGGATGCGCTGGAGCGCGCGCACGAGGCGGTCGGCGGCGTTGTCGTCGTGCGGGACGGAGCCGTGGCCCGGACGACCGTGGGCGCGCAGGGTGAGCCAGAGCGGGCCCTTCTCCGCGACGCCGATGTTGAACGTGTTGCGCTGGACGCCCAGCACTTCGGTCGAGCCGCCGCCGCCCTCGTTGATCACGTACTCGCAGTCGAGCAGTTCGGGGTGGGCGGCATCGAGGTACTCGACGCCGAACTCGGAGCCGGCTTCCTCATCGGCGACGGCCATGAACACGAGGTCGCGCATGAGGGGGAGACCGAGGCGGTGGTGGAGCAGGAACACCACCAGCTCCATGATCCCCATGCCCTTCATGTCCTGCGCGCCGCGGCCCCAGATGTATCCCTCGCTGATCTCGCCGCCGAGCGGTTCGACGGTCCAGTGGTCGCGCTCGAAGGGGACGACGTCGGTGTGGTTGAGGAGGATGAGGCCCTTGCCGCGGGTCCCCGTGCCCTCAATGCGCGCGACGAGGTTGCCGCGCTCGGGAGCGCTCTTGTAGACGGTGTAGGGGATGCCCTCGGCGTCCAGGATGCGGCCCAGCCAGTCACAGGCACGCATCTCATTGCCGGGCGGGTTCACGGTGTCGATGCGGATGTAGTCGGACAGCCACTCGGTCGCCCGAGCGGCCCACTCGTCCCAGTCGATCCGCGGCTCCGCCATCAACAAGGCCTTCCGAGCGGCCACCGCTGGCGGCCTTCGGCATCATAGCGGGGGCGATGTTAGCCTCCCGCGCATGCCGGACAGCCGCCTGAGTGGCCGCCATGTGCTCGCGCTGGGCGTGGGCGTCCTCGCCATCTCTTTCGCCGCGCCGCTGATCCGGCTCGCCGAGGCGCCCGCCCTCACGATCGCCGCCGTCCGCCTGGCCCTCGCCGCTCCGCCGATGTTCGCGCTCGCGCTGGCGACGGGCGGGCAACGCCAGTGGCGTGTGCTGCGTCGAGGCGAATGGCTGCTGCTGGCGTTGTCGGCAGCAGCGCTGGCGGCGCACTTCGCGTTCTGGGTCGCCTCGCTTCAGCGCACGTCCGTCGTCGCCAGCGTGGCGCTCGTGACGATGCAACCGCTGTTCGTGGCGATCGGTGGGTGGGCGTTCCTCGGCGAGCGGCCACGTCGAGGGACGCTGGTGGGCATCGCGGTAGCGACGGCTGGTGCGCTGCTGCTGGTGCTGCCGCATGCAGGGGACCGCGGGACGCTCGAGGGCGACGCGTTCGCCCTCGTTGGTGGCGTGATGAGTGGGTGCTATCTCCTCGCCGGGCGGGGCGCGCGTCGCAGGCTCTCGACGGCCGCGTATACGGGCGCGGTGTACCCGGCGACCGCGGTGCTGCTGCTGCTGGGCGCACTCGTGATCAGTGACACGCCCCTGATCGGTCACCCTCGTGAGGCGTACGTGGCGATGGCACTGCTGGCGCTCGTGCCGCAACTCGTCGGACACAACGCGCTCAACTGGGCGCTCGGATCGCTGCCGGCGGCCGTCGTCGCGATCACCATCCTCGGCGAGCCGATCGGCGCGGCGATCATCGCCGTGCCGTTGCTCGATGAAATGCCACGTGCCATCGAGGTTGCGGGTGGGGCGGTTGTCCTGCTCGGGGTGTACCTTGCCATGCGCGACGCGCGCACCCTCGACGCCGCGTCGCCAGAGGTGTGAGGAGGACGCGATGCCGCCGCTGCCGACGACCGGCCCGCTCGCTGGTGTGCTAGTTCTTGACCTCACTTGGGTGCTGTCCGGGCCGTTCTGCACGGCGACGCTCGCCGACCTCGGCGCCGACGTGATCAAGGTGGAGCGTCCCCCGTACGGCGACGTGTCGCGCACCACGGCGCCGCTGATCGAGGGCGAGTCGGGCTACTTCTTCTCCGTGAACCGCGGCAAACGCTCGATCGCTCTCGACCTCACGACAGACGAGGGCAAGACGATCTTCCGTGACCTCGTGCGTGAGGCGGACGTGGTCGTCGAGAACTTCACGCCGGGTGCGATGGACCGCCTCGGCCTCGGCTATGACGCGCTGTCGAAGGAGTACCCGGCGCTGATCTACGCCGCGATCTCCGGCTACGGCCGGACGGGCGATATGGCCTCGCGGCCGGCCCTCGATGTGATCGTGCAAGGGGCGGGCGGTGTGATGTCGGTGACCGGCGAGCCCGACCGAGGGCCGGCGCGGCCGGGGCTATCGCTGGGCGACATCGCAGCAGGCCTCTACTGCGCGATCGGGGTGCTGGCGGCACTGCGTGAGCGCGAGCAGTCCGGCCGCGGCCAGTTGGTCGATATCTCGATGCTCGACTGCCAGATCGCCATCCAGGAGAACGCGTTCATGCGCTGGCACCTCACGGGCGAGGTGCCAGCGCGCCTCGGCACCCGGCACCCCTCGGCGGTGCCGTTCCAGGCGTTTCCGACGGCCGACGGGTGGATGGTGTTGGCCCTCGCGTGGGGGGTGCCGAACCAGTGGGCGCTGCTCTGCTCGGAACTCGGCCTCCCAGAGATCATCGATGACCCCCGGTTCCACTCGTCGGCGGCGCGGCTGCGGAACCACGGCGAACTCGAGCCGCTGATGGTGGAGGCGTTCCGCAAGCGTCCGACCGCGGAGTGGGTGGACGCGCTTGCGGCCTACGGCATCCCGTGCGGCCCGCTGAACTCGATCCCGGAGGCCGCTGCCATGCCGCAAGTGCAGGGACGGGACATGTTCGTCCCTGTCGTTCACCACACGTTCGGCACCGTGCCGCTGACGAACACGCCCGTGAAACTATCGAGGACGCCTGGCGGCATCCGAGGCACATCACCCGACATGGGTGAGCACAGCCGCGAGGTGCTGGCAGAACTGCTGCACATCGAACCGGGACGCCTCGACGACCTCGTGGCGAGGCAGGTGGTGTGGGAGCAGCGGCCCGAGGTCGAACTCGGCTAGCGAGCCGCGCGAGCGGCGGCGGTGGTTACGGGGGTGCATCCTGCGGCCACAGCCCTCCACCAAATTCGCCCGTGGTTATGGTTAGGGTGGACGGGATCGGCTATAGTCCGGTTCCTTGTGATGGATTTCGCAAAGGGCTGGTTCGGAGGGGCCATCCCGGGGCGATCGGGTCGGGGTACAATTTCCTGCCTCTCTTCGCAGTCTGCGGAATCTAGCGAGAGTTAACGAGTCATGACGTATACGCTTCACCGCCTCATTCGGATCGTGATGGCGGGGCAGGGCGTTTCCGAGGGGACCGTCTGATGGGTGTGCCGGGGTTGCCGCCCGCTCAGGGGCTGTACGACCCCGCCATGGAGCATGACTCCTGTGGCGTGGGCTTCATCGCGCACCTGAAAGGCCTCCGATCGCACGACATCGTCAGCAATGGCTTGCTGGCGCTTGAGAACCTCGACCACCGCGGCGCCTCTGGCTCCGAGCCGAACACCGGCGACGGTGCCGGCATTTTGATCCAGATTCCCCACGACTTCTTCGCTGATGAGGCCAAGCGCCTCGGCTTCGTGCTGCCGGAGGCCGGCGGCTACGGCGTGGGCTTCTTCTTCCTGCCGAAGGACGAGGGTGCTCGTACGCGCCTCACCGATCTCTTCACCTCGATCGTGCAGGAGGAGGGGCAGTCGCTCCTCGGCTGGCGCGATGTCCCGACCGACGCCGTGGCCGCCGATGTGGGGGTGAGCGCGCTCGCCGCTGAGCCGCACATGCTGCTCGCCTTCGTCGGGCGGGCTGCGTCGATGGATCAGGACACCTTCGAGCGTCGCCTGTACGTGATCCGTAAGCGGTTCGAGAAGGCGCTACGCACCTCGAACATCCCGGATGCGGCGGTGTCCTACCTCCCGAGCCTGTCGTCGCGCACGATCATCTACAAGGGGATGCTCACCGCGCTCCAGTTGCGGGTGTACTTCCCGGATCTATCCGACCCGCGCATGACCAGCGCGATGGCGATGTTCCACTCGCGCTTCAGCACCAACACCTTCCCCTCGTGGAGGCTGGCGCACCCGTATCGGATGATTGCCCACAACGGCGAGATCAACACGCTGCGGGGCAACATCAACTGGATGACGGCGCGTGAGGCGCTGTTCGCCTCACCGCTGTACGACGATGTCCAGGACATCCTGCCAGTCGTCCTCGACGAGGGCGGCAGCGACACCGCAATCCTCGACCATGCACTGGAACTGCTCGTCCAGTCCGGCTGGTCGCTCCCCCACGCAATGATGATGCTGATCCCGGAAGCGTGGTCCGGTCACACGACCATGCCGAAGGCGAAGCAGGAGTTCTACGAGTACTTCAGCACCGTCATGGAGCCGTGGGATGGCCCCGCCTCCGTGACATTCACCGATGGGCGCTCGATCGGAGCCGTGCTCGACCGCAACGGCCTCCGCCCTTCGCGCTACGTCGTCACCAAGGACGACATCGTGCTCATGGCATCTGAGGTCGGCGTGCTGCCGATCGCGCCAGAGCGCATCCTCTCGAAGGGGCGCCTGCAGCCCGGCAAGATGTTCCTTGTGAGCCTCGAGCAGGGGCGGATCATCGATGACACCGAGTTGAAGATGGGCCTCGCCGAGGCGAAGCCGTACGGCGACTGGCTCGCCAACCACCTGCATTCGCTGTCTTCCTTGCCCTCGGGGACGCCCAACGCTCGACTGCTGGGGGACGACCTGCTCAACCGGCAGATCGCCTTCGGCTACACGCTCGAAGACCTCAAATACATCCTGACGCCGATGGTGCTGAACTCGGAAGAGTTGACGGGCTCGATGGGTTCGGACACGCCGATCGCGGTGCTCTCCACGAAGGCGCAGCCGCTCTACAACTACTTCCAGCAGTTGTTCGCGCAGGTCACCAACCCGCCGCTCGACGCGATCCGCGAGGAACTCGTGACCTCCGTGGCCACGGTGATCGGGCCGGAGGGCAACCTCCTCGACCAAGACCTCTCGGATATTCACCTCGTCAAACTCGACAACCCCTTCATCGACAACGAGCAGTTGGCGCAGATCAAGGCGCTGAAGGACGACCCGCACTTCCGCACGACCGTCATCCCGATGCTGTTCCCCGCCCAGGCGCCCGAGGGCAAAGGCCACGCCCTTGAGGACGCGATGGCGCACCTCTTCGAGCAGGCGGACGCGGCCATCACTGCTGGTACGCGCGTGATTGTGCTCTCCGACCGGGGCGTCGACCGTGAGCATGTGGCGATCCCGGCGCTGTTCGCGACGGCGGGCCTTCACAACCACCTCGTCCGGGAGCGGAAGCGGACACAGGTTGGGCTGGTGATCGAGACGGGCGACGCACGCGAGGTTCACCACTTCGCGTTGCTGGTCGGTTACGGGGCCGGTGCGGTCAACCCGTACCTGGCGCTCGACGGGCTCTCCCGGCTGCGCGAAGAAGGGTTCGTCACCTTCGACCTCCACGAGGACGAGGCGCACCTGCATTACCTGAAGGCGATCAAGAAGGGCGTGGTCAAGGTGATGTCCAAGATGGGCATCTCCACGGTCCAGTCCTACCGAGGCGCCCAGATCTTCGAGGCGATCGGCCTCGCGTCGGAGTTCGTCGACCGCTACTTCACCAAGACGGTGTCGCGCATCGGCGGCATCGGCATCGACGAGCTGGCAGCCGAGGCGCTCTCGCACCACTATCGAGCGTTCCCGACGCGCGACGGCGGCGTACACGAGCTCGACTGGGGCGGCCAGTACCAGTGGCGTCGTGATGGCGAGTTCCACCTGTTCAACCCGGACACGGTTTTTCGTCTCCAGCACGCGACGCGCACCGGCCAGTTCGACATCTTCAAGGAATACACCTCGCTGGTGGATGACCAGAGCCGCCAGTTGGCGACGCTTCGCGGCCTCTTCGAACTGAAGCCCGCCGGTGCGCCGATCCCCATCGACGAGGTGGAGCCTGCAGAGTCCCTCTTCAAGCGCTTCAAGACAGGCGCGATGTCCTACGGCTCGATCAGTGCCGAGGCGCACGAGACGCTTGCGATCGCGATGAACCGCATCGGCGGGAAGAGCAACACCGGCGAGGGTGGCGAGGACCGCCGGCGGTTCACGCCGGACGCCAACGGCGACTCGCGCCGCAGCGCCATCAAGCAAGTCGCCTCCGGCCGCTTCGGTGTCACGAGCGAGTACCTCGTGAACTCAGACGAGATCCAGATCAAGATGGCGCAGGGCGCCAAGCCCGGCGAGGGCGGCCAGCTACCGGGCCATAAGGTCTACCCCTGGATCGCCGAGGTGCGTCACGCGACGCCAGGCGTCCCGCTGATCAGCCCGCCGCCGCACCACGACATCTACTCGATCGAGGACCTGGCGCAGCTGATCCATGACCTGAAGAACGCCAATGTGAAGGCGCGTATCAGCGTGAAGCTCGTCGCCGAGGTTGGCGTCGGCACCGTCGCGGCTGGCGTCGCCAAGGCGAAGTCGGACGTCGTCCTCATCAGCGGGCACGATGGTGGCACGGGCGCGAGCCCGCTGACGTCGCTGAAGCACGCGGGCGTCCCGTGGGAACTCGGGCTCGCCGAGACACAG
>CANFFZ010000096.1 GCA_947446155.1 Chloroflexota bacterium | reverse complement strand
GCGTTCGGCACGCCAGCAGGGGGGAAGCGCCACGCCACACGCGAGGTGTCGTGAAGTGCAGTGCTCCCGGCAGGATACCGAGGCGGTGGACGGACGTCGAAGGTCTGGGTGGCACTCGGCGCGGAGTGGGGCGGCTAGCGGGCGGCGCGGCGGAGAGCGCGAGCGCGGGCTACCTCGTTCGGGTCCCAGAGCCCACAATCGGTCTCGATGTTCTCCAGGAACGGCCCGACGCAGTCCTTGCCTTCCCGGATGATGTGGTTGCAGATCATCACGTAGGGATCCAGCCGGGACGAGTCGATCGTCCGGCGGAGCCACTGGCATTCAATTGCGAGGCGCTCGGTGTCCACAGGACGAGCATATCCCTGCCCTTCCTCAGGCGCCCCCGACCGTCTGGACGTGCGCAGTACGATGGTGATCGGATCTTTCCCGGAATCGCCATAGCCTGGAGCGATCGTGCCACAACTGCGGCCCGTGGCTGCCGCGACGTTTGTCATCGCTGTGCTGATGGCCATCCTTGTGACGACCGTCACCGTTCAGGTGCGTGCTCGGCGCCGCCGGACGCGTCTGGCTGAGTTGATGCGCTCCATCGTGCCTGCGCCTGCGCCTATCCCCGTCCCGGTTCCGCGGTCCGCCGTATCGGCCGCCTCCACCACCACCACCACCCTCGAAGCCCCGTTGGAGGCCACCCCCTCGCGGTTGTGCGGGCACGACTACAGCCGCGCGGAGCGCGAGGCCCGGTTCACGGCCTTCGACGAGCGTTCCGCGACGCGGGAGGCGGCACCCGGCCGTCCGGCTCGGCGGTTGGCCGCCCAGGTGGCCCACGCGACCGCTGCGACGGCCCCGGCGCCGGTGGCTGAACCGGAGCGCCCGATGTCCGTCACCCCGGCTGTCGAGGCCCCCGGCCCGTTCCGGCGGCAGCCGCGATCGAGGAGGTCGAGCCGCCCCAGCCGTCGAGCACTCCCGTCCGCCACGTCCCGATGCAGACGCACGGCGGCCTCGCCTCCGTGGTCCTCGACCTCGACGTTCCGGCGGCTATCGCGCCGTCGATGCCGGTGGTCGCTCCGGTGCCGGTCGCTGTCGTCGAGGCGGCAGTCGACGCGATAGTCGACGAGCCCGAGCCCGAGCCCGAGCCCGAGCCCGAGCAGGCGGCACCTGTAGGCACTCCGCCAGCGCCCCCACGCACCCCCGAGATGCTCCGCGAGGCCATCCGAGAGGCCGTTCGCGAGCCGCAGGTGACGGTGCTGGTGCCTCAGTGGCCCCGGCACTGCCCGCGCTGATGACGCGCGAGATGACCCTGGGGGACGCGGCACGAGCGCTCCGGAACGGCCTCACGATGACGGATGGCCGTCAGTTGCGTCGTGCGGTCGCGGTGGGCGCAGCGACGTCGGTGGTGGCCGCAGCCTTCGCGATTCGGGGTCGTAAGCGCTAGTCCGGACTCGTTATCGCGATTCTTTGCAGGGACTCAGCGGGATTGCACAGTGCCGCAATGCTTCAGCAATCCACGCAGCACATCTACCCCGCATGATCCTCATCAAGGAACAAGAGACGGCTCTCCGTCGTTTCTGTTTCACATGGAGAGGAGCCGGACATGCTGTTTACGAAGGCCTGCCTGCGCTGTCAGGACGACGTCAGCCGAGTCGAAGACATTGGCGACACGTATTTCTCGTGCGTCCAGTGCGGACACACGTCGTACGCATCACCGATGCCGGAGGCGCTTCAGGCTGTTGAGCCTCAGCGCACCTGGCTGTCGGCCGTCGACCGGACGGTCGCACGCAAGCGCCGCATCAGCCGAGCGCCCGCGCGACCCGCTCAGGCGGCGTAGGCACGACGCACTTAGTGCGGCCAACTAAACCAGAAGGCGGGGTCGTGAGCCCCCGCCTTCTGCATATCCCGATATCGAGTTTCTACGGCTGGTAGCGCCGGAATACCGCGCTCGCGTTCTGCCCGCCGAGGCCGAACGAGTTGGACATCACCACATCGATCTGGGCCTGCACGGCTGTGTTTGGCGTGATGTCCAGGTCGCAGGTCGGGTCGGGGTACTCGTAGTTAATCGTCGGCGGCACGATGCCGTGGTGGAGCGCGAGCACGGACGCGACTGCCTCGATGCCGCCCGCGCCCGCCGCGAGGTGGCCGGTCATCGATTTCGTCGAGGAGATCTTCACGCGGTGCGCGTCGGCGTCGCCGAACGCGATCTTGATGGCGTGCGTCTCCGTACGGTCGTTCAGTGGCGTGCTGGTGCCGTGCGCGTTGATGTAGTCGACGTGTCCGGCGGTGATGCCCGCGTCGCGCAGCGCGCGGGTCATGGCGAGCGCCTGACCGTTCGGGTCCGGCGCGGTGTCGTCCGTGGCATCGAAGGACCAGCCGACGCCCGCGAGTTCACCGTAGACGCGCGCACCACGCTCGAGGGCGGCCTCCTCAGACTCGATGAGCAGGACGCCGGCGCCTTCGCCGAGGATGAACCCGTCACGCTGGATGTCGAAGGGGCGGCAGGCGTGCTCGGGATCGTCGTTGCGCTTGGAGAGCGCGCCGAGGCGGCCCATGGAGGACAGCGAGAGCGGGGTGATCATCGCTTCCGCGCCACCGACGAGGATGGCGCGGGCGTGACCGAGGCGGATCATGGAGAGCGCATGGCCGAGGGCGTCTGTGCCGGAAGCACAGGCGGTGTTGATGGTGGTGTTGGGGCCGCGGACGCCCAGTTGCCTCGCGAGGCGGGCCGCGCCCATATGCTGGCCCATGCGGGTGATGATGAACGGGTCGACGCCTCGCGAGCCGCGCTCGACGTAGCCCATCCACTCCGGGCCCATGTTGAAGACGTCGCCTGACGTCGCCATCACCACGCCGATGTCGTCGCGGTTGGCGTCGGTGACTTCGAGGCCGGCGTCGCGGATGGCCTGGACGCCAGCGGCGTGGCCGAACTGCGCGAAGCGACCGGTGCGGCGAGCCACCTTCTTTTCGAGGTAGGGCTCGATATCGAAATGTTTGACTTCGCCCGCGATCTGGACAAGGTCGCTTGAGGCATCCCACTGGGTGACGCGACCGATGCCGTTGCGGCCGGTGCGGAGGCCCTCCCAGTATTCGTCCAGGTCGTTCCCGATTGGAGTGACGGCACCCATGCCGGTGATCAGGGCGCGGTGAATCGTGCGCGTGGCGGGCATGCAGGCCTCCCCCGAGTGCTGAAGTCACCATGCTAGCCGCGATGATGCCTGAACCGCGACGGCGCAGGGGCTGTTGGGGCGTGGCAGAATACCGGCGGCGCAGCGCCCAAGGGCGCGCGGAGAGGGGCTGGGCCATGCCGTTGCCGCTTGAGGGCTTTCGAATCCTCGACCTGTCCATCTGGCAGCAGGGCACCTATGCGACGGCGATGCTCGCCGACATGGGTGCGGACGTCATCAAGATCGAGTCGTACGCGAATCCAGATCCGGGACGCGGCCTCCTGCAGGGCGGGCCTCGCAACGCCTACTTCAACACGCTGAACCGAGGGAAGCGCTCGATCCTCATCGACATGAAGAACCCGGCGGGCATGGAGGTGTTCTGGCGCCTGGTGCAGACGGCGGATGTCTTCCACAACAACATGCGCGGCGGCGTGATGGAACGCCTGGGTGTCACGTTCGAGACGATCCAGCAGCACAACCCTCACTGCATCTTCTCCAGCGCGACGGGCTGGGGTCACCTCGGGCCCGAGCGGCACAAGGGCGCAATGGACCTGCTCGCGCAGGCGCGTGGCGGCTTCATGTCCGTGACCGGCGACGGCGAGGACGGCGCGCCGATGCCCGCCGGCTTCCCGCAGGCCGACCACGTCGGCGCGATGGTTTCGGGGTACTCGATCGTGCTCGCGCTGCTGTCGCGGGAACGGCACGGGGAGGTGCAGGAGGTGAACACCTCGCTGTACGGGTCGCAGATGCTGATCCAGTCGTACAACATCACCGGGGCAATGTGGAGCGGGAGCCTGATCGGCCGGCGGAAGCACGACGAACGCCCGCCGACGTGGAACCACTTCAAGGCCGGTGACGGCAAGTGGTTCATGGTCGGCTTCCTCCCCGCCGACAAGTGGTGGCCGCAGTTCTGTGACGTCCTGGGCTCCGAGGAACTGAAGCAGGACCCGTACCGGACCGGCGTCCAGCGCCTCGAACGGCTGGGCGAGGTGACCGCGAAGATGGACGCGATCTTCGCGACGAGGACGCGTGACGAGTGGATCGCGCTGTTCCACGCGCAAGACCTGCTGGTGCAGCCGGTGATGGACTACCTCGAGATCGGCAAGGACCCGCAGGCCTGGGCGAACGGCTACATCGTGGAAGTGCCGGACGAGAACGGGAAGGCCTGGCCGATGGTCGGCTCGCCGGTCCACCTCTCGAAGACGCCGGCCCAACTGAAGAAGCAGGCCCCCGAGTTCGGCCAGCACACCGAGGAGGTACTCCTCGAGTCTGGCTTCACCTGGGACGAGGTGGAGGCGTACCGCGCGAAGGGCGCCTTCGGCACCGCGCCGTAGGCCACTCGGATCACCACCAAGCAGAAGGCCCGGCAGCGCTGCCGGGCCTTCTCGTTGTCTACGCAGAAACGTCGAGGGCTACAGGCCGCCGAGGCTCTGGAGGAACTCACGGATGTTGAGGGCGAGGGCGGAGGGCTGGTCCGTGGGGACCGGGTGGCCGGCGTCCTCGATCAGGCTGACACGAGAGCCGCTGATGCGGCGGTGCAGGCGCTGGATGGCCTCGGGCGTGAGCATGTCGGTCTCAGCGCCGCGCACGATCATCGTGGGGCACTGGATGCGGTCGGCGGAGTCCCACAGGTCGGCGAGGCGGCGCTGGCCGGGATCCGGCTCGGGCGGGCGCACGGTCGCGTCGCGGAAGACGGGGTCGAGGTCCCAGACGAACACGCCGTCCTCGTTCACCGTGAAGGAGGCGCGCACGCGGCGCTCCAACTGCTCCGTGTTCGCGTACGGGAAGAACTCACGGAACGCGATGACGGCGTCATCGAGGCTGGCGAAGGAGTCGCCGACGGAGAGCAGGCGGCGCAGTTGCTCGACGCCGGAGCGGAGCACCTCGGGCGCCGACTCGATGAGGACGAGGGCGGTCACGGTCTCGGGGTGCTCGGCGGCGTAGCAGACCGCGTTCGCGCCACCCATCGAGTGGCCCACGATCGTGACGGAGCGGAGCCCGAGGGTTTCGATGAGCGCGGCGAGGTCTTCGACCTGGGTGGCGCGGGTGTAGTCGCGGTCCCCGGCACGAGCGGTGGAACCGTAGCCGCGCTGGTCGACGGCGATGACGCGGTACTCGCGCGCGAGGTCGGAGGCGACGTCTGACCACACCTCGCAGGTCTCGGCGTAGCCGTGGAGGAGGAGGAGGGCGTGGCGGCTGCGGGGGTCGCCCCATTCGCGGACGTGGAAGCGGAGGCTGTTGGCCTCGATCATTTCGTCGCGCGGACGTGTGCTGGTGGCCATCTGGGGATCCTCCGAGGGTGCGGGCGCCATCGAGGCGCGTGGGGTGCCGAGCGGCGCGAGCCGATTCGTTCAGGCTGCCGGCGGTCGCTCTGGAGCACCCAACGTACGACGCGGGGCCGTTAGAGCGTCGAAAATATCACGAAACGTATGAGCCTGAATCTGAGGCGGTCTTAGAGGGCGGCGGTGATGTCGTTCGCGACCGGGAGTCCGTCCTGGAGGGCCAGCCAGTTCCGGCCTCGGTCGTGGGAGGCCCACAACTGGGGGCCGGCAGCGATGAAGACGAGGTCGTTCCAGTCGAAGGGGCGGACGACGCAGGGGACGCGCTCCCACTCGTCCTCGGCCTCGAGCATGATGCGCTGCCAGGTGACGCCTCCGTTGGCGGAGCGGAAGACAGCGCCCTCCAGGCCGGGGCCTCGACGGGCGGCGGAGTAGACGAGCGCGTCCGGGGTGCCGGGGAGGACCGCGATGGTGCCGCCCCACGACCGGTCAAGGCCGCCGATGCTTTGCACCCACGTATAGCCCTCGTCTTCGCTGCGGAAGATGCCGCTCTGGGTCGAGGCGTAGAGGCGATCACGGCGCTCCGGGTGGACCCAGACGCGATGGACCTTCGGGTCCAGGCCATCCGCGCGCCGCAACCAGGAGCCACCACCGTCACGGGTGTGCCAGCAGCCGCCGCCGACGATCGAGATCACGATGCCGTCCGTGACCTCGCCCGCGGAGGCGACGAACGGGGTGACGCCCTGGGGCGGAAGGAGACGGTTGAGTTTGATGACGTTCTGGACGCCATCGAGCGTTTCCCACGTCGCGCCCTTGTCGGTAGAGCGGTGGAGTTTGCCGTCGGCGCTGCCGATGAACAGGTCGCCCGCCGTGGTGACGGAGACGGACTTCGGGTCGCCCTCCCAGCCGCGCTCCCAGCGCTTGCCGGCGAAGACCCAGACGCCATCGCCCGGCGCACCGGCGAGGCCGAGGCCGTCCTGGAAGTCGACGCGGGTGAAGCGCTTGCCAGCGATGGCGACGACGGGCGGCCGCCCGGGCTCGACATGCAGCAGGCCCTCATCGGTGGCGATGACGATGCCCAGCGGGTCGTACTTGCGGCGGCTAATCATCGCGTGCCCTCTCCGGCGCCTGTTGCTCTCGGACTGCCGCCACGAGTGCTGGTAGTGCCTCTCCGGAGGCGGCCCGCACGACGATGTCCGCCAGCGCCGTCAACGGCGTCTCCTCCGGGTTCACCTCGATGAGCGGGACGCCTCGGCGGGCGGCCTCGATCGGAAAGGCGGCGGCGGGATAGACGACGGCGGACGTGCCCACAGTCATGAAGCAGTCCGCCAGGTCAGTCTCGGCCTCGCAGCGCGCGAGCGCGAGTGGCGGGATGGGCTCACCGAACATCACGGTGTCGCCTTTGACGATGCCGGGGCACCCCGGCGTGGCACAACGGGGCGGCAGGTCGGCCTCGTCTACGGGGAACTCCTCGCGTGGCCAGCGGGTGCCGCAGCGGACACAGCGCATCCACAAACGGTTGCCGTGGATTTCCGTGAGTGAGCGCTGCCCGGCGCGGCGGTGGAGGTTGTCGATGTTCTGGGAGATGACGTGAGCGAGGTGGCCCATGCCCTCGAGTTCGGCGAGGGCCCGATGTCCGTCGTTCGGCTCGGCGGCCTCGATGCTGGCGCCGAAGGGGTTGCCAGCGCGGGCCTCGGCGAGACGGCGCTCCCACCAGCGCTTCGGGTCAGCGGCGAAGGTCTCGTACTGGTTGAGGGGCGGCTCACCCTGGGTGGTCCAGATGCCGCCTTCGCCTCGGAAGGTGGGGATGCCCGACTCCTTCGACATCCCGGCGCCCGCGAGGACGACGGTGTGGCGGCTACGGAGGAGTACCGCCGCCGCTTTCCGGATGGCCGCTTGAGTCGCGTCGTCGAGCACAGGGCCATGCTACCGGTCTGGGCACCCATGGCGGGCGCCCGAGGGCGGGGCGCGGGGTATCCTCGACGCGTGGCGTCCCTCACTTCCTTCGCGAACCTGTCATCGATGTCGCCCGCGCGCCGGACGTGGCTGCGGCGCGCGGGCGCGACGCTGATCCTGATCGCTGCCGTCGCCGCCTTCGTCTCGCAGGAGCGGGTGAGCGAGGACGCGGGGGAACGCCTCGGCATCCTCGAAGGTGCGCCGAGCCCGGCGGTTGGGCAGGTCGCGCCCGACTTCGTCTTGCAGGAGTACGGCACCGGGCGTCTCGTGCGGCTGTCCGACTTCCGAGGCAAGACGGTCGTGCTGAACTTCTGGGCAACGTGGTGCCCACCGTGCATCGCGGAGATGCCGGAACTGCAGGCGCTACACGCCTCGCGGCAGGGGGCGGGGGACCTCATCGTGCTCGCGGTGGACGTGCAGGAGCCGCCCTCGGTCGCAGGGGAGTTCGTCCAGGCGAAGGGGCTGACGATGCCGGTACTGAGCGACCGGACGGGTGAGGTCGCGAAGCACTACGGACTGCCCGGGTTGCCGGGTACGTTCTTCATCGACCGAGACGGTACGGTGCGCTCGAAAGTCCTCGGCCCGATCATCGGGAAGCCGCTGACGGACGGTGTCGCGGCAGCGGGAGGGGGTTAGCGATGGACCTTGGCTTTGCGTTCCTCTGCG
>CANFFZ010000095.1 GCA_947446155.1 Chloroflexota bacterium | reverse complement strand
TTCATCAGCAGCGACGACTTCCCGATGCCCGGCCGCGCCGCGAGGATCACGAGGTCGCCACGCTTGTAGCCACCGGACAACTGCTCGTCTAGGTCCATGAACCCGGTACGGATCGCACCGGAGAGTTCGCCGTCCTCTTCCTCAGAGGGCGACTCGAGGAACTCGTCCAGCAGGTCGCGCAGCCGCCGGAAGTCGCCCGCAGCCTCCGCGGTGCGCAGATTGAGGAGGGTGGTCTCGGCGTGGCTGAGGACGCGCTGGACGTCCGAGCCGCCCTCGTAGGCCATCTGGGCGATCTGCCCTGCCGCCTGGATCAGCCGGCGGTAGAGCGCGTCCCGGGCCACGATGCGTGCGTGCGCCTCGACACCCACGGCGGTGAAGTACTTGCCGGCGATCTCGGCGAGGTACTGCTCGCCACCGGCGGCATCGAGGCGCGCGTTGCGGTCGAGTTCGTGCGCGACGGTGGGGATGGTGATCGGCTCGTTGCGCTCCGCGAGGGCCAGGCAGGCCTCGTAGACCCAGCCGTTCTGCTCACGGAAGAAGTCTTCGGGCTGCACGATCGGGAGGACGCGGGGGTAGGAGTCATCGTCCAGGAGCAGCGCGGCGATCACCGCCTCTTCGGCGGCGATGTCATGCGGGGGCAGGCCCGTGGGGGCCGGCCGCGGACGTTGGTCCGGGCGGAGCGAGGCGGGGCGTCCATCAAGTACCACGCCAGCCTCGGATCAGTGGGGGGAGTGCGTCGGAATGGCGAGGGGTCGACCTTCGTCGACCCCCGTCAATCTCCCGCGACGCGCTGTGCGCGTTAAGCGGAAGGAGTGCCCGGCTCCGACTCGCCATCGGTGGCTTCGTCCTCGGTGGATTGCTCCATCGAGACGGCAAAGGCCTGTGTCGGGACGGGTGCTTCTTCCATTGCTGGCTTCAGCATCTCCGCAACGGCCGCGTCCACGCCTTCCGGCGCATCCACGTCCACCACGACCACCTGCACATCCGGCACGACGCTACGCGACAGCCGAACGGGCACGGTGTAGACCCCCACCTTCCGAATCACCTCAGGCAGCAGGATGCGACGCCTGTCCAGTTCTTCGCCCAGAATCTCCCCAGCCTTCTGGGCGATGTCAACGTTTGTGACAGAACCGTACAGACGTCCCTGCTCACCGACGCGAACAGCCATGACGAGCGGTTTGCCCTCGAGCTTGCCGACAAGCTCGCGAGCCCGCTCATCCTGGGACCGCTGCCGGCTCTCCTCGATTTCCCGCAGCCTTTCAGCACGGGCGAGGACAGTCGGTGTTGCCGGTGCGGCTAGGCCGCGCGGCAGTAGGAAATTTCGGGCGTATCCAGGGGCTACGGTTCGCACCTCGCCCATAGAACCCGAACCCTCAACAGTCTCCAGGAACACAACCTTCACGTCGGATGACCCTCTCGGCGTGTCGGAGCCGGGACTGCCGCCATCATGGAGCAGCGCGACGACCCAAACGGGATACTTATCAAGACGGCTTCGCACAGACTGTGCGACGGACGACGGGTTACGTCCCCAACCGCCACGTAACGCGTGGACGGCCATCGAAGAAACCCACCGCCGACCTTCCAGCCTACCGAAGCAACCTCGCTCAGGCTACCCCGAGGATCTGCGCCACCCAGCCGAGGGCGGCAACTCCCAGCCAGAATAGAACAAACGTACGCATATTGTCAAACAAATGTTCTTAGATTGCCGGTGTGTATCCCGCGCCAGCAACCCGGACAGACCTGTTCGACCATTGAAACCTTTGTCGTTATGAAATGTTGATCCCCACCAAATCTGTGTTGCAAGTCCTCAAGCAATACGCACATAGGCTCCCGACACCCACTCAGGAACGGACGGCGTCTGTATGCGCCGAGGGCGTGCCTCCCGGCACCACCCAGAACGGATGACATGAAACGCCCATTCGCAGTAGTGGCAGGCGCATTATGCGCACTGCTGGTCATGAGCATGGCCTCCGCGCAAGCGGCCGGTGTGACCGTAACCGTCCCCATCGGACCATCCGGCGCCATTCAGGCGCTGGTGTTGCAGGCCCCCTGTGGCGCAGCCGGGACGGTCTCGCCGACTGCCACCACCACGCTGACGCTTCCCGCCACGTGCGCGACGCCCGGCGCGGTCGTGACCTTCACCAGCACCGGCATCCCCCTTGCCTCTACGGTGATCGTCCCTGCGAGCGGCACGGGCACGCTCGCGCTCGGTAGCCTCGAGCCTTCGAACCCGGTCTCCATCGTTGTTCCGATGGTGCCGAGCGGTTCTGGGACGGTGAGCGCGATCGTCGGCGGCCGCGTCTGTGCGACAGCCACCGTCTCCGCGACGGCGACGACCTCGATGTCGCTGCCGGCGACCTGTGTGACCCCGGGCGCGGTGATCTCGTTCACCACTCCTGGCGGCACCCTCGTCTCCACGTTGACCGTGCCTGCGACGGGCGGGGCGACCCTGACCCTGCCCTCAATCGCAGCGACGACGCCTGTGACCATCTCGCTCCCGGCAGGCACCGGCCTGCTGGCCGCGAACGTGAACGGCCAGGCCTGTGGCGCCGGCACTCTGGGTGCCGCAACCACGACGCTGACCCTGCCGTCCACATGCACCACGGCGAATGGCTCGCTGACCTTCCTCAATCCGGCCGGCCAGCAGTTGGCCACGGTACTCGCGGTCCCCGCCTCCGGTGGCGCGGCCCTCACCGTCCCGAACAATGACATCGCCGTCGTCCGAGTCGTCCTCCCGGGCGCCCCGGCTGGTGCGATCAATGTCATCGGTGGCGGGACGCGCGCATGTGGCTCCGGCACGGTCTCCACGACCGGCACGACCACAGTCACGCTCGCTGCGCTCTGTAGCATCCCTGGCCTGCCCTTGACCTTCACTGGCGGCAGCAACGTCGCGATCGCCTCGACCCTGACGGTCCCGGGCACGATCACGACGGCAAACGGCACGCTGACGCTCGCGAGCCTCGCTGCGACGGTGCCGCTGACGGTCCAGCTGCCGGCAGGCACGGGCACGGTGAACGTGTTCGTGGGTAACCAGCAGTGCATGACGTCAACACTCGTCGCCACGAGCACGACGACGGTGACGCTCCCGGTGACCTGCGCCCTTGCGGGGCAGACCATCTCCTTCAACGTCAACGGCACTCCCGCCGTCCCGACGCTGACGGTCCCGGCGTCCGGTACCGGCTCGTTGGCCCTGGCAAGCCTCACGGTGGCCGTCCCCGCTCCGGCGAAGACGGGTAACGCCGGCCTCGATGGCGGCAGCACCTCGACGATGCTCCTCGCCGGCCTCCTGGCCGTCGCGATGGGTACCGTGGTGGGTGCCCGGCTGATGGCCCGCCGCGACTAGCCTCGCTGCGGTCATTACGGCGACGAATCGACGGGGGGTGCTGTGAAGCACCCCCCCCCGTTTTGTTTCGTGCGTTGAAACTGCCGCGCCTCGACGCAGCGTCAGTAGAGGTCGGGGAGACCCCTTGTCGCGATGAAATGTTGATGCACAGAAACGCAGTGCTTGTAAGTCCTCAATCGGTATGAGCCTAGTGTCGGTACACAACCAGCCAGGCGTGCGCTGCACGCCGAAAGGAAGCGTGCATCCGTGAAAACAATTCCAGGAGGGACAAAATGAAGCGTCCCCTAGCTTTGGTGACTGGCGCACTCTGCGCCTTGATCGTCACCGTCGCCTCAGCGCAGACCGCTGGCGTGACGGTGACCGTCCCCTCAGGACCACCGGGTGCCATTCAGGCCACGGTGAACGGCGTGGCCTGCGGCACCGTCGGCGCTGTGAGCGCCACCGGAACAGCGACACTCACACTTCCCGCGACCTGTGCCGTCCCAGGGGCCACGGTCGCCTTCAACAGTGGCGGCGTCGCAATCGGATCGACGGTGACGGTTCCCGCGACCGGGAGCGGCACGCTGACCCTCGCCAACCTCAACCCGACGAACCCCGTCACGATCACTATTCCGGCAGTGCCCGGCGGTAGTGGCACCGTGAACGCGGTCGTCAACGGCCAGACCTGTGGCACCGCAACGGTGTCCGCGACGGCCTCGACGGCCATCTCCTTGCCGGCAACGTGTGCTACCCCGAACGCCGTGGTCTCCTTCACGACGCCCGGCGGTGGGATTGTTTCGACGGTGACGGTGCCCGCCACTGGCGGCGGCACGCTGACCCTTCCGAACCTGACCGGTGCCACCTCACAGGTGGTGACCCTTCCTGCTGGGACGGGTACGGCACGGTCCGCGTCAACGGCCAGGCATGTGGGACGGCAACGCTGGCCGCTGCTGCGACCACGTCCGTGACCCTGCCCGAAACTTGTGCAGCGGCGAACGGGACGATCACGCTCATCAACACGGCCGGGCAGCAGCTGGGTACCGTGGCCACGATTGGCGCTGACGGCAGCGGCACCGTGACCGTACCCAACCTCAACCCCGCGCCCGTCACGGTGACCCTGCCGACGGCGCCTGCGGGCACGGTGTGTGGCTCCGGGACGGTCTCTGCGACCACTCCGACCACCCTCACGCTGGCGGCCGCTTGTAGCGTCCCCGGGCTCCCGTTGACGTTCACCGGTGGCTCCAACATCGCCGTCGCGGGCACCCTTGCGGTCCCGGCGACGATCACGCCGGCTAGCGGCACGCTCGTCCTCTCGAGCCTCGCTGCGACGAACCCGCTCACGGTGACGGTCCCTGCCGGGACCGGCGGCCTGACGACGACCGTCGGCGGCACCGTCTGTGCTTCGACGACCCTATCGGCCACGGGCACGTCTACGGTGACGATCCCGGTGACCTGCACGATTCCGGGCCAGACGATTGCGTTCAGCTTCAACGGGACAGCTGTCCCGACGACGCTGGCGGTCCCGGCGGCTGGTGCGGGCACGCTGGTCCTGTCGGCCCTGCAGGCCGCTCCGGCTCCGGTCGCTCCCGCTCCCGCTCCCGCGAAGACCGGTAACGCCGGCCTCGATGGCGGTAGCGCCCCGACGATGCTCCTCGCCGGGCTCCTGGCCGCCGCGATGGGTGTTGTGGTCGGTGCCCGCCTGATGGCCCGACGCGACTAGTCCTCGCTGCGGTCCTAGCCGCAACGAAGCAATACGGGGGGTGCGAATCGCACCCCCCGTATTCGTGCGCTCCGTGATGGTGAGATGTTCGACGGGCGTCCACGTTTGCGTGAATGGTGGGGACGTAACCTGTCGTCCGTCGCACAGTCTGTGCGATACCGTCGTGATAAGTAACCCCTTTGGGTCATCGGGGAGCCGCAGACTACGTCCTCATCCGGGAAGTCAGATGTCCACATCGGCATCTATCTTTCCGGGGATCATGGAGCGCTCCAATGCAGTACTTCGACTTCGACAACATCCTCAATGCCGTCGGTCTGAGCGTTATCGCGCTGGACGTTTACTGGAGACGCCCCAAACTGAGAACACAGTCCCCAGGGCGACATCGCTCACGGAAGAGATCTCGTGCAGCACAATTTCGCGCCCGACGCCTGGCGAAGAAGGCGAGGAAGAGGAAGGACCTCTACTCCTCGCCGGCCCAGGCGTCGTCCATGTTCGGGTACACGTGCATCGAGGTGATGAGCGCGCCGTCGAAGGCGTAGGCGTGGGCGATGTGGGTGTTGCTGCGGATGCTACCGTCCAGGGCGCGGATCACCTGGTGGACGGCGACGAGGACGCGATCCTCGTCCACCTCGAAGGTGACGGGCTGGACATCCGGGTTGATCTGGGTGAACTGATACGCCCAGTACTCGCGCACCTCGTCGTGGCCGATGGCGCGAGTGCGTTCCATCATGTTGGGCCAGTCGACATTGCGCGCCAGCATGGGGATTACGGCGTCGATGTCGCGGCGGTTGAACGCCTCGTACAGGCGCCGTAGCAGCGCAATCCGGTCTTCGTCCTGGCCCATGACTAGCCCTCCGACAACGCGCGTTCGAGGCCGGTTTCCCACTCGCCGCGCGCGGCCGCGAGGCTGACGGCGATGGGGCCGAGGGCAATCGCGTCACCCTCGATCCGCCCGAGTGAGGTCGAGGGAACGCCCACTGCCGAGGCGAGTGCGGCAACAGCCGCAGCGGCGTCAGCGTCACGGACGGCGACGAGGAAGCGCGAGGGTGCCTCGCCGAAGAGCGCGGCATCGAGGCGCGCGCCAGCATCGAGGGTGGCCGCGCTGATGCCGTGACCGGCGGCGATGCACATCTCCGCGACGGCGACGGCGAGGCCGCCGTCCGCGAGGTCATGGGCGGCGCTGAGCAGGCCTCGGGCGTGGGCATCGAGGACGAGGCGCTGCACGCGTGCTTCGAGGTCGAGGTCGATCGACGGACGTCCGCCGAGCGTCTCGTGGACGACGTGCTGGTACTCGGAGCCGGCAAGCGTCGACGCGGGCTGCGCCACTGGGCCGCCGAGCAACACCACGAGGTCGCCGGGGCGCGGCGCGATCGTGAGGTGGCGCGCGACGTCCTCGATGACACCCACCATGCCGATGCCGGGGGTAGGGATGATCGCGCCGGTGGGCGTCTCGTTGTAGAGCGAGGCGTTGCCGGAGATCACCGGGGTGTTGAGCACACGCGCCGCCTCGGAGAGGCCGATGATCGCCTCCTCCAGCTGGTACGCGACGTCTGGCTTCTCCGGGTTGCCGAAGTTCAGGCAGTCGGTGAGCGCCGCTGGCATCGCACCGGTCGCGACGACGTTGCGTGCGGCCTCAGCGACGGCCATCGCGGCGCCCGTGCGCGGGTCGAGCGCGAGGAAGCGGCCGTTGCAGTCGGTGGAGACGGCGACACCCTTCGACGTGCCTCGCACGCGGACGACTGCGGCGTCGCCGCCGGGGCGGATGACCGTGTTGTTCTGCACCATGTGGTCGTACTGCCGGAAGATCCAGCGGCGGCTCGCGATGTTCTCGGAGCCAAGCAGCCGCAGCAGCGCCGCCGACGGGTCGGCGACGTCGGGTTGGGCACCGGGGTCGATCGCCTGCAAGCGGTCGAGGCTCGCGGGGCGCTCACCGGCCGGGGGGTACTGCGGCGGGTCCCCGAAGATCGCGACGGGCATCCGCGCGACGACGGTCTCGCCGTCGCGGATCGTCGCCATCTGGTCGCCGGTGACGTGCCCGATCACGTCGGCGTGCAGTTCCCAGCGGCGGAAGAGCGCGAGCACGTCGTCGAGGTGCTCGATCTTGGGGATGACGAGCATCCGCTCCTGCGACTCGGAGAGCATCACCTCGTACGCGTTCATCCCCTGCGCGCGCCTCGGCACGAGCAAGATATCGATGTCGATCCCCGTGCCCGCGCGGTTGGCCGCCTCCACGCTGGCCGAGGTGAGCCCGGCCGCGCCGAGGTCCTGCAGGCCCTCGATCCAGTCGCCGTGCTGCTCGGCGAGTTCGCAGCATGCCTCCATCAGAAGCTTCTCCATGAAGGGGTTGCCGACCTGGACGGCGGGGCGGTGCTCGTCGGAACCCTCGGAGAGTTCGACCGAGGCGAAAGTCGCGCCGTGGATCCCGTCGCGCCCCGTGTCCGCGCCGACGAGGACGAGCGGGTTGCCCACCCCTCGCGCTGCCGCCGACAGCAGGTGTTCCCGCCGCCCGATGCCGAGGGCCATCGCGTTCACCAGCGGGTTACCGCTGTAGGAGGCGTCCATCTGCACTTCGCCACCCACCGTGGGGACGCCGACGCAGTTCCCGTAGCCGCCGATGCCCGCGACCACGCCTCGGAACAGCCGCCGGTTGTTGCGGTCCGAGAGCGGGCCGAAGCGCAGCGAGTCCAGCAGCGCGACCGGGCGCATGCCCATCGCGAAGATGTCGCGCAGGATGCCGCCGACGCCGGTGGCCGCGCCCTCGTAGGGCTCGAGGGCGCTCGGGTGGTTGTGCGATTCCATCTTGAAGACACAGACCCAGCCGTCACCGAGGTCGATGGCGCCGGCGTTCTCCTCCCCCACCTTGGTGAGGACGAAGGGGCCGGTGGTGGGGAAGTAGTGGAACAGCGGCCTCGAGTGCTTGTAGCCGCAGTGCTCTGACCAGAGCGCGCCGGTCATCCCGAGTTCGACCTCGGTCGGCTCGCGGTCGAGCATCTCGACGAGCCGACGGTACTCCTCGCGGCTCATCGCTACCTGCTGCAGGGCGCGGTCGTCGACCGGCATGCGCTACCTCGATGCCACCCACGGGGAGATGCACCGAGCGTACCAGCGAGGGGGGTGAGGGGGGAGC
>CANFFZ010000094.1 GCA_947446155.1 Chloroflexota bacterium | reverse complement strand
ACGATACCCGCTGCCTGTATCGGAGACACCGCAGTGATCGTGGTCGAGTTCACCACCACGACGTCGCGCGCAGGCGTGGCCCCAAACGTCACTGCCGCCCCAGAAGCAAACGCGTTACCGCTAATCCGCACCACACTCCCGCCCGCGACCGGACCGCCGCCTGGGCTGATACTCAACACCTCCAACCTACCCGCTTCATAGCTAAATGCCCGCGCCGCCGATATCGTCACGCCGTCCGGGTTCGTCAACGTGATTGTCACCACCCCCGGTACGCCCGGAGGTGTCCGCAGCGTCACCAGCGATGACCCTGTCAGCGTGACGTTCGTCGCCGGCGTCCCGTTGAACAGCACGGTCGGCAGACCTCTAAACCCCGTACCCGCGATCGTCATCGAGGTTCCCCCACGCGACGGGCCGCTCGCCGGGGACAGACTGCCAAGCGCCAGCGGTGCAGTCGCCGCTTCGTAGAAGAATGCACCGACAAGCGATACCGCACCGTTGTCGCTATTCACTACCAGCACGGCCGCGTTCCCCTGACTCCTTGCCGGGGCCACCGCGGTGATCTGCGTCGAACTCACCACCACCACTTCAGACGCCGCAGCCCCTCCAACGAACACCAGCGCCCCGGAGAGAAAGTCAGTCCCCAGAATCGTGATGCGCGTCCCCCCGGCCGTCGCACCGATATTCGGCGAGATGCTCGTGATCGTCGGCGTACTGGAGGCATGCAAGGTTCCGGGCCAAACTGCCAGTAGCGCCCCCGCCAGCAACGCCGCGCCCACCACCAGCCGCACACCCACACCACGCAGCACGTTCATCGCCCACCCCTGTCCACATCTCAGACCAACCGGAGACGTCATACCGTGTCGGACGAGCCGCCCGCACACTACCCCGGAAGGTACCATCCTCATAGGCTCTCGATCTGCCTCATGCTCCGTTAACCATTCGCCGTCCTGCGCGTTTTTATGTGCGAGCGCGGGAACAGTCTGAATCCGGAAACGGCAGCAAGTACCATGTGCGGGCATCGGTAACAGGCAAGCGGGGTCACTCGTTACACCTGCCACCATCCCGCCCATGCGGCAAGGCTCCCGGAGTCACCGTGACCAACACCTCGCTCATTGGCGACCTGTCTCCCGATGCGGAACGCGATGCCGTTGATCGCGCCCGCAGCGGAGACCAGCAGGCCCTCGGTCTGCTGTACGACGCATACCTGCCGAGGCTGTATCGCTACTGCCTCAGCCGCGTCGGAAACGAGACAGACGCCGAAGACCTTGCGGAAGAGATCTTCCTCAAGGTACTGGGCGCGATCGATGGGTTTCAGTGGCAACCCACCGAGCACGTCCCGGGCGTACCGGCTGGGCGCATCCCCTTTGGGGCATGGCTCTTCCGTATCGCCCATAACCACGTGGCGTCATTCCACCGGCGCGCCGCCACCCGCGGGCCGGCGTCAGAACTTTCGGAGTCCATCCGCGACCACACGCGGGGCCCCGAGGAACTGACGGAACTCAAGATCACGGTGGAGGAGGTTTTCACCGCCGTCCGTGCACTGCCCGAGGCCCAGCGCGACGTGATCATGATGCGCTTCGGCTCCGGACTCTCGGTCGCGGAAACGGCGGCAGCCCTCGGCAAGCACGAGACCAACGTCAAAGTACTGCAACATAAAGCAGTCCAACGCCTCAAGCGCATGCTGACAGGCGATGACAAAACGGGAACAGCAGCGCCGGCCACCAGGCCCACGGAGTTACGGATCCGATGACCGACATCGACTTCACAGAGCAAGAAGCGTCCGAGGCTCAGCGCCTCGCCGATGCGCTCGACGCCGTCGGTTCCGGACGCCCCTTCAACCTCGACGCCCGTGAAGACGCCGCACTCATCTCCCTTGTCGAGACCGCAGCACTGCTCCGCGACCGCTGGGACCGCGCCGCAGACACCCCTTCCTTCCACTCCTACCGCGCGCGCTCCCGCGGCTACGTGCTCCACACTCTCGAGCAGCAGCACCGCCCCACCGCGCCGGTCGCCATGCCCACACACCACGACGACCGCACCATCGTGCCCTTCGTCCGCCGCCATCGCTGGAGCCTCACCGCCCCTCTTGCCGCTGCTGCAGCGGCCGCCGCCATCTTCCTCTTCAGCATCCCCGCCTCGGCCCCGGATGCTCCGCCTCACGTCGCCTCTAACCAGACCGCTATCAACACCGACCTCGAACTCCAGCGCATCCAGCAGGCGCTCGCCGCCATCGCCGCTCGTCAGGCCCAGGGCCAGACCGTCGACTCCACCCTCTTCCGCACTATCACCGAAGCCACCTCCGCCCTCGCCAACCGCATTGAGGCGTCACCACAGGGCCTCTCCCGTGACCACGTCTCCACTTACCAGCGCGCTGTCGCCGAAGGCACAAACGTCCTCGAACAGGCCCGGCCGGCAGCTGGCTCCGAAAGCGCTCTCGCCGCTGCCCAGCGCGCCACACAGGACGGCGTGGTCACTGCCGCCCGTTACCTCGGCGCAACCGGTACACCCACACCCACCGCAACACCGGCAGCCCCGGCAGCCCCGGCAGCCCCGGCAGCCACCGCAACCCCGGCAGCTAACCCCACCTCCACTCGCGAGGACACCGTCCGCCCCTAACCCGGCTCGAACCAGTCCACAAACCACCCGCACGCTTTCGTCGCACGTTCCCCCTCGACCGTCGTCACTTGCCCCAGATGTCGCAGCACGTAACTGATGCTTCGCCGAGGGCTCCGCAGGGGGGCCCGCAGCGTAGCCCTGAGTGGGGCAGGGAACCCTTCCGGGCGTCGGCCGGGAACAACAGACCCGGTGAACGGCTGGCGAAACACTCCGCCGAGCGAAGCAAAGTGTCCTTACTCGCAACGGCACCGCTGTTCGCGCCCCGTTTCGAGGCGACCGTTAACGCTCGCGCTCACCCTCCGAGACGTGCGGCAACGCCAGCCCCGGCGGCGGCGCCCACAGTGGCCCCGGCCCCATCCCCACCTGCGACACATCGATCACATTCCCCAACGCCACGTCGTGCGCGAGCTCGCCCAGCAGCTCCGCCCGCCGTTCCTGCGCGTCATGCGACAACTCCAACTCCTCCACCAACCGATCCGCCAGCACCCGCTCCGGCGCATCCGAATTCCCCGGCGCACGCGCCTCCATTACCCCCTCCAACACCGAGTAGTACCGCTCGCCCAGAAAGTGCAGAGGCCGCACATCCGCATCCTTGAGCAGCCATCGCTCATCAAACGCATGCGGCAGCACCTGCACAGACACCACTACCCCCACGAACAGCAGGTGATCGCCCACCGGCACCACCTGCTGCACCTTGCACTCCACCCATGCAATACACCCCGTGAGCAGCGGCGCATCGACCTCGATCGCCTCGAACGTCTCCCACTGTGTCGCCTCGATCTTGTCGATACGCGACCCGCTCATCGCTCCCAAATACTGCACGTGATGCAGCAGCGCCCGCGCGGGAAAGTTCAGCGCGAACTCCTCGGCATGCGAGATCATCTCCGCGCTGTGCCGGCTCCGCTCTAACGCGATCCCCACCAGCGCTGGCGTCGAGGACAGCGGCGTGTGCCACACCACAGGCGCGACATTCATCCGCCCCCGATCCGACGAGGTCACCAGCGCCACCGGCCCGCCCGCCAGGATCCGCGCCGCCGCGGTGATCGGTCGCCGCTCAATCTCCACAAGTGGGTCGTCTGCCATGCATCGAGTATAGGTCGCGGCTCACTACATCCCTGCATCAGCACACACCCCGCAGGACAGCACGCCGCTGTGACGCCGCTTTATCGCTACGCGCGGTAAGATCATTGCGGACATGCTTCCGCCGTTCATAGGCAAAGGCTCCCGATGCGACGCCGTACCTACCGCAAGCTAGTGGCGCTCGCCAGTACGCTCCTTGCGCTTGCCGCGCTTTTGCACGCCCTCCCCATCGAGGCGCCCCGCGATCTTGCATCGCACAGCGCCGTACCCCTCGCTAGCCGCGCCCCCCACGCCCTTCCCATCGCACTCGCCGCATACCCAGCCCTCATCGAGGAGCCGCTGCATCCCTCACAGGCCGCCACCGAACTGATCGGTGCCGACCGCTGGCGCGCCGCCGGTTTCACCGGTCACGGCGTCCGCGTCGCCATCGTCGACACCGGCTTCGCCGGGTACGAGGCGCACCTCGGCACATCCCTACCCGCTGCCGTCCGCACGCGCTCCTTCCGCGCCGATGGCGACCTCGCCGCAAAAAGTGACCACGGCACGCTCGCAGCACGCATCGTCAGCAACATCGCTCCCGGCGCGCAGCTGTATCTGCTCAACTTCCAGACCGTCGCTGAACTCTCCGCGCTCGTCGACTACACCATCGCCCAGGGCATCACCGTCGTCTCGTTCTCCATCGGCTTCGTCCACAACGGCCCCGGCAACGGTGCCGGCCCCGTCAATGAGATCGTCTCGCGTAGCGTAGCTGCTGGCGCATTCTGGTCCGTCGCCGCCGGCAACTGGGCGCAACAGCACTGGGCTGGCCCCTTCACCGACCGCAACAACAACTCCATCCACGAGTTCACCAGCGGCGTCGAGGACAACGGCCGCAACTACCGCACCGGCGACCTCATCCTTGTATCGCTCCGCTGGGACGACCCTTGGGGCGAATCCTGCAACGACTACGACGTGGAACTCTTCGGCCCCGACGGCTCACTCGTCCGCGCCTCGCGCACCATCCAGACCTGCAAGAGCGACCCCATCGAGGGCATGCAGGTGCTCGCCACCCTCGACGGCCGCTACCGCGCGCGCATCATCAAGACCGCTGGCGCGCAGGTGAAGCGTGTCGATCTGCTCATGCTCGGCACCCCCGACCGCGGCGAAGGCATCGAGGTGCCCGTCGTCGCCGGCTCCCTCACCGAACCTGCGGATCACCCCGGTGTCTTCACCGTCGGCGCGGCCAACCCGCTGCTCCCCCAGCAACTCGCACGCTTCTCATCCCGGGGCCCCACCACTGACGGCCGCCCGAAGCCCGAACTCGTCTCCCCCACGGGCGTCGCCACCGGTGCCGACGCCGCCTTCGGCGGCACCAGCGCCGCCGCGCCCCACGCCGCCGCCGCCGCCGCACTCATCGTCGAGGCCTTCCCCGGCGCAAGCGCCCCTGCCATCGCTGCACAACTCCGCGCCCGCGCCGCCAAACTGCCACCTCCCGCCATCGACTCCGAGGTCGGCGCAGGCGCCCTCCAACTCGGCGCGCTCACCGGCCTCGGCACCCTCCTCCCCCGCGACGCCGCCACCGCCACTCTCACCGAACTCTCCGCCCCCAACGCCCCCGTTGCCGTCTTCCGCTACCGCGGCCCCGCCCTCTACCCCGCCCGCTTCTCCTACATGCTCACCCCCAACCGCGAACCTCACGCCATCTACCGCCTCGACCTCGGCCGCCTCCGCTTCGACACCTTCGTCCCGCGCGCACCCGCCATCGTCAACACCTTCGACGTCTTCCAGGACGGCGAACTCCTTATCTTCACCTTCGCCCCCTAACCCCGATCCGAAGATCGAGGCACACGAACCAACCTACTCCCCGCTCGTGGTGAGCCCGTCGAACCACGAGCGGGGCCTCCATGCCGTATCGCACCGTCCGAGGTACACCGCCCACCACCCACACCGCGCCCCCTAAGAACGCACGTTCGCTATACTCACGCACATGGACGACACCACTCGCCGCCCCACCACCGCCGCCGAAACCACCGAGGACGCCGCCGCCGAGCCCACCCTCCGCCCCCGCCGCCTCGACCAGTACTTCGGACAGGACGCCGTCAAAGACAGCCTCCGCATCTCCATCGCCGCCGCCCAGGGCCGCGACGACCCACTCGACCACATCCTCATCTACGGCCCACCCGGCCTCGGCAAAACCACTCTCGCCATGATCCTCGCCGCCGAAATGGGCGTGCAGATTCGCGTCACCGCCGGCCCCGCCATCGAGCGCACCGGCGACCTCGCCTCCATGCTCACCACCCTCCAGACCGGCGACATCCTCTTCATCGACGAAGTTCATCGCCTCCCCCGCGTCGTCGAGGAGATGCTCTACCCCGCCATGGAGGACTACGCACTGGACATCATCCTCGGCACCGGCCCCCAGGCCCGCGATGTCCGCCTCAAACTCAACCGCTTCACCCTCATCGGCGCCACCACCCGCTACGCCGCCATTTCACAACCCATGCGCGACCGCTTCGGCAGTACCTACCGCCTCGACTTCTACGACGAGCACGCCCTCTCCCAGATCGTCCGCCGCTCCTCGCAGGTACTCCACGTCGAGGTCGACGAAGACGGCGTCCGCGAGATCGCCCGTCGCGCCCGAGGCACCGCGCGCGTCGCAAACCGCCTCCTCCGCCGTCTCCGCGACTACGCTCAGGTCGAAGGCAACGGCGTCATCACCGGCCCCCTCGCCCAAGCCGCCCTCGACCAACTCCAGATCGACGCCCTCGGCCTCGACGCCATGGATCGCGAACTCCTCCGCATCCTCATCGAGCGTTTCAACGGTGGCCCAGCCGGCCTCGAAACCCTTGCCGCCTCCGTCTCCGAGGAGGCCGACACCATCATGGATGTCTACGAACCCCACCTCCTCAAGATCGGCTTCCTCCAGCGCACCCCCCGCGGCCGCGTCGCCACCCGCCTCGCCTACGATCACCTCGGCATCACCCCACCCAGGCTTGCCGCGCCCTCCCCCCAGCAACCCCTCTTCACCGCGGACGGCATCCCGGACGTAGACCCGACCGCATAACTCGACCCACTGACCACAAACCTGCTGACCGTCGATACTGATCACTACACACGCACCTAACAGAAAGCGCCGCCTCATGCCCCGCCAACGCATCTCCTCCGGTAGCCCCTGGGAAGACAAGATCGGTTACTCCCGCGCGGTCAAAGTCGGCGACCGCATCTGGGTCTCCGGCACCACCGGCACCCGCCCAGACGGCACCGTCCCCACCGACCTCATCGACGAGGTCCGCGTCGCCCTCAACATCATCGCCGACGCCCTCACCGAGGCAGGAGCCACCATCGATGATGTCGTCGCCGCCCGCGTCTACTGCACAGACATCGACCGTTGGGAAGCCATCGGATCCGCCCTCCACGAAAAGTTTGGCACAGCCAAACCCGCCCTCGTCATGGTCCAGGTCGCCCGCCTCATCTCCCCCGACCAACACATCGAAATCGAAGTCGAAGCCGTCGTCGGCTCCGCCTAGCCCGAGACATACGCACACACCTCACAACGTGTGGCCGTGATCACAGCCCCGCGTTGCACATCCGATGCACGCGTCGGGCCTCAGCAGTGCATCACGAATGCTCGGTAGATCCGCTGTGCGCTCTTGAAGGAAAGTTCCCGTGTCGCCTTGAGTGGGGTCCAGGGGTGACACCTCACCGGGCGGGAGAAGCACCTCGCCCGAGCGAAGCGAGGGCGCCCTTACCCGCCGCGGCGACAGCCGCCGTGCTGAGCGCATGCCGCTGCGCCCATGAGTCACAGCCCGCCGCCGAAGCTCCCGGCGCCGACACCACCAACTGATCTGCCGCCGCGCGCACAGCCGCCGCCGCATGACGCGCCGCCAGCGCCCCTACCGGCGCCCCACCCACTCCCGCAACCACTCACGCGTCTCCTCCGCGAGCGGATGGCTCACCCGCGCCCCGTACTCCTCATCCCTCGCCATCAAGTCCAGGTATGCCAGCGCCCCCGCCTCCAGCGAACGCTCTGCCGCTTCCGCCACCACCTGCAACGCCGGCCGCCGCCGCAATTTGTCCGGCTCCACCTTGTCCGCCACAAACATCGCCCACGCCTCCACCGAGTACGCCGGATGCCCCGTCGTGTGATACCGCACTGCGTCCAGCACCTCGATGTCCGCGACCAGTCCCCGCTCCTCCAGCAGCAGCGCCCCGATCGGCCCGTGCAGCATCACCGGCTCGGCGCGCTCCAGTGGCAGCAACTCCAGCCCGTGTTGCTCCGCTGCCGCCAGCCAGTCCTGCCGCTTCCACGCCCGCACCAGATCATGCGCCTGCGCCATCAGCGCCGCGCGACTCTCATCCGCGCCGTGCCGCCTCGCCAGCGCCATCGCCAGCACAACCACCCGGTCGATATGCGCCGCCATGTGGTCTGGCAACTCCGGCATCATGCGCGCGCGCAGGTCGAGATAATCGGTCGCTGGGCTA
Source organism: Chloroflexota bacterium (assembly GCA_947446155.1). The sequence continues at coordinate 58 of CANFFZ010000094.1, read as the reverse complement.
GGGTGCATAGACACATCAGAGAGTCTACCTACGAAAGACGTAACCACGAGAACGATTT
>CANFFZ010000093.1 GCA_947446155.1 Chloroflexota bacterium | reverse complement strand
GAGAAGGCCCTCGGGCTCTCCTCCAAGCAGGAGATCGAGGCGTACGGCGTGGAGGCGTTCAACGAGCGCTGCCGCGAGTCGGTGTTCAAGTACGTGCGCGAGTGGGAGCGCATGACGGAGCGCATCGCGTTCTGGGTCGACACCTCGGACGCGTACGTCACGTACTCGCAGGAGTACGTGGAGACCTGCTGGTGGATCTTCAAGCGCATGTGGGAGAACGACCTCGTCTTCCGCGACTTCCGTGTCACACCGCACTGTCCGCGCTGCCAGACCAGCCTCGCGAGTCACGAGATTGCGCAGGGCTACCACGAGGACACCCCGGACCCCAGCGTGTTCGTGAAATTCCGCCTCGGGAACGTGAACGTGTGGGATCCCGATGGCCCGCTCGGCCCGATCGTGCAGGGTGGTACCCCCGTCTACTTCGTGGCATGGACGACGACGCCGTGGACGCTCTCCGGCAACACCGCCCTCGCCATCTCCGGCGACGCGGACTATGCCGTCGTCCGTTACCACGATGAGTACCTGATCCTCGCGAGCCAGCGCGTCACGCCGGTGCTGGGCGCTGACGTCGAGGTCGTCGCGACGGTGAAGGGGAAAGCCCTCGTCGGGCTGACCTACGACGCGCTCTATCCCGCGGAGACGTGGGAGGGTGTGGAGCCGCTGCAGTTCAAGAACGGACGCACCGGTAAGATGGGCGGCGCGGCCGACGGCGCCTTCCGCCGGCTGGAGATCGCCGACTTCGTGGGTGTCGATGACGGCACGGGCATCGTCCATATCGCGCCGGCCTTCGGCGAAGAGGACTACCGCCTCGGCCGCGCGCGTGACCTCCTCTTCCTGCAGCCGGTACGCCTCGATGGCACCGTGATCGGCGGCCCGGGGGACGGGCTGTTCGTGAAGGCGGCCGACCCGAAGATCACGGCCGATCTGCGTGAGCGCGGCCTGCTGCTGCGTGCGGAGACGATCCGCCACACCTACCCGTTCTGCTGGCGCTGCGACACGCCCGTCCTCTACTACGCGAAGCCCTCGTGGTACTTCCGCACGACCGCGGTGCGCGACTCGATGGTGACGGAGAACGAGGGCATCCACTGGGTGCCGGGCCACATCCAGGAAGGCCGCTTCGGCGAATGGCTCGCCGGGAACGTCGACTGGGCGATCTCGCGCGAACGCTACTGGGGCACGCCGCTGCCGCTCTGGGTCTGCGACGAGTGCGACCACATCGAGTGCATCGGCTCGTACGAGGAATTGTTCCGCCGCGCGCTCCCCGGCACCGCCGACAGCCTGCGCACCGCTGAGGGCGGCATCGACCCGCACCGGCCGTATGTGGACCGCGTCGAGTTCGCGTGTTCGAACCACGAGGCGAACTGCCGAGGCACGATGCGCCGCACCCGCGAGGTCGCCGACGCCTGGTTCGACTCCGGCGCGATGCCATACGCGCAGTGGCATTTCCCGTTCGAGAACCAGGCGACGTTCAGCTCGCGTTTCCCGGCTGACTTCATCTGCGAGGCGATCGACCAGACGCGCGGCTGGTTCTACACGCTGCACGCGCTGGCGAACCTGCTCCACCGCACCGAGGACATCCCCGAGGGCATCGCGTACCGCAACGTCATCTGTCTCGGCCACATCCTCGACGGCGCGGGCCTCAAGATGTCGAAGTCGAAGGGCAACGTGGTCGACCCGTGGTCGATCCTCGACCGCTACGGGGCGGATGCGACGCGCTGGTACATGTACACGGCGTCGCCTCCGGGGAACTCACGACGGTTCTCCGGCGAACTCGTCGCGGAGACGAGCCGTCGCTTCCTCTCGACGCTCTGGAACACCTACTCGTTCTTCGTCACCTACGCGAATACGGCGACGTTCGACCCCGCTTCGCCGCCAGCCAGTCTCGAGGGCGCACGTACCGAACTCGACCGCTGGATCCGCAGCGAGCTGCACCAGACCGTGCAACGCGTGACCGAGGCCCTCGACGCCTACGAGCCCGCCGACGCCGCCCGCCCGATCGAGGCGTTTGTCGAGCAGCTGTCGAACTGGTACGTGCGTCGCAGCCGCCGCCGCTTCTGGCGATCCGGTGATGGTGCGGACTCGCTCGCGGCGTTGCACACGCTGTACGAGTGCCTCACCACGGTGACGAAGTTGCTGGCGCCGTTCACGCCGTTCGTCGCGGAGTCACTCCACCAGAACCTCGTGCGCGGGCACGTCACGGCGGCTCGTGACTCCGTCCACCTCGAGGACTGGCCGAAGGCCGACGCTTCCGCGATCGACCTCGCGCTGTCCGGGGAAATCGCGCTGGTGCAACGCATGGTGTCGCTCGGGCGAGGCGCGCGCGCGAAGGCGCAGGCGAAGGTGCGGCAGCCGCTCGCGGCCGCGATCCTCGTCCCGCGTACCGAGGCGGAACGGGCCAGCCTCGAACGGCTCGCCGAGCAGATCGCCGAGGAGTTGAACGTGAAGGCCGTCGAGGTCGTGAGTGACCCCGGTGAACGGCTGGCGTACACGCTGCGCCCCAACCTCCCCGTCCTCGGTCCGAAGTTCGGTGCCGAGGTGGGCAAGGTGCGTGCAGCCCTCGCTGCCGCGGACGCAGCCGAGGTGGTCGCGGCGATGCGCGCGGGCCGTCCCGTCGAACTCGGTGGGTACACGCTCGCGGCGACGGACATCCTCGTCACCGTCCAGCCGACCGAGGGCTATGCCGCCGCCGAGGAGGCGGGCTACGCGGCCATCCTCGACACCCGCGTGACGGCGGAACTGGCCCGCGAGGGCCTGTCGCGCGAGGTCGTTCGCCACCTGCAGGACCTCCGCCGTGAGGCCGGCCTCGAGGTCTCGGACCGCATCCACGTCACCTACACCGGTGACCCCGCGCTCATCGAGGCGTTCGAGGCGCACCGGGACACCATCGCGGGCGAAACCCTCGCCCTCACGACCACCGAGGGCCTGCCGCCGGACGAGGCGACCGCGTTCCGGGGTGACCTCGATGGGGTGGGGGCGACGCTGTCCGTACGGAAGGCGTAGGCGCCCCCGACCTGACACGGATTCGTGAGGGAACACTGAGGCGCCCGGGAGCGTTTCCTCTGTATGCACTCAATTTTTCGCCTCGCCGTGCCCGTGATTGCGACCATGCTGCTCATCGCCTGTGATAACGAGGAGCCGACGCCTACTCCGACGCCGTCGCCCACGGCGAGCGCGAGCGTGATCGCGACTGCGCCGCTGCCACCCACTGCATCCGCGACCGCTACCACGAGTCCGACAGCGACGGCCACACAGACGCCAACAGCGTTCCCGACCGCGCCGGCGGGCCCGACGCCACCCGCTGGGTACGCGGCCTCATGCGCCTCGACCTTTCCGTGGGCGAAGCAGGTGACGAGGCCGTTCGTCTGCTTCGAAGAGCCGAAGGCTGGGGCCACCGTGAACCGGGGCAGCGTGCTCACCGTGCGTGGTTACGCGGGCGGTTCGTTCGAGAACAACGTGGTCGTGGAGGTGCGGCTGGTGAACGCTTCGGGCGTCCTGGCGGGCAGCACGCTCGTCCAGATGCCGGTCACGTACGTTGCACCGGACTCCGGGATGCCGGGCTTCTGGTAGGCGGTGCTTAACATCCCGGCGGGGCAGCCCTCGAACGCACGCGTGATCGCACACTTCGAGAGCCCGCGCGACGGCGCGCGTGTCGCTGAGGCGAGTGTGGACATCGTGCTGAAGTAGGCCGCTCCGCTGACTACGGGCGGCGTTCGTTCCGACGCTCGGCACGCGCGTCAGCGGCCGCCGCACGGTCGGCCCGGCGTGTCTCGTTCTCCGGGGCGAGCGCGAGGCCGCGCACGAAGGTCCACGTCGAACGCTTCCAGTCGCCGGCGCCGGGGCCGCCCTCGTTGATGCCGGGGAGGGCGGCGCTGACCTCCGCGCCAAACACCACGATGGTCGCCGTGAGGTAGACCCAGAAGAGCAGCAGGATCACGGACGACAGCGGCCCATAAACCACGTCGAAGGTCGCGAGGCCGTGGACGTAGAACGCGAACGCCTGCTTCAGGGCCTCGAACAGCAGGGCGGCCACGAGGGCGCCCGGCCAGAGGTAGCGCAGCGCGAGCCGCTGGTTGGGTAGCAGCCAGAACGTCAGCAGGAAGGCGAGGAACATCAGCGCGGCCGGGATCGCGAGGAAACCCGTCCACCAGACGAGCCCGAGCCACCCATGGAGGAACTCCCAGCGATCGCTCGCCTCACGGACCATGACCCGCCACGCCGTGGTGAGGGCGACACCGCCGATGAATGGCAGGCCAAGCACGGGCAAGAGCAAGAAGTCGAGCGCCTTGCTTCGGAGGTAGGGGCGCCCCTGCTCGGTGGTGAACACGACGTTGAGCGCGCTCCGCAGTGACGCGGACAGGGCAGCCGCCGTCCACAACGAGGCGAGCGCGGACACCAGCGTGAGCGTGGGGCCGAGGTTGGCGGCGCCACGCAGGGCGTCGGCGATCGTCTCGTCCTCGATCGGGAGGACTTCGAGGATGGCCGCCAGCATGCGGTCCTGGAACGGCTGGTCGCGCAGCACGATGCCGAAGATCGAGACGGCGAGCAGGGTGAGCGGGAACAGGGAGAACAGCGCGTAGTAGGACATCGCGGCGGCCATCTGCGACCCACGGTCGAGGACGAACGCCACCAGCGCGCGCCCGAGCAGCCGAGGGACGAGGCGGAGCGAGATTCCCGGGGTATTGGCCTCGGCCATTGGCGAGGTGGCAGGAGGTGCCGGGGAGGGTGTGGCAACGGGCTGAGCCATACCGGACTCCTCGACCTCAGCCCTCACGTCTCTATTCTAGTCACCTGTACGGGGAGAGACATGACCGGTGACCGCCTCCAGCCTCAGCGCCTGCTCCACCGTCGCGTGGTGGTGAAGGTCGGCTCGAACGTCCTCACCGGTGGCGAGGAGGGCCTTCACACGCCCACCATCGCCGCGATCGCCACCCAGGTCGCCGATCTCGTCCACCGAGGTGCCCAGGTCGCCCTCGTGACCTCGGGTGCCGTCGCTGCCGGACGTCACCGCCTGCGCGAGATTGCCGCCCTGCGCGACGTGGACGCTTCGAAGGTCGCGGGCCGCGACGTACAGTCGAGGCAGGTCGCGGCAGCCGTCGGCCAGTCGAGGTTGATGGCGCTCTGGGACGCGCTCTTCGCGGAGGCGGGTGTCGCCGTGGGGCAGGCGCTGCTCACGCGCGCTGACCTAGCGGACCGCCTCGGCTACCTCAACGCACGCAACACGCTGCTCGCCATGCTCGACCTCGGCGTCGTGCCGGTGATCAACGAGAACGACGTCGTCTCCGTCGAGGAACTGCAGGACGCCCGCATCGGCGACAACGACAACCTGTCGGCGCAGGTCGCCAACCTCGTCGACGCCGATCTGCTGCTCCTGCTCACGGACATCGCGGGCCTCTACACCGCCGACCCCCGACGTGACCCGAACGCCCGCCTCATCGAGAGCGTCGAGCGCATCGACGACGCGATCGAGGCGGCAGCGGCCGGCGGCGCCGGCGCGCGCGGTACCGGCGGCATGACGACGAAGGTGCAGGCCGCACGCATCGCGACGGGCAGTGGCACGCACGTAGTGATCGCGGACGGCCGCGCGCGCGACATCGTGCTACGCGCCGCCGCAGGCGAGCCCGTCGGTACGCACTTTCTCCCGGCAGGCGACCGCACGGAGAGCCGGCGTCGCTACCTGCTATCTGGCCTGCAGGCGCGTGGCCGCATCGTCGTGGACGCGGGTGCGGCGGGCGCCCTCCTGCGCGGGGGCAACTCGCTGCTCCCCGCGGGCGTGCTGCGCTGCGAGGGGACGTTCCAGCGCGGCGACGTCGTGCAGGTCGTGACCGCCGAGGGCCGCCACCTGGCCTCCGGCACCGCCAACTACGCGAGCGACGAGGTCGCCCGCATCGCCGGCAAGCAGTCCGCCCAGATCGCGGACCTCCTCGGCTATGAGTTCGGCGAGGAAGTCATCCACCGCAACAACCTGGTGTTGGTGTAAGGGGCGGGTTAGGGCGTATCCCGCGTATCCTGTCTCCCTAGAGCCATCCCGTGGGAGTACCAGCATGACCGCCACCATGACCGAGGCCGTCGAGAAGGCCCGCCGCGCCCGCACCGCCAGCCGAGGGCTCGCCACCGCCTCCGCTGACCAGCGCAACGCCGCTCTCCGAGGCATCGCAGACGCCCTCGAACGGGAGAGCGCCCGCATCCTCGCCGTGAACGCGCCCGAGGTGGAGCGTGCCCGCGCGAAGGGGATCACGGACGCCTTCATCGACCGCATGGTCCTCACCGAGGCACGCATCGCCGGCATCGCGCGCGACACGCGTGCCGTCGCCGCGCTGCCCGACCCCCTCGGCAGCATCGAGGAGATGACGACGCGCCCGAACGGGCTCCAGATCGGGAAGATGCGCGTGCCCCTGGGTGTCGTCGCCACGGTCTATGAGTCGCGCCCCAACGTCACCGTGGACATCGCTGTTATCTGCCTGAAGTCGGGGAACGCCGTCGTCTTGCGCTCTGGCACCGACGCGCACGGCTCCTCGCAGATCCTCGCCGAGATCGTGCGCCGAGAGACTGCTGCCGCCGGCCTGCCCGAGGACGCCGTGCAGTTCATCGACTCCACCGACCGCGAAGAAGTCGGCGCGCTGCTCACCGCCCACGAGTACATCGACCTGATGGTGCCGCGCGGCGGCGCCGACCTCATCCGCCGCGTGCGCGATGAGGCGACGATGCCCGTGGTCGCCGGCGGCATCGGCGTCTGCCACACGTACATCGATGTGGACGCGGATCTCGATATGGCGGAGCGGATCGTGATCGACGCCAAGACCGTGCGGCCCTCGGTCTGCAACGCGATGGACACCCTGCTCGTCCACGCTGGCATCGCGGAGACGTTCCTCCCGCAGATCGCCGGCGCACTCGGCTCGCGAGGCGTGACGCTGCACGTCGATGACCGCGCCGCGCGCCTGGTCGCTGGCGTGCCCGTGACACCCGAGGACTACGACCGCGAGTGGCTCTCCCTCGACTGCTCGGTGCGCATCGTCGGCTCGCTGGACGAGGCACTCGACCACATCGCCGTACACGGCTCGGGCCACTCCGAGGCGATCGTGACTGACTCGTGGTCGTCCTCGCAGCAGTTCCTGAAGACGGCGGACGCCGCGGCGGTGTTCGTGAACGCCTCGACCTACTTCAACGACGGCGGCCAGTTCGGCCTCGGCTGCGAGGTCGGCATTTCGACGCAGAAGATGCACGCCCGTGGTCCCATGGGCCTGCGCGAACTCACCTCGTACAAGTGGATCGTCCTCGGCACGGGCCAGACGCGAGGCTAGCCCGGAGGCTCCGATGCTTGACTACCGCTTCGAACGCGTCGCCCGCACCCCGCACTCGGAGCAGTGGGTGATCGAGACGCTCGACCGCCCCGTCGGCCGCGTCGACCTGCACTTCACGAACGCGAAGACCTACGGCACCCTCGTGGTCCACCCGTACATCGCCGAAGACGAGATCGAGGACCTCCTCGCCGCCATCGACGAGCGCCTCGTCTCCACCGCCGACGAGTACCGCGAGGACGTGGTCGTCTCCGTCTGGCGTGGCGAAGACCTCGGCGTCTTCGCTGAAGACGCCGACGACGATGAGGACACGGACGACGAGATTCCGGTCTAGGGCGCGAGCCCTAGCGCTTGCGGGCGAGCAGGCGCTTCGCGGCTTCGGCTACACCGGCGGCGTTCAACCCCATGATGTCGAGGACTTCGTCCCACGTGCCTGACTCGCCGTAGCGGTTCTGCACGCCCACGAATTCCATCGGCACCGGGTGACGTGTGGCTAGCGCCTGCGCGCACATCGCTCCGAGGCCGGAGTGCACCAGGTGCTCCTCGGCGACCAGGATCGCGCCAGTCTCGCGCGCGGCGGCCTCGAGGGCTTCGACGTCGAGCGGGCGGATGGTCGCCATATTCAGCACGCGCGCCTGGATGCCGTCCCTCGCGAGTGCCTCGGCGGCGCGCAGGCTGCGCTCCACCAGCAGGCCGCAGGCGACGATTGTCAGGTCGCCCCCATCGCGCAGCATGTCGGCCTTGCCGAGGCGGAACCGATGACCCTCGGTGTAGACCACGGGCAACTTCGGGCGACCTGTACGGATGTACCACGGCCCTTCGTTCGCGACGGCGGCATCGATGATCGCTTCCGCCTCGACGATGTCGGCGGGCACCACCACGCTGAAGTTCAGCAGTGACGAGAACAGTGCGAGGTCCTCGATGGACTGCGCGGAGGCGCCGTCCTCGCCGGTC
>CANFFZ010000092.1 GCA_947446155.1 Chloroflexota bacterium | reverse complement strand
GGCGGCGGAGCGGACGAAGCAGATCCGCCTCGGCACCGGGGTGGCGTCGCTGCCGTACCACCACCCGTTCCTGGTGGCGGACAAGATGGTGCTGCTGGACCACCTCACGAGGGGCCGCGCGATGCTGGGCGTGGGGCCGGGCATCCTCGCGTCGGACGCCTACATGCTGGGGATCGAGGCGCCGGAGCAGCGGCGGATGATGAACGAGTCACTGGACGTGATCCTTCGCCTGTTGCGCGGGGAGACGGTCAGCGCGCAGACGGACTGGTTTACGCTGCGCGAGGCGCATCTCCAACTCCCGAATTACACACGCCCGCACCTGCCGGTCTCGGTGGCGGCGTCGTTCACCCCGAGCGGGCCAGTGGCCGCGGGGCGGCACGGCATTGGGCTGTTGAGCGTGGCGGGGGCGAGCCACGAGGCGTTCGAGCGGACGTGGGGCTGGGTGGAGGAGGAGGCGGCGCAGAGCGGGGCGTCGGTGTCACGGGCGGACTGGAGCGTGGTGCTGACGATGCACCTGGCGGAGTCGCGCGAGCAGGCGATCGCGGACGTGGCGCGGGGCTTCGAGGTGCGGGCGTACGCGGGGGACTCGGGCGCGCCGAACAGCGGGCAGTCGTTCGGGGTGACGGGGAAGACGATCCAGGAGGCGCTGGAGGGGAACCCCGGCTTGATCTTCGGCACGCCGGACGACGCGATCGAGGCGCTGGACACGATCGTGGAGCGGAGCGGGGGGATCGGCGGGGTGCTGTTCATCCACCACGAGTGGGCGAGCGTGGAGGCGACAGCGCGTTCGTTCGAGTTGTTCCAGCGCTATGTGGCGCCGCGCTATCGCGCGGGGGACGGGGCGCACCTGCTGGCGACGCGGGAGTGGTTCGACACGCGGGGCCGGTCGGCGTTCGCGTCGGCGGGTGAGGCGCAGGCGCGTGCGTTCACGGATGCGGGGAAGGCTGTGCCGGCGGACCTGGCGGAGCGGATGCGAGTGATGGCGGAGCGTCGGGCGGCTCGGGAGCGTGGGGGGTAGGAGGTGGGGAGGAAGCGGTGAGGCGAGGCACGACACCGCTCGCGATGTTCGATTGACGCGGCGCGACACCTCATTCAACTATGAGCCTGCCCCGGTTTCCCGGACACCTAGACTGTGGCGATTCGGTCGCCCAGGGAGGAGTCCGAGATGGCTACGAGGTACCCACCCGAGTTCCGGCACCGCGCAGTCGAGCTGGCGCGGCAGCGTGAGAAACCGATCCTGCGCATTGCCCAAGACCTCGGGATTTCCGACGCGACGCTGCACGGCTGGCTCAAGCAGGCAGACATCGACGAAGGCCATGCAGACGGCCTGACCACGGAGGAGCGCGCGGAACTCGTGCAGCTGCGCCGCGCCAACCGCGTGCTGACGATGGAGAACGAGATTCTGAAGCGGGCGGCGGCGTTCTTTGCCCGCGAGAACGTGCTCCCAAAATGAGATTCCGGCTGGTCCAAGAGCTTGCCGCTGACGGGGTGCCCGTCGCGGTGGCCTGCCGGGAACTGGGGGTCTCGCCGTCGGGATACTACGAATGGCGAGGCCGGGCGCCGTCGGCACGGGCGGTCGTCGACGCGGCGCTGAGCACACAGATCGTCGAGATTCACACCATGTCGCGCGGGAGCTACGGCGTACCGCGAATGCACCTGGAGCTCCGGCTCGGGCGCGGCGTGCGCTGCGGCCGTAAGCGCATTGCCCGGCTGATGCGCGCGGCTCACGTGCAGGGCATCCATCGCCGTCACGGCAAGCGTCACCGCCCCCTGCCGGCAGTGCACGACGACCTGGTGCGTCGTCGCTTCATGGCCGATGCACCGGACCGGCTCTGGCTCACGGACATCACCGAGCACCCGACACGGGAGGGCAAGGTCTACTGCGCCGCGGTGCTCGACGTGTACTCGCGACGCATCGTCGGCTGGTCGATCGCCGACCACCTACGCGCCGAGCTCGTCGTGGACGCTCTAGAGATGGCACGCTGGCGTCGCCGGCCGCAGCCCGGGCAGACCGTCGTCCACTCGGACCGGGGCTCGCAATACACCGCGTGGGCGTTTGGTCAGCGCCTGCGCTCGGCCGGGCTGCTCGGCTCGATGGGACTCGTCGCCTCGGCCCTGGACAACTCGATGATGGAGTCGTTCTTCGGGACGATGCAGCGAGAGCTGCTCGACCGGAAGGCCTGGGCCACGCGGACCGAACTGGCGCGGGCGATCTTCGAGTGGATCGAGGGCTGGTACAACCCGCGCCGCCGCCACACCTCGATCGGTGGGCTCAGCCCCGTGGACTACGAAAGGAGTCGTCAGGCCGCTTCATCTGCGGCATGATTTCCAGAAGCAACCTGTCCGGGAAACCGGGGCAGGCTCACTTCCGTCCGTCAGGAAGAACTAAACCTTCACATCCAGCGACCGTCTCGAGCTGCTTCGCACGTCCGACGAATTCACCAAGCTCCTTGTCAGTAAAGGTGCCATTCGAAGTCTCCGGATACTTACTTTGAAGAGCGACCAACACGTACTCGGATCCACTGTCCGATTCGTGTTCCTCGAGTATAAGTGCGTCGAGCCCCCCGTCATCGTCGCTATCGCAGATGAACTCGAAGGCATCGGCCTCGTCATACCCTTTGACATTTCGCAGATAACAGAGCAGGAGAACTGCGCGCTGCTTCCGTAAGCCCTCTGCATTCGACGGATCCGCGAGCTTCGCCAGGGCGCTGTAAACGGACTCGCGATCACTCTTCGAAAACACGCTATTTCCCGAACGAACACGACATGCGAAAGCAGGACGGCACTCGCAGATACTACCAACGCTGATCGCGCCCAAGCGGATGCCGTGACACTCCTAACCCACCAACAGGAGGGGCGGCCTGACGGCCGCCCCTTCTTGTCTGACAATCTGACGCGCGCCCAGCCCTCGAGGGGTGGGGCGTCGGCGGGGCCTAGGCGGTCGCGCCGGCGGTGGCTGCGTCGAGCAGCGGGGAGAGTTGCGACTTCGGGCGGAAGCCGACGACCTGCTGCACGAGTTGGCCGTTCTTGAAGATCATGAGCGTGGGGATCGAGCGGATCCCGAACTGCGCGGAGACCTTCGGGTTTTCGTCCGTGTTGAGCTTGACGAACTTCACCTTGCCGGCGAAGTCGTTCGAGAGTTCCTCGACGACGGGAGCGACCATGCGGCAGGGTCCGCACCAAGGTGCCCAGAAGTCGACGAGTACGGGGATGTCGCTGTCCAGTACGTCTGCCTGGAATGTGGCGTCGCTGGTGTCGGCAGGCATCGCCTGCTCCTTCCTGCCTGCGTCAGCGCTCGATGGCGGCTGGCGCGGCACTGTTGCGCTGGGTGCTTTGCCCGGGGCGCTCGTCCGTTGGGGTTGGCCGAGGGCGACCGCTCGCCTCGTCATCACCGCAGGGAGATCGTACATACCCCCACCGGGTATGTCAATCTGAGCCTGGCACACCCCCAGCGGGGGGCGGGATGGCCGATAATCAGGGCATGGCTGACTCGAATGCCCCGACCGCCGACCACGCGGCGCTGATCGCTCGCCTGCATCGTATCGAGGGGCAGGTGCGGGGGATCGCGCGGATGCTCGAGGAGGGGCGGACCTCCGAGGAGATCGTGACGCAGTTGATGGCGGTGCGGTCGAGCATCGACACGGCGGGGGCGGCAGTGCTGGACGCGTACCTGGCGACGTGCCTCGACGAGCGGGACCCGGCGTCGCAGGTGGCGGCGCTGCGGGACGCGATGCGGTTGTGGTGGAAGTTCGCGCCCTCGGCGGGTGGGGCGGGGGCGATGGCCTCGGAGGTGGGGGCGTCCTCGCCGCTGCCGCTATAGGGGGCGAGCCTCGGCGCTCAGGGCTGCAGATGAAGGCGGGGCTTGGGGCGGCGGGGGATGAGGGCGTGGGTGTCGAGGCTGTGGCGCTGCCAGAGTTGGAGTGTTTCGAAGTGCAGCCAGCACTCGGAGCATTTCACGGGTGAATCGGACACGGCGCTGCCCCTGGGACTCTACAGATTTGATTCACAGGAATGTAGCGACGGGGCTGCGACGGGGCGTTGCAGGGCCGCGTTCTCTCCATACGGCGGCGTTACGAAGTCATCACAATTCGTGCACGGTCGCTCGCCTCGACCTCGGCTAGCCGGCGCGGCCTCGGGGGCTGGGCTTACTTCGGGAGGCCGTCCGCAATCGAGGCGGCAAGGGCGGGGAGCATGCCTCGGTCGACGGCGTGCTGGGCGGTTTTGAGGGCGCTGGCGACGGCGTGGCCGTCGCTGCGGCCGTGCCCGATGAAAACGCCGCCGTCGACGCCGAGGAGGGGGACGGCGCCGTGGACGCGGTAGTCGAGGCGGTCGCGGACGCTTCGGAGGGAGGGGTAGAGGAGGAGGCCGCCCACCTTCGCGCGGAGGGAGGAGCGGGCGGCGGTGCGCAGCGAGTCGAAGAGGTAGGAGACGAGGCCCTCGGCAATCTTCAGCGCGACGTTGCCGGTGAAGCCGTCGGCGACGATGACGTCGGCCTGCTGGGTGAGCAGGTCGCGGCCCTCGATGTTGCCGACGAAGCGGATGCGGCCGCCGTTCGAGATGTCGGCTTGCGCGAGCGCCTCGTGCGCCTCGATGACGAGCGCGGAGCCCTTCGATGGCTCTTCGCCGATAGAGAGCAGGGCGACCCTCGGGTGCTCGACGCCGTAGACGGACTGCATGTAGGCGGAGCCGAGGTGGGCGAACTGGACGAGGTGGCTCGTGCGCGCATCGGCGTTCGCGCCGACGTCGAGGAAGAGGACGTTGCCGTCGCCCGCGGGGATGACGGCGCCGAGCGCCGGGCGCTCGACACCCTTCAACCGCCCGAGGACGACGAGGGCGGTGGCCATGCCGGCGCCGGTGTTGCCCATCGAGACGAGCGCGCTCGCGTCCCCGCTCTTGACGAGCTCCATGCCGACGTAAAGGGAGGTCTGGCGCTGGCGGCGGACCTCTCGCGCGGCGTGGTCACCCATCGCGACCTGGTCAGGGGCGTGGACGATGCGGAGGTTGGTATGGCTGCCACCTTTCGCACTGGCACCCTTCGCGACAGTCAGACGGTTGAGTTCGTGGCCGAGGACCTCGGAGTCGCCGACGAGGATCACCTCGATGCCGGCGGCGGCCGCCTCAAGCGCGCCCTCGACGGTCACGCGGGGGGCGTCGTCGCCGCCCATGGCGTCGAGCGCGACGGCGGTCATGCGCCAGCCACCGCTTCGCCGTCGGCGTCGTAGTCGCCATCCTCTTCGTAGATCCACTGCATAGGGTCGTCGGTGCGCTGGAAGAGGACAACGAGGCGTTCTGCGCCGTCGTGGTACGGGGTGAACTCGTAATCACCGAAGCGGGCGACGATGCGCAGCCCGGCAAGGCGGCCCGCCAGGTGGAGTTCGTCGAGGGTGATCGTGCGGAAGGTGAACATCGCGTTCACGCGGCGCAGCCGGCCCTCGCGGTCGGCGACGTCGAAGTGCCAGGTGATCCACTTCATGCCCTCGGAGGGGTGGGGTTCGACGGCGACGACCTTGGTGACGGTGCCGCCCTCCCAGGGCTTCGTCCAGTGCTCGACGACGGGGAGCGGGCCGACCTGGAAGTCGTCGGAGTGCGGCGACTCAACATCGACGACGCCGACGCCGCCCTGGCCGAGGTGGCGCGCGACGACCTCGAGGGTTGAGACGAGGTCATCGCTGCTCGCGAGGTGCTGGACGCTGCCGAGCGGGATGGTGACGAGGTTGAAGGTGCGCCCGAGATCGAGGGCGGTCATGTCACCTCGCTGGTAGGTGACGGAGAGGCCCTTCGAGCGGGCGCGGGCGACCTTCAGCATCGCCTCGTTGATGTCAACGCCGGTGACCTTCAGGCCGCCCTGCGCGAGGGGGACGGTGACGCGCCCGGTGCCGCAGCCGAGTTCGAGGACCTCGGCGCCGTGGGTCGCGGCGAGGCGCGCGTAGAAGGAGGCGTCGTCGTGGTACTCCTCGAAGTCGAGGTCGTAGAAGGGCGCAATCGAGGTGAAGGCGTCATCGTCGGCGTGCGCGGGAGGTGGGAAGTCAGTCACCGGTCGATGCTACCCGACTAGCGAGGCGGGCGGCGAGGCGGGCGCACGCACGCGCCGGACGGGTACGCTGCGCGGCATGACGGACGTGGCGCGATGACAGACGTGAGTGGGGGCGACTTCGCGGACTTGATGGCCTTGATCCGCACGGTCCCGGACTTCCCTGTGCCCGGCATCCAGTTCCGCGACATCACGCCGCTGCTCTTCGACGCCACCGCCCGCACCCGAGCCGTCGAGGCGATGGCGGAGGCCGCTCGCGCCCTCGAACCCGAGGTGATCGCGGGCATCGAGTCGCGGGGGTTCATCTTCGGCATCCCCGTAGCGGAGCGGCTGGGGTTGCCGTTCGTCCCCGTGCGCAAGGCCGGGAAGTTGCCCCACGACGTTGCCATTGCCCACTACGACCTCGAGTACGGGACAGCCACACTGGAGATGCACCGGACGCCCTCGGTCGCGGGGCTGCGGGTGGTGGTGGACGACCTGCTGGCGACGGGCGGGACGGCCTCAGCGGCCGCTCGGCTGGTCGAGGAGGTCGGCGGGACGGTGGTGGGGTTCGTGTTCCTGATCGGGTTGGACGCCCTCGATGGGCAGGCGGCCCTCGGCGGCCGTGAGGTGCGCTCGATCCTGGCGTACTGAGGCCGGGACAGGCCCCTCCCAGGGCGCCAGAATGGAGCCCAACGGTTGCCCCCACGCAGCGAGTACGGCACGCTTACGATCTCCCCGAAACGACCGCCGCAGGGCGCGTCGGAAGGCGCCATGGTCGAGGGTCCACAGGCAGCGTTTGGTGTGATCGGCGGGTCGGGCTTCACTGCGATGCCCGGGCTGGCGGATGCACGCGCCTTCGACCTCGACACCCCGTTTGGAGCGCCTTCCTCGGCGGTCACGGTGGGGTCGCTCGGCGGGCGACAGGTGGCCTTCATCGCACGACACGGCGAGGGGCACACGACCCTGCCGGAGGAGATCCCGGCGCGCGCGAATGTGTACGCGCTGAAGGCGCTCGGCGTGACGCGCATCCTGTCGGTCTCCGCTGTGGGGTCGCTGCGCGAGGACATGCATCCGATGGACGCCGTGGTCCCTGACCAAGTGATCGACCGGACGACCGGGCGCGCCTCGACGTTTTTCGGGGACGGGGCAGTGGCGCACGTGGGGTTCGCTGACCCGTTCTGTCCGAGCGTGGCGGGTGCGCTCGCGGACGCGGTTGAGGTGGCGGGGGTCGCGGTGCATCGAGGTGGGACGCTGGTGGTGATCAACGGGCCGGCGTTCTCGACGCGCGCGGAATCGCACCTCTACCGGCAGTGGGGCGCCGACATCATCGGCATGACCGCGCTACCCGAGGCGAAACTGGCCCGGGAGGCTGAGTGCTGTTACGCCTCGCTGTGCTTCGTGACGGACTACGACGTCTGGCGCGAGGGCGAGGATGACGTCTCCGCCGACCTCGTCATGCAGCGGCTGACGGCGAACGTGGCCCGAGGGCGCGAGGCGGTTGCGGGCGCGATCGCCTCGCTGGGTGACCGCCCTCGAGCGTGTGGGTGCGGGGATGCCCTCGGGAGCGCGCTGATGACCTCGCGTGACCGGGTACCGAGCGCGACGCGGCAGCGGCTGGGCGTCATCGTGCGGCGCTACTGGAGCGATTCGGTCGGGGGGGCCGCCTGATGGCCCAGACGATCGAGCGCGGCACGGCTGGCGGCGGCTCGGTGGGGCCGGGGCCGTGGGAGGTGCGCGAACTGCGCCAGCGGCGCGACGTGCGCGCGTGGCTCGCGGTCGACCGACCGTTCTCGGCGTACGCGCTGGGGCACCTCGAAGGTGGGCTGCTGGAGTACGCGCGCTTCTGGGTGGCGGAGGGGCGCGGCAGCAACGCCGGCGGGCTGGTGATGCACGCGAGCGCGCTGGGGCAGAGCATGGTGACCGTGGGGGACCCGAGCGCGATCGCGGCGCTGGTGTCCGTCCACCCCGGCCCGCGCGCGACATACCTCACGACGGCGGCGCGCGAGCACGTCGATGCGTTGCGCGAGGCTTACTTCATCGGGGATGTGCTGGCGATGCGCCGGATGTCGGTGACGAAGACGGAGTTCGCGCCGGTGAATGGGCTGGTGCGCCGGCTACGCGGGCGTGACGCGGGGCGCATTAACTGGCTGTATTCCATCGACGGCGGGCGCGGGCGCTACTTCCCGGACGCGATCGAGCACGCGATCTACTACGGCGTGGTCGAGGGCGACCTGCTGGTGGCGGTGGCGGGG
>CANFFZ010000091.1 GCA_947446155.1 Chloroflexota bacterium | reverse complement strand
CTGGTGGAGGCGACGCGTGCGTTCCTGCACGCCCGCCGCCCCGCGCGGACGGAGGTCCGGTGATGGTTGCAGCCACGCGCCTCGCGCCGTTCACGCGCACCCGTCGCACGCGACGGACCGAGGTCCTACGCGCCCTCGTGCGCGAGACACGCCTCGACCCCTCGCAGTTCGTGTACCCGCTGTTCATCACGCACGGCCAGGGCATCCGCCACGAGATTTCATCGATGCCCGGCCAGTACCAATTGAGCGTGGACATGCTGTCGCCCGAGGTGGCCGAGTTGCGCGACCTCGGCGTGCGCGCCGTGCTGCTCTTCGGCCTGCCCGCCTCGAAGGACGCGGAGGGGACCGAGGCCTACGCGGACGACGGCATCGTGCAGCAGGCGATCCGCGAACTGAAGCGGCTCGACCCGGCCCTCGTGACCATCGCGGATATCTGTCTCTGCGAGTACACCGACCACGGGCATTGCGGCATCCTCACCGCGACCGGTGAGGTCGACAACGACCCATCGCTCGACTTGCTCTCGCGCATGGCGGTCTCCACCGCCCGCGCGGGTGCGGACGTGATCGCCCCCAGCGACATGATGGACGGGCGCGTCGGTGCGATCCGCGAGGCCCTCGACGAAGCCGGATACGCGAGCACGCCGATCATGGCCTACTCCGCGAAGTACGCCTCGGCCTTCTACGGCCCGTTCCGCGAGGCCGCTGACTCCGCACCGCAGTTCGGCGACCGCCGTGGCTACCAGATGGACCCCGCGAACGGCCTCGAAGCCCTGCGCGAGGTGGAGGCCGACATCGAGGAGTCCGCGGACATCGTGATGGTGAAGCCCGCGCTCCCGTACCTCGATGTGATCCGCGCCGTACGCGAGCGCACCGACCTGCCGCTCGCCGCCTACAACGTCTCCGGCGAGTACGCGATGGTGAAGGCCGCCGCCGCGAATGGCTGGCTGGACGAGCGCCGCGTCGTCCTGGAGATCCTCACCTCGATCGCGCGGGCAGGTGCGGGGATCATCATCACCTACCACGCGAAGGATGCCGCGCGCTGGCTGCGCGAGGATCGCCGGTGACCGGACCGCGCTCGCAGGCTGCCATGACGCGCGCGGAACGCGTGCTCCCCGGCGGCGTCGACTCCCCCGTGCGCGCCTACCGTGCCGTCGGTGGGTCGCCCGTCTTCGTCGCATCCGGCCGAGGCGCCACGATCACCGACATCGACGGCCGTGAGTACCTCGACTATGTGCAGTCGTACGGCCCGCTGATCCTAGGCCACGCGCATCCCGCGGTCGTCGAGGCGATCCGCGCTGCAGCACCCCTCGGCACCTCCTTCGGCGCACCGACCGAGGCCGAGCCCGCCCTCGCCGAGCGCATCATCGAGGCCGTCACATCGATCGAGATGCTTCGCTTCGTCTCCTCCGGTACGGAGGCGGCGATGAGCGCCATCCGTCTCGCACGCGCCGCGACGAAGCGTGACCTGGTCCTGAAGTTCGAGGGCTGCTACCACGGCCACGCGGACGGCCTGCTGGTCGCCGCCGGCTCAGGCGTCGCGACGCTCTCGCTGCCCGACTCGGCCGGCGTCCCTGCTGCCTACGCCGCGCAGACGCTTGTTGCCTCCTACAACGACCTCGATGCCGTGCGCGCGACCTTCGCCGCTCATCCCGGCGCCATCGCTGCGATCATCGTGGAGCCAATCGCCGGCAACATGGGCCTCGTCGAACCAGCCGAGGGCTACCTCGAAGGCCTCCGCGCGCTCTGCGACGCCGAAGGCGCCCTCCTCATCTTCGACGAGGTGATCAGCGGCTTCCGTGCCTCGATCGGTGGCGCGCAGGCGGTGTACGACATCCGGCCTGACCTCACCGTCCTCGGCAAGATCATCGGTGGCGGCCTCCCCGTTGGCGCGTACGGCGGACGGCGCGACCTAATGTCGATGATTGCCCCGCTCGGCCCCGTCTACCAGGCAGGCACGCTCTCCGGGAACCCACTCGCGATGGCTGCCGGCACCGCCACCCTCGACGCCCTCCGCGCGATGCCCGATGCGTACGTGCGCCTCGAGGCCCTGGGCGAGCGGCTGGAGGCTGGCCTGCGGGGCACCATCGAGTCCACTGGCGTGCGCGTCTCCATCGCGCGGGCCGGCTCGCTACTCACACTGTTCTTTGGCCTCGATGCCCCGCCCGCGAACTGGGCAGAGGCAAAACAGGCCGATACCGCCGCCTTCGCGAAGTTCCACCACGCGATGCTCGAAGGCGGCGTCCACCTGCCCCCGAGTCAGTACGAGGCGTGGTTCCTCTCACTGGCGCACACCGACGCGGACGTCGATCGCACGGTCGCCGTCGTAGCGCGCGCGCTGACTGCGTAGCCCTCCTTCGGGGGATGGTGAGCGCGCCGATCGGGCTGTGGTGCAAGCAGGCTACGAGGCTTAACGCAGCGCCAAGACGTCGCCGGCACTCGTGGCGACGACCGTCACGTCGCGCGTTGGTGCCAGGCTGCGGATGCCATCGATCTTGTGCTCGCCGCGAGGCTGACCGGTTGCGGCGTCCAGCAGCAGCAGGCGGCCTTCCTCGCCGAAGAGGAACCCGTCAGTGGTGGCGATTGGTGCGACCGCAAGACGACCGGTCGTGGCGCTCCAGACCGGCTTCCCGTCCGCGAGGCTCAGAGCAGCGGCCACCCCGTCACGCGAGGTCACTACCGTGACGTTCTGACCGACGGCCGCAGCCATCGTCGTCCGCGGGAGCGAGGTGACGTCCCAGACCGTCGGAGCAGGCGGGACGGCCGGGGCCATCCCGATCAGATGGAAGCGGAACCACGCGCCTCGGACGCCGTCCCACCACGGGCTGCGTGAGGACGTCTCGAATACCGTCGCGTTCCGGCCGTACACAGCCAGCACGCGGCCGTCGCGCACCGCGAGCGAAGACGGCTGCGTCCGAGAGAACGCCACATGGAACGTGACCTGGCCGTTCGTGCGGTCGAAAGCAACAGACTTGTCTCCCGTCGCAATAACGAGGTACTGGCCCTCAACGACCGGTGCGACAGTTGCCCAGCCCACATCGAGGATCTGCTCCCAGAGGATGCGGCCAGTCTCGGCGTCGAACGCGAACAGTCCATCAGTGCTGTAGGTGTACACGACGCCCTCGACCACCACGGGCGACGCCTGGAACGAGCCGGCGACGAAGCGTGATTGCCACGCCTCGGTGCCATCCGACGCGTTCACTACGGTCACGCGCCCTTCGCGCTGGGCGATGTACACACGGTCACCTGCGATCACCGGCGCCGCGAACGGCGCGGTGCTCAGGGGCAGCGTCCACAACGTCTTACCGCTGGCCACATCAAGGCCAACCACCCGGCCGTCCTCCAGCGCCGCCACGACGACCTGCCCGTCCGAGACGAGCGGCGTCGCCACCGGTGAACCAAGCGAGACTTTCCACGCTTCCGCGCCACCGACCCGCGAAGGCGCATCGATGGAGCGAAGGCCGCGGACGTCGCCCTCGGAGGTCGTCCAGGCGCCGGTAGCCACGGAGCGCGTTGCGGTAGTCGGCTGGTCGGGCTTGGGTGGCTTGTCGATGAAGGTGGCGTAAACCCACCATCCGATCAGCAGCGCCAGAATCCCCAGGAACCCGTAGAGCAGCTTCTGGCCGGTCGAGAACCGCCCCTGCGTCATTCGCTTCGCGAGGGCCGCCTCCACAGTCATCGCCGTGGCGGCCTCCTCGGCGGTCAGCGGGGGAACCGCGGCAATGTCGCGCCAGCAGCGCAGGCAGCGCTCGGAGTCGGCACTGACGCGCCCGCAGGCCGGGCAGCGCCGGGCGATCTGCGGTTGGACGGGGGCGAGGGTTTCGGGCATCGCGACGATCCTAGCAGGCGCTCGAATCCCCGCCCTGCCGGACGATTTCCACGGTCAGATTTGAGTCCTACGCCCGTCGCTCGCGGCGTCCTGCCGCAACCAGCAGCCGCGCCACGACCGCGCCGACGGTCAGCGCCGCCGTCACGAGGTAGAGCGCCCGTGCGGGCCACGCCAGGGCGTCACTCCCGGCCTGGAGCGCGTGGGCGAACGCCAGGATGCACATCCCGAACGAGAGGGCGTGGATCGAGCGCCACCACGCGTAGGGGATGTACGCCCGCAGCCACGAGGAGATCGCGACGAGGGCCAGGCCCCAGAACGCGACCGTCCCCAACGCGATCTGGACGCGCATCACGTCCGAGGTATACGGCACCAGCGCCCCCACCAGCGTGATGTCGCTGAACGAGTGTGCCACGAACACGGCGACGTGCGCGACCACCGCGATCAGCCCTGCCACGGTCCACTGCTGGTGGAATTCGATTAGCCAGCGTCGCGAGAGCAGCCCTTCCACCCCGCGCGCACTCACGAGGGCGCCTGTGAATAGCGAGGCCCACAGCGCCACGTAGGAGACGAACCCGGTCGCGCGGCCGGCGTACCAGAGCAGCGGCGTCTCCGATTCGTCGGCCACGGTCAGCAGCGCGGGCACCACGAGGAGCAGCGCGCCCGTGAAGCACGCGACTGCGAGCCAGCGCACCGGCGCGAGCAGCAGCGGCGGTTCAGCCGAGCGTCGGGTGGTCAAGCCACGCCCCCATCCCCGGCGTCATCCACCATCCACCGTCGTCGCCTTCGATCAGCGCTTCCGCGCCATGCGCGCGCACGACATCGAGGCTGCCGGTGCCGCCTGCGACGAGCGTCGTCGCCAGCACATCCGCCGTCGTCGCGCGCCGGTGCGCCACCACCGCGCTCCGGATGCCTCGGAACGCGGGCGCGCCGATTGAGGTATCGATCACGTGGTGGGCGATTGCACCGCTCGCCGTCACCCACTGGCGCTTCGCCGTCGACGATGTCGCCACCGCGCCGGGTCCGAGCCACGCCACGAGGCCATCTCCCACGCCGACCGGCCACGGCACCGAGGCCGTGTTGCCCGCGCGCAGGTCGCCGCCACCGTCGACGAGGTAGCGGTCGACTCCGTGCGCCTCGAGGTAGTCGGCGACCGCATCGACCGCCCAGCCCTTGCCGATGCCACCGAGATCGAGCGTCCCTTCGCCATCGAGGGTCACCCGATCGCCCGCCACCGTCGCGGAAGGCCGGGCCGTGTCGGGATAGCCGACGACGCCGCTCTGGACTGCCTCGAAACTGCGGTCGTAGCCGGCGGCCACCAGCGCGGCCCCCACACCCGGGTCGAAGACAGCCGCCGTCGCGTCGCGCCATTCGAGGGCGGATCGGACGACGGCGGCCAGCAGGGAATCCGTGGCGGTGCGGTCGCAGTTGAGTGTGCTCAGTGCGGAGCACTCGCGAAAGCGCGACAGGCGGGCCTCGATATCCCCTACGAGCGCCTCGATGTCGTCGAGGACGTGCGGGGTGGCGCCGTAAGCGCGCACCCACCACTCCGTGTTCATCGCGTGGAAGGTGCGCTCCTGCACGGTCGAGGGCTCAGGAAGCCCGCGACGGCCGGATGATCCGGCGCGGGATCGCAGTCACCGAAGGCGTCGCGGAAGCGGTGGGTACCGCCGTCGGCGTCAGGGTAGGAGTCGCCGGCGGGGCAGGGATGAGCCCCGGCGCAGGCGCGGTGGGTGATGAGGCGGCCGCTGCGGTGGCCGTCGCTCGTAGGGCAGTCGACGTGGCGCCTGCCACGGCAGTGCTCGTAGGAGCCGCTGTGGGGCTGCTGGTGGCGGTTGGGACGGGCTGGGCCGCCGTTGGGCTCGTCGTACCTGCAGTCGTCGATGTTGCCGCGACAGGCGCGCTGGAGGCCGGGTCGCCGCCGGAACTCCGAATGGCCTCGGCGAGCGCCGTCGAGTCCTGCTCAGCCGCCTCGCGCGCACGGCGCGACTCGTCGGCGCGGGACACGCCGAACCACGATCCCGCCAGCACAGCCAGCGAGGTTGCCGCCACGAACAGGTTGACCAGCGTCCGCCGCACTAACGCCCCCTGCGCGGCCTCCGCCGCGACCGGTGCCCGAATCTGTCCGCAGAGCGCCGCGAAGGCGTCCGCATGCAGTATCGGGCTCAACCTCAGAACGATACCTTCCCGCCCTTCGTTTGGAATGCGATAGGGACGTCATCGGTAACGCCTGTGTCGGCACAGCACCGTCACAGGATTCGGACGTACGCTCAGTGCATGCGAATTCTCGTGGCCGAAGACGACACCCGCCTCGCCCGCCTCGTAGAGCGCGGACTCGCCGCCGAGGGACACGATGTCCAGGTGGCCCACGATGGCGAAGAGGCGCTCTTCCTCGCCCGAGAAGCTCCGCCTGACCTCATCGTCATGGACGTGATGATGCCGCGCCTCGATGGCTTCGAGTGCGTCCGCCAGATGCGGGCCGAGCGCATGGACACCCCCGTCATCTTCCTGACCGCGCGCGGGCAACTCGATGACCGCGTGAAAGGCCTCGACCTGGGCGGCGACGACTACCTCGTCAAGCCGTTCGCGTTCGACGAACTCACTGCCCGTGTGCGCGCGCTGGGCCGCCGGGCCGCTGGCGCCGACGGCGACGTGCTCACGTCGGGGCGCGTCTCGCTCGACGTGCGCCGGCACGAGACCAGCGTGGACGGGGTCGCCGTCGACCTCACCCCCACGGAGTACCGCCTCCTGGAGCACCTCATGCGCCACGTCGGTCAGGCACTGACCCGGCAGGCGATCCTCTCTGCCGTCTGGGGCTTCGATTCAGAACCGGAAACGAATGCCGTTGACCTCTATGTGCATTACCTCCGCCGAAAGCTGGGGGATACCGTCGCGATCGCGACGGTCCGAGGTGTGGGCTACCGCTTCGACCGAGCCGTCTGAGTGATCCGCCGCGCCCGACTGCGCCTGACGCTCTGGTACAGCGCCGCACTTCTCGTGGTGCTCCTCATGCTGTCCGTGGTCACCTACACCGCCGTGACCCGCACGCTCCGACGCGAACTCGAAGAAGGGATCTCCAGCGCCGTCACCCAGTGGCTGGAGGTCTCAAGACGCCCCCCGGCTCGTCCCGGAGAAGGGCCTGCCGCCCGCGGTCCCGGGTTCAACCTCCGGCCGAACGCCACGCCCTTCACCCGTGCCACATCGACCGCCACACCATTGGCAGCAGCATCCCCGGACGCCACCCCAACGGTGACCGCGGCAGGGGCCACCGCCTCGCCGTCCCCGCAGGCCTCGCCCCCGGCGGGGGCCACCGCTGCATCACCTCGCCCAGCCGGCACGCCTCGTGCCCGCCTTGACCCCCGGCTCCTGTTCGCCGGAGACACTGCTGAGGTCACCGATGTGGGCTCAACCAGCGATGTCTTCCTCCTCGCCTACCGCGCAGACGGTGTGCTGGCGATCAACCAGCGGCGGGTAAACCCCGAGGCGATCACCACCTCCGATGCTGTCGCCAAGGCCCTGGCCGGGGAAGCCTCGTGGGCGACCGTGCACGACAACGGCGCCAACCTCCGCATCCATGCGAGCCCGATCGAGGTCGCAGGGCGTACGGACGGCGTCATCGTCGGTGCGCGCAACCTGGACGAGTACGACCGGCAGGTGCACGCCGTCCTGATCGTCTTCGCGATGGTGGCCGTTGGCGGGGGGCTCATGTCCCTGGCGGGCGCCTACCTGTTCGCCGGCCATGCGCTGCAGCCACTGGAAGAGGCCTACGGACGCCAGCGCTCGTTCGTCGCGGACGCCTCCCACGAACTGCGATCCCCCCTTGCCGTCATCCGCGCCTCCGTCGACCTCCTGCTGCGCGAGCCGCTGCCCGCATCCCACCGCGAGAGCATGGAAGAGATCCGAGACGTCACGCAGGAGGCGGCCACGCTGATCGACGACCTGCTCGAACTCGCCCATGCCGAGGAAGGCACGCCCGGCCACGCCGACAGCGATGTCGCCGTCGAGGTGTCTGCAGCCATCGAGCAAGTCAGGGCGATCCTCGAACGGCGGAACCACGCCGTGAGCACCGTGCTCGCCCCGGTCCAGGCCGGAGCGGCGGGCGCGGAGGTCCGTCGCATCGTGCGGGCACTCCTCGAGAACGTCGCGGCCCACACGCCTGAGGGCACGCCCGTCCGCGTGGAGGTCGCTGAGCGCGGCGGCCATGCCATCCTCGCCGTCGAGGACGCCGGCCCGGGGATTCAGGACGGCCAGGAATCGACGGTTTTCGAACGGTTCGCGCGACTCGACGAGGCACGCACGCCGGGCACCGGGCACGGCGCGGGGCTCGGCCTCTCGATCGTGCGGGCACTGGCAGAGCGTCGAGGTGGCACGGTCAGCGCGTCACGCCCCGTGGGCGGCGGCCTGCGCGTGGAGGTCTCGCTCCCCCTCGCGAAGTAGCCCGAGTTAGGCGAGCCCAAGCGCCGCGGGCACGGCCCCCAGCGGGATGCGGCGGCAGGTGAACATCGGCGTGTCGAACAGCGTGTAGGCGGACGCCTCGGTGTCGCGCAGCTCACGCACGAGCGCCAGAAACTGGCCGGGGTCGTTGCCCTCGAAGGCGACCACGAACTCCTGGTCGTCCAGCCCGTACGAGTACGTCGTGTTGATCTTGATGTCGTGGTACT
>CANFFZ010000090.1 GCA_947446155.1 Chloroflexota bacterium | reverse complement strand
CCGGAACGCCGGTCGATGGGCGACCGAGTCTACGACGCGATCTTCTCGAACCGCGTCTGGCGCTCGATCTTCCGTTCCGGGTATCCGAACACCCCCCGCAACCAGATGCTGGCGGTCGCCACCAACGTCTTCCTGCACCTGCACCCGACGCGTATCCACCGTACCCACGTCAAGATCACCCACACGTTCTGCCTGGGTGGCCTCTCGTTCTTCCTCTTCCTCGGCCTGACCATCTCGGGCGTCCTGCTGATGTTCTATTACGTGCCCTCGGTTGACCGAGCGTACGAGGACATTCTGGCGCTGGAGACAGACGTCCGCTTCGGCCAGTTGATGCGCAACATGCATCGATGGATGGCGCACGGCATGGTGCTGACCGTCCTTATGCACATGATGCGAGTGTTCTACACGGGCGCGTACAAGCCGCCCCGGGAGTTCAACTGGGTCATCGGCGTCGTGCTGCTGGTGTTGACCCTGCTGCTCTCGTTCACTGGTTATCTGCTGCCCTGGGACCAGTTGGCGTTGTGGGCGATCACGGTCGGCACGAACATGGTGGGTTCTGCCCCGCTGCTGGGTGAGCCGAACCGCTTCGTGCTGGTCGGCGGGTTCCAGGTGGGCCAGGCGGCGCTCATCCGCTTCTATACGCTGCACGTCATCGGCCTGCCGCTGATGGCCGCGGTGTTCATGATGGTCCACTTCTGGCGCATCCGCCGCGACGGCGGCCTCGCGCGGCCGCTGTAGTCGGGGAAGGGAAGCACTGATGGCTGTTGCCAACACTCAACCCGTCGCCGCCTCGCGTGCTGTCGAGGCACGCAAGCGCCGCCAGCGTGAGGAAGAACTCCTCGTCTGGCCGGACCTCGTCTTCATCGAGTTCATCTCCGCGGTGCTCTTCACCGTCCTGATCGTGGTGCTTGCCGTCCTGGTGGACGCCATCCTGCTCGACCGCGCGAACCCGGCCGTCACCCCGAACCCCTCGAAGGCCCCGTGGTACTTCCTCAACCTGCAGGAACTGCTACTGCATATGCACCCGGCGCTCGCGGGTGTCATCGTGCCGACGATCGCCCTCATCGCTCTGGGCGCGATCCCGTACTACGACAACACGACCGAGGGTCAGGGCGAGTGGTTCTCGACGGTGCGTGCGAAGTTGAACGCCTACGTGGGTGCCGCCGTCGGTACCGTCGGGACGCTGCTGCTCATCCTCTTCGACGACGCGCAGCACGCGAAGTTGTACGAAAAATTATTCAACGGCTCTGATTCGCTACCGACCGTCACCGTGCAGGTCGAAGAGGGCGGCAAGGTCATTGACAAGATCGTGAAGAACCCGGACTTCAACCAGTTCCCGATCGCATTCTTGCGCACCACACGCGCGATCCAGAACGATATCCCGTGGCCGAAGTCATGGACCAAAGTGCCGCTTGGCGACAAGTTGATCCGGACGGACCTACTTGGGCTGCCTCGCATCAGTCTGAACATCAACATCCCTGGTCTGCTCGTTGAGCAGATCATTCCGGTGACGACGATGATCGGTCTACCGATCCTGCTGTCGATCGTGGCATGGAAGACGAAGATCGCGCAGACGAAGCGCGACCACATGATCCTGCAGTTCTCTGGCTTCATCGCCGTGTACGTGACGCTGACGATCGTTGGCACGTATATCCGCGGCGAAGGCCTGGCGCTGGTCCCGTACACGATCTTCGCGGGCGACCACTAGGCCCGAGGATCGGCTGAGAGGCACATCGATGGCGAACGAGACAATCTCGCCCACGGACGCCTGGAAGCAGGCACTCGCCACGCGCAAGACGCAGGTGGCGAACGCTGACGCTGTCCCGGCGGCGGCGGTCACGCCGCTCGACCACGACGTCTCCCGCCGCAACTTCATCCGTCTGTCCTTCTGGGGCGGTCTTGGTACCACTCTGCTGGGCTCGGTCGGGCTGCTGCTGGACTTCCTCTACCCACGAAACGTGAAGGGCTTCGGCGCCCCCGTCCCGGCGGGGAACGTGAAGGACTTCGCGAAGGGTGCCGAGCCGAAGGCGTTCTCCGACGGCCAGTTCTGGATCGCCAACCTCGACCCCGCTGAGGCACGTGCCGGCGGTTCGGGCGGCGCGGCTGGCCTGCTGGCGCTGTGGCGGAAGTGCCCGCACCTTGGCTGCACGGTGCCGTGGCGCCAGACGTTTGACTACGAAGGTGACAAGGGCTGGTTCCGCTGCCCCTGTCACGGTTCCACGTACACCAAGGCAGGCGTGCGGGTCTTCGGCCCCGCGCCGCGCTCGATGGACACGATGGCGATCACCGTGGACGCCTCCGGCAACATCACAGTGGACACTGGCAAGGTCACCAAGGGTGGTCCGGACAACCCGACGCGTGCCGTAAAGGCCAAGGGCTTGCAGGTCTAGCCGAGGGGCTACGCGGCTGAGCAGGTCGAGACGCGGCGACGGAATGGTGAACGAATGAACACGAGCAAGCAGGTCAACGCGATGATTGGGCTTCTGTTCGTCGCCTTCTTGGCGTTCGGCGCCTACATTGCGAACGAGAACAACCGGGCCGAGGCCGCCCGCGAGACCCAGGACGACATGAAGGCGCGCCGCGGTGCCACGATCTTCGTGAACAACTGCCGCACGTGTCACGGCCTCGAGGGCAAGGGTACCGAAGAAGGTGGCATCGCACCTGTTCTGAATCGCGAGTCGTTCCGCATCGTCGGCAAGACTGACACGCAGTACGTCGCCACTCCGGATGGCGAGGCCGCAACGCTCCGCAACTTCCTCTTCAACACGCTCGTCTGTGGCCGCACCAATACCGCCATGCCGGCTTGGTCCGAGAGGCACGGCGGCCCGCTCTCTGACACGCAGATCAACTATCTCGTTCTGCTGATCACCGAGGGCCGCTGGGACCTCGTGACCGAGATTGGCCACGAGCACGACGCCGCGTTGTCAGAGGCTGACCTGGGCGCACGGGTCGCGAAGGACCTTTCCAAGCTGTCCGTCACCTCGAAGAACTGTGGCCAGTTCAACCCGCTCTCCGCTAAAGAGTTCTATGACCGCACCGCGCTGGTCGCGAAGGCTTCGGGCGGCGCCCCGGCAGCCGCCGCACCGAAGGCTGGCCTGGTGACGGGCCCGTCGGTGCAGGGCGTCGCGGTGGCGGATTTCTTCCAAAAGACGTGTGCCTCGTGTCACGGCAACAAGCGTCAGGGCATTGTGGGCCCCGCGTTGACGCCACAGCGGCTGACCAACACGGACGAGTTCTACTTCAACACGCTCGTGAACGGGCGCCCAGGTACAGCGATGCCGTCGTGGCGCGCTGCCGGCCTCACGGATGACGACATGAACGCGCTCGTCCAGTTTGTGAAGAACGTCCAGCCGTAGGCCCGACCGCCTACGCGACGAAGCCGGCGTGTTCGCTGTGCGGATGAGAGTTCGAGGAGGGAACCGATGCCTGCTGTGACCGGGAAGCGCTACAAGTGCTCCGACTGTGGTGCCGAGTTCATCGTCACCAAGGGTTCCAACGACGCGGAACTGCGCTGCGGCGAAAAGCCGCTCGAGCAGTTGTAGGAGGCTGACGATGGCTGTCGCACTTGGCAAGCGTTACAAGGACGAGACCACCGGCGTCGAGGTGCTCTGCATCAAGCCCGGCGACAAGGCGGCGGACGTGAACCTGAACGTCAACGGTCGCGGCATGGAAGAACTCCAGCCGAAGGTTCTCCCCTCCGCCGACTAGGATCCTGATTTGGACCTCGCGACGGCCGCCTGCGGGCGGCCGTCGTGCTGGACCGGGTGGGGGCCAGGCGCGTCCGAGGTTTGACGCCGTGTGACGCCCGTCCATACGATGATTGATGCGCGCCGAATGTGGCGCGCCCGGCGGGACACCGCGAGGCCCATTCGAGTGATTGCGAAGCCCGACCGCGTGTCGGGCTGGGGGTGGTACGAGTGACGGACATTTCAGTCGGCGACTCGGAATCGTTGGAAGCCGCCCTGCGCCGCTTCAACAAGAAGGTTCAGGCAGACGGCATCCTCACGGACGCGCGCCGGCACGAGTACTACGAGAAGCCCTCCGAGCGCCGCAAGAAGAAGGAAGCCGCCCGCCGCCGCAAGTTGCGCAAGGCTGCTGCCCGCACCGTTACGCGTCGCGACTACTAGTCGCAGGCCGGCAGACGCCGGGATGACCGCACGACTCGAACCCCGGCTCAGCCGGGGTTCGTTGTCTCAGGAGGAGCGATGGCCACCACCGAATCGATCCGCGAGGCGATGACCACCGCCTGGAAAGCCGGCGACACCGTCCGCCGCGACGCCCTCCGCCTGATGATCGCCAGCATGCACAACACGCGTATCGAACTCGGCCGCGACCTCGAAGAGGCCGATGTCACACGCGTCCTGCAGAAGGAAGCGAAGCAGCGCCGCGACTCGATCACGGAGTACGCGAAAGCGAAGCGCCAGGACCTCGTCGACAAGGAGCAGGCTGAGCTGGACGTGATCATCCAGTTCCTGCCGCAGCAGATGCCTGATGACGAGCTGCGCGCGATCGTGCAGTCCGTGATCGACGAGGCGGGGGCGACCAGCGTGAACGACATCGGCAAGGTGATGCGGCCGCTGATGGCGCGCCTGGCGGGACGTGCCGATGGCACCGCTGCGAACGCGATGGCGCGCGACATCCTGCAGGGCTAGCGGCACCCCGAGGCGACATCCATGGCCGCGCGCGCACTCCGTCCCCTCCCCGCGCAGCCGCACCGGCGACGCGGCTGGTGGTTCGGCGTGATGGTGGCGGGCCTCCTCGCACTGGCGCTCTTCCCGATCTACCCCGGTGTCCGTCCGCTGCGCGCCGGCACCATCGTTGCGCGTCCGATCCCGGCCCCCCGTGACCTCTCCTACGAGTCCGAGGTGCGCACCAACGCGGTGCGTAAACAGGCCGCTGACGTCATCCCGGAGGTCGTCGTCCTCGACACCACCGTGCGCGACCGCCAACTCGCCGACCTGGAACGGGTGTTGCGTGAGGTGGACAAGGTGCGCCGTGACGCCGCGCTCTCTGCCTCCGCGCGCGAGAGTGCGATCCGTGGGATCCCCGGAACCACAATCTCGCAGAACTCGGGTGCCGCTCTCTCTTTGTTGCCCATCGAACGCTGGGACGCGCTGACGTCCCAGTTGCGCGCGGCGCTGGGCCGCACCCTTGTCGGTGCGGTGGCCACCTCCGAGGTCGATCAGGCCAGGAACCGCGCCGCCGACTTCTTCTCGCCCTCGCTCTCCGACGCGGAGCGGCAGGCCGCACGCGAGTTGCTGATGCCGCTCATCATCCCCACGCTCAAGGTCGACGTCGCACGCACCGAGGCGCAGCGCAAGCAGGCGCGCGACAACACGCCACCCGTCAAGGTCTTCTTCACCCGAGGCGAGCCCGTCGTCGACGGCGGTGATGTGGTCGACGCGGCGGCGATCGAAGCCCTCGACCGGCTGGGCGTGAACGACGGTGCGTTGCGCTGGCCGGTCGTCGCTGCAGCGGTGCTGGCCGCCGCCGTTGCGGGTGCGGTGTGCGCGTCCGTCGCGCCGGCACTCGGAGCCCTCGATGGCGCGCGCCGCCGACTGCTGTTCGCGCTACTGCTGGCGGTCGCCGTGTTCGTCGCGAAGTCGGCGATGCCATTCCTGCTGCCGGACGACCAGCGGCGGTACCTGGCACTCGCACTCCCACTCGCCGCCGGGCCAGTCGCGGCCGTGCTGCTCCTGGACGCCGGCGCGGGGCTGCTCCTCGCCGGCCTGCTGGGTGTGCTGGTCGCGTTCGCCGCAGTCGCGGCCCCCGGTGTGAACCTCGGCGAGGCGAGTGCCCTCGAGGTTATCCAGTTCGCTGCCGCCATCACCGCCGGCTCGCTCGCGGCCGTCGGTGTCGTGGCACGCGGTGATCGAGGGCCGCGCATCGTCCTCGCGGGGCTCGCGGCGGGCGCCGGCACCGCTACGACCGCCACCACGCTGCTACTGCTCGATGCGGACCGTCAGTTCGACGACCTGCCGTGGTTGATCGGGGCCAGTGCCGCAGGCGCCCTCGGGGCGGCCGTGCTGGCCAGCCTGGCGTTCGCGATCCTCGGGCGGATGTTCGGCATCGTTACCCGGGTGCAACTGATGGAACTCGGTCAGTTGAGCCACCCGCTGCTCCGCCGCCTCCAGGACGAGGCGCCCGGCACGTTCCAGCACGCGATGCTCGTGGGGAACCTCGCGGAGCGCGCGGCAGACCGTATCGGCGCCGACGCGATCCTCGTGCGCGTGGGGGCGTACTACCACGATGTCGGGAAGCTGTACTCCCCCGCGTTCTTCGTGGAGAACTTCGGCGACGACCCGAGCCCTCACGAGCACATCGATCCGATGCAGTCCAACCGCGTGATCCAGCAGCACGTCACCCAGGGCATCGAACTCGCGCGCAAGGAGCGACTGCCCGAGGCCATCGTGCGGTTCATCCCGGAGCACCACGGGACGCGCCTCGTCGCCTACTTTTACCGGCGGGCTGCCGAGGTGCGTCCGGACATCTCCCCCGACCTGTTCCGCTATCCCGGGCCGAAGCCACAGAGCCGTGAGACCGCCCTCGTCATGATCGCGGATGCCTGCGAGGCGACGGTGCGGTCGATGCCGGACCGCTCCGCCGAGCTCATCCGCGAGGCCGTCGAGCGCACGATCCGCGAGCGCATCGAGGAAGGCGAACTGAACGAGTGTCCGCTCTCTTTACGCGACCTCCGGGTCGTCGCAGAGTCCTACGCCGTCACCCTCAACGCCGTATTCCACCACCGTGTCGAATACCCCGAGCCCACCCGCCGCGAACTCGCCGCCCGTGGCTCCGCCCTGCCCGCCGCGCCTCGCGAGGTGATTGTCAATGACCTCCCGATCCCGCCCCGTTCCGCGATCTCCGAGGACGACACCCGCTAGCGCCGCTCACGACACCGGTTCGTATACTGGTGGTGTCTCCCCTTCGCTGACTCCGCCCGAGGTGCCAATGCGCGCAGCCGTCCTCGTCTTCCCCGGCACCTGGAGCGACAACGACTGCGTGTGGGCGCTGTCGCAGGTGGGCATCGAGTCGCGCAAGGTCTGGCATCGCGAGACCAACCTCGAACCAGACGAACTCGTGGTGCTGCCCGGTGGGTTCTCCTACGGCGACTACCTGCGCACGGGGGCGATCGCGCGGTTTGCGCCGATCATGGAGTCCGTCCAGCGTCACGCCGAGGCCGGTGGCCTGGTCATCGGCATCTGCAATGGTTTCCAGATCCTGTGCGAGGCGCATCTGTTGCCCGGCGTCCTGATGCGCAACGAGTCGCTGCAGTTCCGCTGCGCGGACACCTACTGCGTCCCCGCCAACACCACCTCGCCGTTCACGCGCGGCCTCGACACCTCGCGCGGGTACCTCTTCCCGATCTCCCACGGCGAAGGGCGCTACGTCGCCGACGAGGCGACCCTGAAGATGCTCGACGACACCAACCGCGTCGCTTTCCGCTACGGCACCGCCGACGGCCGCGTGACGCCCGAGGCGAACCCCAACGGCTCGATGGACAACATCGCCGGCATCTTGAACGAACGGGGCAACGTCCTCGGGATGATGCCGCACCCCGAACGCGCCTGTGAGCCGCTGCTTGGCCACGACGACGGCAACGCGATCTGGCGCTCCGCGCTCGCCTCGGTGGGTGTCCGGGTCTAGACCTCTACCTTGGGGCATCACCTCCCCGTGCTATAAGCAGCACGAGGGAGATGCGTTGCTCACGTGGAGCAGCCATCCAGACTTGGAGTTCGTCATGGCCTCAATCGACGGTGCATCCGGTGACTACCCGGTGCGGTACGCAGTGGACTACACGGAGGGGCGAGACCGCATCTCCGTCCTCTTCCGAGTACTGCTCATCATTCCGGCCTTCGTGCGGGCATCTGGTCTCTCAGTCGTGGGAGCGCCCGTGGTCCGCATGCTGCTGTTCCGGCACAAGTACCCGGGCTGGTGGTTCGAATGGAACCGCGAGCTGTCGCGCTTCGACGCGCGACTCGGGGCCTACGCACTGCTGCTGCGCGACGAGTACCCGTCGACCGACGAGGAGCAGTCGGTACACCTGGCGATCGACGCTCCGGTCGCCGCGTAACTCAACCGCTGGCTCCCGCTGGTGAAGTGGCTACTGGCCTTCCCGCACTACCTCGTGCTTGCCGTCCTGTGGTTCGCGGTGCTGGTGACGACCGCGGTCGCGTGGCTGGCGATCCTGATCACCGGCAAGTACCCGCGCGGCCTCTTCGACTTCTCGGTAGGTGTCGCGCAGTGGACGAACCGCGTGATGGGCTACGCGTTCCTGCTCGTGACGGACCGTTACCCGCCCTTCTCGCTGAAGTAGGGCGTTCCGAGGTTGAGGGGGCCAGCCGAGGTTCGTTCCTCCCCGCTCCCCCCTCACCCCCCTCGCTGGTACGCTCGGTGCATCTCCCCGTGGGTGGCATCGAGGTAGCGCATGCCGGTCGACGACCGCGCCCTGCAGCAGGTAGCGATGAGCCGCGAGGAGTACCGTCGGCT
>CANFFZ010000089.1 GCA_947446155.1 Chloroflexota bacterium | reverse complement strand
GTGTTGACGAGTTGACAGAAGGGCGTTAGCGTTCCGAACAGAACATCTGTGCCGCACAGATGTCTCGCGAAGACCGACAGGCGCCGATGTCTGGCCGCAGGGCCAGCGGCGGTGGTGGGTTCGAGCGGCTGCGGGTGGGGGCAGGACGGACGGGACGCCGGTCATCAGGCCGCGCGGCCCGCTTGGCGTGTATATCCGCGCCGTGGTGAAAGAGGGACGCGCCATGTCGGACGGCCTGTCAGAGAAACAGCAGGACATCCTCCGCTTCCTGGAGGAGTTCATCACTGAACATGACTACCCGCCCAGCATCCGCGACATCCAGCAGGGATGCGGGATCTCTTCGACGAGCGTGGTGGACTACAACCTCAAGCGCCTCGAAGAGAAGGGGCTGATCCGCCGCGACCGCGAGGTCTCGCGCGCCATCGAACTGCTCAACGGGCAGGGCGAACGCCGCCGCCGCACCGTGCAGGTGCCGCTGCTCGGGCCGATCGCGGCCGGTATCCCGATCCCCACGCACCCGGACAGCGTCGCGCCGCTGGACATCATCGAACTGACGGACGAGCAGGTGCGCGGCAAGGCCAACCTGTACGCGCTGCGCGTGCAGGGCACGTCGATGATCGACGCGCTGATCAACGATGGCGACATCGTGATCCTGGAGCCGCGCCAGACCGCGGACCCAGGCGAGGTAGTCGCTGTCTGGATCGTGGACCGCGGCGAGACCACCTTAAAGAAGTACTACCCCGAAGGGCGCAAGGTGCGCCTGCAGCCGATGAACTCCACGATGGCGCCGATCATGGAAGACGCCACCAACGTGCAGGTGCAGGGACGGCTGATCGCCACCATCCGCTCCTTCTAGGCACCGCCCGAGCCACCCCGGCGGCACTGGCCGCCTCACAGACATCCGGCACGAGGGCCTCGCACCATCGAGGCCCTCGCTGTGTCCCCGCAAGGATCCGGCGCAGTACCGTAGTCAGGCCTCCGCCCGTGGCGCCAGGCGACGAAGGTGCATCCGATGGCCGACACCCCGAGCCCAGCCCCTATCCAGTCACCACGTACGCCGATCCTGTCCGTACGCGATCTGCGCGCGGCATACCGCGGTGGGGACGGGATGATCCCGGCCGTCCGCGGCGTGTCGTTCGACCTCTACCCGGGCGAGGTGCTGGCGCTGGTCGGCGAGTCAGCGTCCGGGAAGTCCTCGGTCGCGCACGCGACGCTCGGACTGCTGCCCTCCAACGCCGAGGTGAGCGGCTCGATCATGTACGAGGGGAGGTCGCTGCTCGACCTGAAGGGGGACGAGCGGCGGCAGGTGCGCGGCGGCGAGATCGCGATGATCTTCCAGGACGCGATGGCCGGCCTGACACCCACGCTGCGCATCGGCGAGCAGATCGCGGAACTGTTTCTCGCGCACGAACGACTGGACGCAAAGGCCGCGCGCGCGGCCGCCATTGAGGCGCTGCGGCCGCTACTCCCGGACGCGGAGCGGATCGTGGATGCATACCCGTTCCAGTTGTCAGGCGGCATGGCACAGCGGGTGATGGTGGCGATGGCGACGGCGCTCCGCCCGAAGATCGTGATCGCGGACGAACCGACGGCGAACCTCGACCCGGCGGTGCGGTTGGAGACGTTGAACTGGCTCGAAGAGATGCGCGACCGGGGCACCGCCGTGCTGCTGATCACACACGACTTCGGCGTGGTCGCGCGCCTCGCCGACCGGGTACTCGTGATGTACGGCGGGGTGGTCGCGGAGGAAGCCGACGTGTTCACGATCTTCCGCCGGCCCCGCCACCCCTACTCCTACGGACTGCTGAGCAGTCTGCCGAGCGTGATGTCGGGTGCGCGGCTCACGCCGATGCGCGGCAACCCACCTGACCTCGCGACGCTCGGCGAGGAGTGCGCCTTCCTCGAGCGCTGCCCGAAGGCGATCTCCCAGTGCCGCACCCTGCCCTCGCCGCCGCTCGTCGCGCCCGAGGCCACGCCCGGCAGCGATGTGCCGGTGGCGCCGGGGCACCGCGTCGCCTGCTTCAACCCGATGGTGGTGGACCTGCGCGAGACGCGCTGACGCGACGCTGAGGCCGGTGGCGCTCGGTACGATCGAGGCTCGGCGTACATCGATGTGAGAGGGAGCGACGATGCCGGCAGGACTCGAAGACCTCTTCGGCAAGGAGCACCCGGGTGAGCCGGACGAGGCGGCGGGCGAGTTCCGCCGCGTGCTCGTCGTGGCGGCGCACCCGGACGACGCTGACTTCGGCGCGGCCGGCACCGCCGCGCTGCTCGCGCGCGCGGGCTGGGACGTGCGCTACCTCGTCGTCACGGACGGCTCGAAGGGTTCCGACGACCCCACGATCACGCAGCTACAACTCGTCGCGATGCGTGAGCAGGAGCAGCGCAACGCCGCGGTCATCCTCGGCGTGCGCGACGTTCGCTTCCTCGGGCACACGGATGGTGAACTGGTGTGGTCGCACGCGCTCATCGGCGAGGTCGTCCGCGAGATCCGCGAGTTCCGCCCGTACGCCGTCTACACCCACGACCCCGAGGCCGTGATCATCGGCAACGCGTTCGTCAGTCACTCCGATCACCGCGCCACCGGCCTCGCCACCGTCGACGCGGTCTATCCCGCCGCGCGCGACCGCCTCAACTTCCCCGAGCAGGTTGCCGAAGGCCTGCAACCCCACAAAGTGCGCGATCTCTACATCTTCGGCGGCAACGAGTCGAACTTCGCCGTCGACATCACCGAGGTGATCGAGACGAAGATCGCCGCGATGGTCGCGCACACCTCGCAGTTCCCACCCGAGATGATCGAGCGGATGCGCGAGTACTGGCGCGACGGCGACGGCCGCTACCACGAGCAGTTCCGCCGCGTAATCATGTTCATCTAGACGCGACCATCGAGGACGCGCCAAGCCGAGGCCCGCGATGCCGCTGCCCCTCCCCACACCCGCCCGCTACTGCCCGCGTTGCGGTGTTGCCTTTGCCGCGCCCACCGCCGGTGCACGTTGTGCCACCGAGGGGTGCGGATACGCGTGGTACCCCGACCCGAAGGTCGCCGTGGGCGTCGTCGCTGAGCGCGACGGGCGCATCCTGCTCGTACGGCGCAACCACGAGCCGGCCCTCGGACGCTGGGCGTTCCCCTCCGGCTATGCCGACGCGGGCGAACTCCTCGAAGACGCCGCGCGACGCGAGACCCGCGAGGAAGCCGGCGTCGAGGTGCGCATCGACCGGTTGTTGGGCGCATGGAGCAGCGCCGGCGACCCGGTCGTCTTCGTCGCATACGCCGGCACCGTCC
Organism: Chloroflexota bacterium; assembly: GCA_947446155.1. Next base: position 5,345 of record CANFFZ010000089.1, on the reverse strand, counting down.
CCGCCGGGGCCGACGGTGATCCCGTCGCAGGCGACGAAGCATTTGAGGTCGCGTACTTCGACGCCAACGCGCTGCCGCCGCTCGCCTTCGACCATGACGCCGAGGTCATAGCTGCGTGGCGTCCCGGGCGTGACACCTCGATCGCGGCCGCGCGTCCGCTCACCCTGCTCCAGCAACGTGGCATCGAGGCCGACGTGCTCGTCCCATTGATCCGCCGCCTCGAAACCGAAGTCGGCGTTGAGCGCGCGCACACGGTCGCCCGCGAGACCATCGAGGGCATCGCGCGGCAGCAGGGGCGGGACGTCGCTACTGCCCTCGGGCGTACCGACCTCGGCGGATTCGTGCAGGTGAAAGACTCGTGGGGCGGCGCGGGAGGCGACCTCGCGATCGAGACCCTGCGCGAGGACGCCGAGCGCCTCGACTTCAACGTGGTCGGCTGCCGGTTCGCGGAGATGTACCGCCGGATGGGCGCCGCTGACCTCGGCTTCCTGCTCTCCTGTAGCCGGGACTTCGCGCTGTCCGAGGGCTATTCGGACGGCCTCCACCTCGAGCGCACCCAGACCATCATGCAAGGGGCGGGGTACTGCGATTTCCGCTACCGACTGGCGCAGACCGCCCCCATGCGCGAGGATGCGCGCGGCGGGGAGACACCACCCCCGACCGACTGACGGCCGGCACCCGCCGGCCACCGCCCAGGCTCCGGCCCGCAGGCAGGCCGGCACCCCAGGAGGGACACACGATGGAAGTCACGATGGTCTTGACCGAACTCGGCAAGAAATACCACGACGACATTCGCAAACTGCTCCGCGAATCACTCGCCGAAGCCGGCCTCCCCGACCAGCCGGTCGAAGAGACCATGATCCGCAACGACGAGGAAGCGCTCCCCACGAAGTGCCTCGGGTCACCGACGATCCGCATCGACGGTTTCGACGTCGAGTACATGGAACGTGAACCGGACGAGCGCTCCGCCGGCGTCCGCTACTTCAACACGATGGCCGGCTGGAAGCCGATCCCCGAGAAGGGGATGCTGGTCCGCGCCCTCCAGCGCGCCAAGGAGCGCGACCAGGGCAAGTAGCCACTCGGCGCCCTCGGCGCCCGCGCCATTTGCAACACCGACGGCCCGCCACCCTTCGAGGACGGCGGGCCGTCGTGTGCCATCGTCCCCGACGGGAGTGCGCGAGCAGGCCGTAGGATGCTCCCGTGGAACCGCAGGCCGCCCCTCGCTGGACCCCGCACACGGACTTCTCCGGAGTCCCCGCACTCGCCTTCGACTTCCCCGGTGTCAGTATCGGCGTCGCGGAGTACGAGGAGGGCCCGACCGGCTGCACCGTGGTCGCCTTCGAGCGACCGCGCCGTACCGCGATCGACATTCAGGGTGGGTGGCCCGCCACGATCGGCGACCACGACTACAACCGCGCGATCGTTATGTCCGGCGGATCGATCTACGGTCTTGAGGCACAGGCCGGTGTCGTCGCCGAACTGACCGCGAGGGCGAACGTGAGCCCGCCGGAGGATCCGACTTCTCGCTTCCAGCCCGTCTCCGGCGCGATCATCTACGACTTCGGACCGACGAGGCGCGACGCGAGCGTCTACCCCGATTACTTCCTCGGGCGCACCGCAGCGAGCGCACTCCGCGAGGGCTGGTTCCCTCTCGGATCCCGCGGTGGCGCGCGATGCGCGCGTATCGGCTCATTCCTCTTCCAGCAGGGCGAACCCGGCGGCCAGGGCGCCGCATTCCGCGAGATCGGCGGGGTGAAAATCCTCGTGTGCACGGTGGTAAACGCGCTCGGCGGCATCGTCGACCGCGAAGGACTCGCCGTGCGCGGGAACCGGCATCCCGAGACGGGCGAGCGCCTGCGCATCCTGCCCGAAGTCGAGCGCCGCCTCGCTGGCGGCTCCGCACCGCCCACGCTGCCACGGCCGCCAATCTTCCGGTCGCGCCACACCACGCTCACGACCGTCGTCACCAACGCGAAGATGGACCAGACCGCCCTGCGCCAGTCCGGCCGGCAGGTGCACTCCTCGATGACCCGCGCCATCGAGCCCTTCCACTCCATCCTCGACGGCGACGTGCTGTACGCCGTCACCACGGATGAGGTGGACGCCCCGATCCCGTCGGAGATGCTCGCCATACTCGCGGGCGAGGTGGCATGGGACGCCGTCCTGGCGGCCGCAGAGCACGCCGACCCGGCCTGATCGGCCCGGCGGTACACTGCGCCGCACGTGTACTCAGCACCTCGACACAGAGCAGAGACGCGCATGAGGGGGACACCATGAAGGTCGCCGTCGGACTGCACCGCTACGCCATCGAAGACTGGGACGAGGTCACTGACCTCGCCATCGACGCCGAACGCATGGGCGTCGACTCACTGTGGAGCGCCGAGGCGTGGGCACACGATGGCGCGACGCCCCTCGCTTACCTCATGGCGAAGACCACGACGCTGAAGTTCGGCACCGGCATCCTGCAGGTCGGCACACGCACACCCGCGCTCGTCGCGATGACGGCGATGACCCTCGACTCCATGTCCGGCGGACGCTTCATGCTCGGGCTCGGCACCAGCGGGCCCCAGGTCATCGAGGGCTGGCACGGCATCCCCTTCCGCAAGCCGATCCAGCACACGCGCGAGGTGATCGAGGTGTGCCGTCGCGTCTTCAACGGCGAGACGGTCGCCTACGACGGCGAGTTCTACCACCTGCCCCTGGACGCCTCGCACGGCGGCAGCGGGGAGGGCAAAGCGCTGCGCTCTGGCGCGCCGGCGACGCCGAACCTCCCGATCTACATCGCGTCCCTCGGCCCGAAGAACCTCGAACTCACGGGCGAACTCGCCGATGGGTGGCTCGGCACCTCGTTCCTGCCGGAGCATGCCGCGCAGTTCCTCGACCCGATCCGCGAGGGCGCACGGAAGGCCGGCCGCGACTTCAACAAGATCGACGTCGCCGTCGGCGGCACCGTCTGGTTCACGAGCGACGTCGAGAAGGCGGCGGAGACGCTGCGGCCCGGCCTCGCATTCTCATTGGGCGCGATGGGGTCGAAGCAGCACAACTTCTACAACAACGCCTACTCGCGCCAGGGCTACGCCGACGAGGCGAAGGAGATCCAGCGCCTGTGGCTCTCCGGCAAGCGCGACGAAGCGCGCGCCCGCGTCCCGCTCGACCTGATCATCGGCACCAACCTGATCGGCGACGAGGCGATGGTGAAGCAGCGGCTGCGCGACTACCGCGACGCTGGCGTCACCACGTTCCGTCCAGGCCTGCACGGCGACACCTTCGCGGAACGCATGGAGTCCCTCGGTCGCCTCATGGACCTCGTTCGCGAAGTGTCGAAGGAACCGGCAGCCGCGAAGCGGTAGTTACCCGCCCTTACGCCAGGTGCGGCACCGGGCACGGCACCGCCTGCACGGGCAGCGCCTCCGCGACGGCGCTCGCGACGCCATCGAGGGCCGCGTCGTCGAGGTGAGCCTGCGCCCACTCGAGGATCTCGCGCTCTTCCCAGCGGATCTGGGTGGCGAGTGCCGCGCCGAACCGCGCGAGGATGCCGGTGCGCGTCGCCACGTTCGCGCCTCGGACTTCGGTGGCGAGGTCCTGCAACTCGCGCTGGGAACCCTGGGCACGGGCGGCGAGGGCGAGTCCGCCCTCTTCGACGGCCGCGAGCCGCGGGAACAGTGCGCGTGCCTCGACCGCGAGGTGCGGAGTGAGGGCTTCGTCCCAGTAGCGGAGGACGTCACGCACGAGCGCGGCCACCTCACGAGGCTCAGCCGCCGGGAGTTCACGCTGGATGCGCAGCGCGAGCGTCAGCGCATGATGGTGGTCGCGCGACAGGCGGGCGAGGCGGGCGTCTCGGCTCATGGGTACAGGCTACGGGCGGGAGGGCGAGGGCTCTAGCGGCTGAGAGATGCGCCTACTCAGCCCGCAGGCGCACACCCAGCACGCTGGCGAGTTCGATCAGCGTCGGGGTCCCGGTTTCGCCGGCCACGCGGCCGTCGAGCAAGGCCTGGGCCAGGTCGCGCAGCACCTCGATCGCCGTGGGGGTGTCGAGGTCGTCGTCCATCGCTGCCTGGAAGGCGTTGCGGTACGGCTGCACGCGCAGTTGGTCCGCCGGGCCCCCGGGCGCCGCGGCCGCGCGCTCGAGCAGCCGCGCGGTCTCCTCGGATGCGGCGAGCACGACGCGGTCGAAGTCGCGGTCGTCGCGCCAACGCACCGCGAGCAGGGAGAGGCGGATGCCGTTTCCGGTGTGGCCCTCGCCGAGCAGGTCGCTCACCTTCACCAGGTTGCCGATCGACTTCGACATCTTCTGGCCAGCGAGGCCCATGGTGCCGTTGTGCAGCCAGAAAGCGGAATAGGGGCTCAGGCCGCTCGCCGCCTCGGATTGGACGATCTCGGAGTCGTGGTGGGGATAGCGCAGATCCTTGCCGCCGCCGTGGATGTCGATCTGGGCGCCGAGGTGGCGGCACGCCATCGCCGAACACTCGATGTGCCACCCGGGGCGACCGGCACCCCACGGCGAGGCGAAGGTGGCGCCCTCGTCCGTACAGGGCTGCCAGACGAGGAAGTCGAGTGGGTTCCGCTTCAGGTGCTGCGGCTCTTCGGGCATCGAGTCGCTCTTGAAGTCGAGCAGCGCTTGGCCGCTCAGCCCGGCCAGCACGCCGAACTGCGGTGTACGGGTGACATCGAAGAACACATAGCCCTCGACCTCGTAGGCAAAGCCGGAGTCGATGAGTTGCTGCACCGTCTCGATGATCTCGGGGATAGTCTCGGACACGCGGGGGTACGCCTCGGGCTGCAGGACGTCGAGGGCGCGCATCTCGTCGAGGTAGATTTGCTGGTTGCGGTCGGTGAGTTCCTGGATCGTGAGGCCCAGGCGACGCGAGACGCGCACCATGTCGTCGTCCACGTCCGTGATGTTCTGGATGTGGCGCACCTCGTAGGCGTTGAACTCTAGCCAGCGGCGCAGTGTGTCGAAGGCGACGTAGACGAGCGCGTGCCCGAGGTGCCCGACGTCGTACGGGGTAATCCCGCAGACGTAGATCGAGACCACCCGCTCGTCGCGCGGCACGAAACGCTCGACGCGCCGGGTGAGCGAGTTGAAGAGGTGGAGGTCGTTGTAGGGCTGGGGCTGGAGCACTCGAACCTCGTCAGGAGATCGCCTCGACCGCGCCGGAAGGACCTCGACGGCCGGGCGTGGTGGCGGACGGGATCGTAACACCGAGGCCGGATGCGACTGGCGGCAGAGACGAGCACACCCCCGGCGAATGCCGGGGGTGTGCTCGTTGTCCAGGGGGCCCGAGTGGTTCTTGCTACTTCTTGGCGGCGGGCTTGCGCGCCGCCGGCTTCTTCGCTGCGGGCTT
>CANFFZ010000088.1 GCA_947446155.1 Chloroflexota bacterium | reverse complement strand
GGCGCTCTACGGTGGCCAGGGCCTGAAGGCCGACGAGCCGACGATTGCCTACTGTCGGATCGGTGAGCGATCGAGCCACACGTGGTTCGTACTGAAGTACCTGCTCGGCTTCAAGGACGTGAAGAACTATGACGGCTCCTGGACCGAGTGGGGCTCCATGGTGGACGTCCCGATCGAGCGCTAGCGAGTCTTCGAGGATCGGACGAGACGATGGCCGATCATGCGGGTCCGCTGCAGCAGGTGTTGCTGCGGCGCATGCTCGCCTCGGGTGACGGGCTGCTGCTCCCGCTGCGCTTCAGCGCGGAGGTGGTGGAGAAATACCGTGCCATCGAGGGAGCGCAGGTGATCCGGACCCGCACGGTCGGCCGCGTCGCGCTGCGCGGCCTGTGGTCGCTCGACATGGGGATCGCGGATGATGCCCCCGGGGGCGCCGAGGTGCAGGTCACGCTCGGCGACCTCGTCCAGCGGCTGCCGGAGCGGGAGCGCGATCACTGGATCGCGCACCTGGTCGCCGAGCCGGTGAGCGAGAATTTCATCCAGATGAAGATGGCGTCCAACGCCTGCATCGACGACGGTGACACGGTCGCGTGGACGTAGGGCCTCTAGGGCGTACGCCACGGCCGACTTAGATCGGGAGCCGCCGGTGTCTCGGATCCCCCGCTCCATCATCGATGAGATGGTCGCCCACGCCCGCGAAGACCTGCCGAACGAGGCGTGCGGGATGGTGCATGCGAAGGACGGCACGCCGGTCGCCGTACACCGCGTGAAGAACGATGCCGCCAGCCCCTACCGCTACGAGATGAACCCACCCCAGGTGATGCGCCTGGAGATGGGACGGGACGCCTCGGGCGAGTCGTTGTTCGCGATCTACCACTCGCATGTGGGCTCACCCGCCCGTCCGTCGCTCACCGACGTGCGGACAGCCTTCTTCGGCGCCGAGGTCGGCACCGATCTCCTCTTCCCCGGCTCGATGTATATCCTCGTCTCGCTGGACTCGGAACCGCCGGACGTGCGTGCGTTCTGGATCCGCCCGGCCGGCGAGGTCGTCGAAGAGCCGATCGAGATCACCTAGTGTTCTCCTGGCTGCGGAAGCCCATGGACCCCACTTCACCCATCGACACTGGCCCCCACCCGCCCGCGATGACGATCGGGAAGACTCGCTTCGCCTGGGGCGCGCGCACCTTTGTGATGGGTGTCGTGAACGCGACGCCTGACTCCTTCTCCGGCGACGGCATTGTCGACCCCGCAGCGGCGGCCCGCCTCGCCGAAGCAATGGTCGAGGCCGGCGCGGAGATCATCGACATCGGCGCCGAGTCGACGCGGCCGGACTTCCCGCCCGTGGACGCTGACGAGGAGTGGAAGCGCCTCTCCCTCGTCCTCCCGGCCGTCCGTCGCGCCGCGAAGGGCGTCGCGATCACCGTCGACACCAGCAAGGCCTCCGTCGCGAAGCGCGCCATCGAGGCCGGCGCGGACGCCATCAACGACGTGACGGGCTTCCTCGGCGACCCGGAGATGGCAGGAGTCATCGCCCGCGCGGGCGTCCCGGTGATCGTGATGCACAACCAGCGCGGCCGCGAGTTCGGCGGCGACGTGATCGAGGACATCCGCAACGGCCTGCGCCGGTCGATCGCAATCGCAGAGGCTGCGGGCGTCCCGCGCGATCACCTCATCCTCGACCCTGGCTTTGGCTTCGGATGGGGCCCCGTCCAGTCCTACAACCTGCTGCGACGCCTCAGCGAACTGCGTGACCTCGGCTGCCCGTTGCTCATCGGTACCTCGAGGAAGTCCGCGATCGGCTACGTGACCGGGGGTGCGGCGAAGCAGCGGACGTGGGGCACTGCGGCCACGGTCGCCCTCGCGGTCGGCCAGGGTGTCGATATCGTCCGCGTCCACGATGTCGCCGAGATGGTGCAGGTCACCCGCGTCGCCGACGCCGTCGTGCGCAGCGTGCTGCCCTAGCCGCGATGCCCTCGATGCCCCCCGCTCGTCGCGTCGCACTCGCCCTCGGCTCCAACCTCGGCGACAGGGAGGCGCACCTGCGCGCTGCCGTCGAGGGCCTGCGTGCCGGCGGTGTGGCGATCGAGGCGGTGTCGTCGATCTACGAGACTCCACCGTGGGGCGTGGTCGAGCAGCCCGCGTTCCTCAACGCAGCGCTGGTCGGCGTGACCTCGATGTCGGCGCGTGACCTGCTGCTGCTCGCGAAGCGGATCGAAGCCGCCGCTGGCCGCAACTTCGACGCCGAGCGCTGGACGGCACGACCAATCGACGTCGATCTCGCGCTGATCGAGGGCGAAACGGTCGCCGATCCGGATCTCATCGTGCCGCACGTGCTGCTGGCGGAGCGCTCGTTCGTCCTCGTGCCGCTGGCGGAGGTCGCGGGGGACTGGGTACACCCGCACCTGGGCGTGACGATCGCGACGCTGCGTGACGCGCGGCCGGTCGAGGAGCGCGCGACGGTGGTGCCGCTGCGCGGGCCGGAGTGGGTGGCGGGCTAAGCCTCGTCCGGGTCGAAGTCGGCGGGTGCGTCCCAGTCGAGCACGGTGAGCGTGAAGCCAGCCCACAGGCCGAGCGCCACCGCGGGCAGCAGCAGCGGCGCGAGCAGTATCGAGGTCACGGGACGCCTCGTCAGGCGGCGGAGCCACCAGAGTGCGGCGAGCGTGGCGACGCCCATCAGGCCACGGCCGAGCCAGCGCGACCGCTCGACGGTCATCGGGCGCGTGACGAGATCGGGGAGCACGTTCATCGGGTTGGGCACTAGTGGGACGCCGTCTCCGCCTCCATCGCCCGACGCATCTCGGGCGGGAGGAGGTTCGGGATGCCCTCGCTGATTGGGTAGTCGACGGCGCAGGCGTCGCAGCGGAGCGCGCCATCGAGGATTTCCGCGCCATCCTCGCGCGTGGCGGTGAGCGTGAGCGTCCCCTTGCAGACGGGGCAGGCGAGGATGTCCATCAGGTCACGGCGCATGGGGCCTCCGAGGGCGCTACATGCCGGATCGTACCTCAGCGCCCGCCGCACCTACGATTCGAGGGATGGCGAGGAGGCGGCGCGTGGCGGTCGAGCGGATAGCCCTGCAGCGCTCCTTTGCGCGGATCACGCCGGACGAGATCGCGGTGAAGCCGGCGCGCGCCACCCTCGTTGGCCCGCTCGTCCAACTCGCGCTCACCGGGATCGCCTCATGGGCGATCGCGACGTATATCGCCTCGCTGCCGCTCTGGGTCCTGATGGTGCTGTTCGTGTTAGTGCTGATCTCGGGGCCGACGGCGGTGCTGGGGCTCGTCTACAACGTGATGGGCTCGGCGTTCGTCATGGAGCGCCAGAAACGCACCTGCCGCTTCCAGCAGGGCTTCCTCGGCCTAGGCCTCGGCACCCGCGAACTGGTGCCGTTCGACCGGATCGCGCGCATCGAGGTGGGTGGCGACTTCGAGTCGGAACTGGCCTCGGGCGACCTCCAGGATGTCGTCCGCTGGGAGATTCGGCTCGTCAAGGACAACGGACGCGTCCTCCCCTTTGCCTCGATCATTTCCGCTCGCCCGATGGCGGACGAGGCGCTGGAGCGCGCCAACATCGTTGCCCGCGCCACGGCGGAGATGTGCGGGGCGCCGGTCGCCGAGGCGGTGCTGCCTGAGTGGGCGATCGCGGAGGCCGCTGACGAGGCCTCTGAGGAGCCTCAAGAGCCCGCTCCCGAGGAGTAGGCTGGATGGGTGACTACACCAGCACCCACCCCCCAGGCCGACCCGATCCAGACGATTGCCGGCGCGCGCACGATCGCTGTCGTGGGGGTGTCCTCAGACCCCTACCGGCCCTCGAATGACGTGGCGAAATACCTGATCGAGGCGGGATACACGGTGTATCTGGTCAACCCGACGGAGACGGAAATCTTTGGGCGCCCGGTATACGGCTCCGTGCGTGACCTCCCAGAGACCGCCGACATCGTGGACGTGTTTCGGCGTTCTGCAGACGTGCCGCCGGTGGTGGAGGACGCCATTGCAGCGGGCGCGCTGTGCGTCTGGCTGCAGTTGGACATCGTGAACGAGGCCGCCGCCTCCCGTGCCGCCGGGGCCGGTCTGAGCGTGGTGATGGACCGCTGCACCAAGATCGAGCACCTGCGCTGGCGGGCCCAGCAGACCCAGTAGCGCTCCGTTTGTCCTCGCGAGCTACTACCGCTCCGGGTGGTACACTCCATTTCTAACGGTCTTACCGAGGGGACACCAGCACGAACGTGCATGGGCCGCGCGAAAAGTGCGGGATCTTCGGCGTCTTCGCCCCAGGCGAAGACGTGGCTCGCCTCACATTCTTTGGTCTCCACGCACTGCAACACCGCGGACAAGAATCCGCCGGTATTGCGACGACCGATGGCCGCAAGATCAACATCTTTGCGGACATGGGCCTCGTCGCGCAGGTGTTCGACGAGGACACGCTCGCCGGCCTGCCGGGCCACGCGGCCATCGGCCATACGCGCTACTCGACGACCGGGTCGAGCATCCAGTGCAACGCGCAGCCGTTCCTGATCAAGGGCGCGCTGGGTGAACTGGCGATCGCGCACAACGGCAACGTCGTGAACGCCGACATCATGCGCAGCGACCTCGAGCAGCGCGGCGTGCGCTTCGAGACGACCACGGACACCGAGGTCCTCGGTGCGCTGCTGGCCGAGGCGCCGGCGAGCCACTGGCAGGACGGCTTCCAGGAGATGATGCGGCGCGCCGTGGGCGCGTACTCGCTCGTGATTCTGTCGAAGGACGCGATCTACGGCGTGCGCGACCCACTGGGGATTCGCCCGCTGTGCATCGGACGGCTGAACGGGACGGGCTGGGTGCTGGCTTCCGAGACCTGCGCCCTCGACCACTTGGGTGCGGACTTTGTCCGCGAGGTCGCGCCGGGCGAGGTCGTGCGGATCGATGCCGATGGGCTGACCTCGACGTTCCCGATCGGGCCGTCCACCCAGCAGGCACTCTGCCTGTTCGAGTTCATCTACTTCGCCCGGCCGGACTCCAAGCTCGATGGCCAGTTGCTGCACCCCGTCCGCATGCGGATGGGCGCGCGACTGTCCGAGGAGTACCCGGTGGACGCGGACCTCGTGATCGGTGTGCCGGACTCTGCCACGGCGGCGGCGATCGGCTACGCGGCCGCCTCGGGTATCCCATACGCCGAGGGCCTGGTGAAGAACCGCTACGTGGGCCGGACGTTCATCCAGCCCGACCAGCGCCTCCGTGAGCGCGGCGTGCAGTTGAAGTACAACCCCCTGCGCGAGGTGATCGAGGGCAAGCGCGTCATCGTCGTGGACGACTCGATCGTGCGCGGGACGACGACGCCGCGCGTGGTGAAGATGCTGCGCGACGCCGGTGCGACCGAGGTGCATATGCGTATCACCTCGCCGCCGATCACGCACCCGTGCTTCTACGGCGTGGACATGGCGACGCGCGGCGAATTGATCGCGGCGAACAAGTCCGAGGACGAAATCCGCGACCACATCGACACGGATTCCCTCGGCTACCTGTCGCTGGAGGGCACCATCGCCGCCACCGGGCTGCCGAACGGCCGCCACTGCACCGCCTGCTTCTCCGGGCAGTATCCCTCGGAAGTGCCGCTCCAGTTCGACAAGTTCGCCCTGGAGTCCGAGGCGGGGCGCCCCGACCATCAGATTCCCGTGATCACCGCGCGTCCGGCCACCATCCCGCTGACCGCGCGGTAGGCGAGGCCATCGCGACCCCGTAGCCCGCGTCCCCACTGCCAGATACGCTTCCAGCAGGCACTCCCCGCCTCGAAGGCCGCGCGATGAGCGACCGCGATCCTCAGCCCCTCACCTACGCCGCTGCTGGCGTCGATGTCGCTGCGCGCGATGCCGCTGCACGCCGCTACGGCGAGGTCGCGCGGACTACGCACGGGCCTGAGGTGTTGCGCCTCGGCGGGGGCTTTGCGGGCCTCTTCCACCTCGGCCAGCGCATGCGCGATCCGGTGCTCGTGGGTGCCACCGACGGCGTCGGTACCAAGGTGCTGCTCCAGGCCGCCCTCGACCGGTACGAGGACGCGGGGCGTGACGTCGTCACGAACAATGTGAACGACCTGATCGCGATCGGTGCCGAGCCGCTGTTCTTCCTCGACTACATCGCCACGAACGCGCTGCCCGCCGAGGCGCGCCTGCGCGTCGTCGAGGGTGTCGCCGCCGCCTGTCGTGAGCAGGGCGTCGCCCTGATCGGCGGTGAGACCGCCGATATGCCGGACATCTACCGCCCGAAGGACTTCGACCTCGCTGGCTTCATCGTCGGCGCTGTCGAGCGCGACGGGATGATCGATGGCTCCACGATCGCGCCCGGCGACGCGCTGGTGGCGTTGCCCTCGACCGGGCTGCATACCAACGGCTACTCGCTCGCACGGGAGGTCTGGGGCCTCGGCAAGGGCCTCGGCGACAACCACGACCGCCAGATACTCGCACGTGAAGTCGAGGAATTGCAAGGGACACTGGGGGCCGCGCTTTGTGCCCTGCATCAGCCGTATTGGCCCATGCTGCGCGAGGCGTTTACGGGCGGCTACCTGAAGGGCATCGCCCACATCACGGGTGGCGGGATCCACGGCAATCTGCCGCGCATCCTGGGTGACAGTGTCGCCGGCCAGATCGACCGTTCGACGTGGACCGTGCCGCCGCTGTTCTCGCTGATCCAGAGCGAGGGTCACATCACCGATGCCGAAATGTTCCACACATTCAACATGGGCGTCGGCATGGTCCTTGTCGTTGCGGAGGATAACCTCGATGCCGCACTCACGCTTCCCGGTGCGTGGCGTGTCGGGAACGTCGAGGCGCGCGGCACGGGTGGCGCGGTGCGAGGACTGCCGGATCGCTAGCAATCACTGGAGATGAGACCGATGACCCACCGCGCTGTCCTGGCCGTGTACGACAAGCAGGGGATCGCTGACCTCGCACGCGGGCTGCACGCGATGGGCTGGGAACTCGTCTCGACCGGTGGCACCGCACGCGCCGTCCGCGAGGCGGGCATCCCGGTGATCGAGGTCGCGGAGCTGACGGCCAGCCCGGAAATGTTCGGCGGCCGTGTGAAGACGCTGCACCCGAAGGTGCATGGCGGCATCCTCTACCGGCGCGGCCTCGCAGAGGACGAGGCACAGGCCGCCGAGTACGGCATCCCCAACATCGACATGGTCGCGGGCAACCTCTACCCCTTCGTCGAGACCGTCGCCGGTGACCCATCGTTCGAGGACGCGATCGAGCAGATCGACATCGGCGGGCCGGCGATGATCCGGGCCGCCTCTAAGAACCACCAGTGGGTGCTGCCGATCATCGATCCCGCCGACTACGCCTCGATCCTCGAGGCGCTGCAGGCAGCGGGCGGCGACCCGGCCGGCATCGATGGTGCGTACCGGCGCCGGCTGGCAGCGAAGGCGTTCCAGCACGTCGCGCACTACGACACGGCAGTCGCCGAGTACCTGCGTACGCCGGACGATGTGTTCCCGGCGCAACTGACCGTGGGCATGACCCGCGTGCAGGAGATGCGCTACGGCGAGAACCCCCACCAGCAGGGTGCCTTCTACACCCTCGACTCCGTCCGCACGCCAATCGAGGGCATCGGTGCGATGCAGCAGCACCACGGGAAGGGGATGTCGTACGTCAACTTCCTGGACGCGGACGCCGCCTTCAACGTGGTGTGTGACTTCGAGGGCCCGGCCGTCGCGATCATCAAGCACACCAACCCGTCCTGCCTCGCAGCCGGTGACGCGCCGCTCGCGCGGCTGTACGAGCGCGCACTGACCGAGGGCGACTTCGTCTCGGCCTACGGCGGCATCGTCGCCGTGAACCGCGTTGTCGACATGGACCTCGCGGTAGCGCTGCGCGATGTCCTGTCGCCCGAGTCCGGCGTGCGGATGTTCTACGAGATCGTGATCGCGCCGGGATACGAGCCGGACGCGCTCGACCATCTGAAGAAGAAGTCGAAGGACATCCGCATCCTCGAAGCCCCGATCGGCGATCCGCACTGTGAGCGCCTCGAGGTGCGTGGGGTGCGCGGCGGAATGCTCGTGGAGACCGCCGACGTGTCGCTCGACACACGCTTCGATGTGGTGAGCGAGCGCCAGCCCACGAAGCAGGAGATGGCTGACCTGCAGGTCGCCTGGCGCGTGTGCAAGCACGTGAAGTCGAACGCCGTCGCGTTCGTGAAGGACGGCGTGCTCATCGGCATGGGTGCGGGCCAGCCGAACCGCGTGGGCAGTGCCGAGATCTGCAAGGCCCAGGCAGGTGAGCGCGCCCGCGGCGCCGTCGCCGCCACGGATGCCCTGATCCCCTTCCCCGACACCGTCGAGGTCTGCGCGAGCGCCGGCTGCACGGTGGTCGCCCACACGGGCGGCTCGATCCGTGATGACGAGTCGGTCGCCGCCGCGAACCGTCTCGGCGTGACGCTCATCGTGACCGGCGTCAGGCACTTCCGGCACTAACTGTCCGTCAGCGGGTCTCACCGCGATGGGCCGTTAGACTCGGGTCATGGCCACCGTCGACCTCGTCATCCCCGTCTATAACGAGGAGCATGTGCTCGCCGGGAGCATCGAGCGTGCCCTCGGCTACCTCGACGGGCACCCGGAGCACCGCTGGCGGCTCGTGGTGGCGGACAACGCCTCGCGTGACCGCACGCTCGAGGTCGCCCGCGGGCTCGAGGCGGCGCACCCGGGGCGGGTGGTCGTCCTCCACCTG
>CANFFZ010000087.1 GCA_947446155.1 Chloroflexota bacterium | reverse complement strand
GAAGAACGGGATGAACACGCCGACGTTCGTGTGGAACGCCCCGAACAGCAGGCCGGAGAGCAGCAGGCCAGCGACGAGTCCGAATCGCCCCGACAGGGCACGGAAGAGGAACGCCCGAAAGAACAGCTCCTCACCCAGCGGCGCCGCCACGACAATGACAACGCCGAGGATGCCCATCACGAGCGGGGTGTTGCCCAGCGACTCCGGGATCCCGTTGCCTTGCTTCAGCGCGCCGAGGTCAGCCGCGGTCAGCCGTTCGATGGCCGCGACCACGAGCGCGTACACGACGAGCGTCAGGTAAGCGGCGGCGACGGCGTACGCAGCCCACCGCACCGATCCGGTCTGCGCGAGGCCGAGGTCGCCCTCGACGAGCCGTCGACGGCGGGCGAGGAGCCAGACGGTGACGCCGAGCCACGCCTCGAAGAGCACGGTCACGACCGCCGCGATCAGGGCGGCCGCCTGCGTGTCATCCTCCGGGGCGACATCGATCACGATCGACGCGCCGAAGAGAGCGCCAATGAGCACCAGGAAACCGAGGCCAGCCAGCCCCAGGCCGAGGGCGAGGTCGGACATCCGCCAGATCGCGGGCGGCCGTGGTGCAGCAAGCGTGGGGGAGTCGGACACCGGCCCTCCGAGGGTGCGTGGCAGATTCAGGCTACACCGGCGACCCCGGAGGCACTCGCGGGTACGCTCGCTGCGAAGGGCGGACGGATGCAGCGGATCACACACGTCATCTACGACCTCGATGGCACGCTGCTCGACACCGAGCCGCTGTACCGCCTCGCGACACAGGAGATCCTCGACCGCTATGGCGCGTCGCTGCCCGTCGAGTTGCGAGCCGCGATGATCGGGCGCCCGACGCCAGTCGCGGCGCGCGTCCTCGTGGAGATGACGGGAATCCCGATGACGCCCGAGGCGTTCGCAGCCGAGCGTGACGCGCGCCTCGTCTCGTTGTTCGCGACGGCGCAGCCCACCCGGGGCGCGCTCGCGCTCACCACCCACTTGAGGAAGCACGGCGTGCCGCAGGCGATCGCGACATCCTCGATGCGCCACTCGCTCGAGGCGAAGCGGGTGGCCCAGCCGGAGTGGTTTGCGTCGTTCGACGCCATCGTGACCTCAGAGGACGTGGAGCATGGCAAGCCCGCGCCGGACATCTTCCTTGAGGCGGCGCGACGCATCGGTGGGACACCACAGGTCTGCCTGGTGCTCGAGGACGCGCCGTTGGGCGTGCAAGGCGCGCTGGCGGCCGGGATGTGGGTCGTCGCGCTTCCTGAAGCGGGCCACGAGGGCCTCGTAGCCGGGGCGCATCGAGTCATTGCCCACCTCGACGAGTTCGACCCGCGCGAGTGGGGGCTGCCGGCATTCCCCTAGACGGTGACGCCGAGGGCCTCAGCGACGGTATTCATGTCTTTGTCACCTCGACCGGAGAGGTTGATGATCACGAGGTCGTCCGGGCGGAACGTGCCCTTCATCTTGATCACCTGTGCCACGGCGTGGCTGCTCTCCAGCGCCGGGATGATCCCTTCGAGGCGGGAGAGTTTCTGCAGTGCCTCGAGTGCTTCGTCGTCAGTGACGGAGCGGTACTCGGCGCGCTCGCTGATCTTCAGGTAGGCGTGCTCCGGGCCGACGCCGGGGTAGTCGAGGCCAGCGGAGATCGAGTGCGCCTCCTGCACCTGGCCGTTGGCGTCCTGCAGCAGGAACGAGCGCGCGCCGTGTAGCACGCCCGGACGGCCCTTCCCCAGCGTCGCCGCGTGGTGCTTGTCGAGGCCTTCCCCAGCCGCCTCGACACCGATCAGGCGCACGGGGTCGTCGCGGAAGGCGTGGAAGAGCCCCATCGCATTGGAGCCGCCACCGACGCACGCCACGGCGATCGTCGGCAGACGCCCCTCTTTCGCGAGGATCTGTTCGCGGGCCTCGTTGCCGATGACGGCCTGGAAGTCGCGCACCATCGCGGGGTACGGATGCGGCCCCACCACCGAACCGATGATGTAGTAGGTGTCGCGGACGTTCGTGACCCAATCGCGGATCGCCTCGTTCGTCGCGTCCTTCAGCGTGCGTGAACCCGAGGAGACGGGGCGCACCTCGGCGCCCAGCACCTTCATCTTTAAGACGTTGAGCGACTGGCGACGGATGTCCTCCTCGCCCATATAGACAATGCAGTCGAGGCCAAAGAGGGCACAGACCGTCGCCGTCGCGACGCCGTGCTGGCCGGCGCCGGTCTCCGCGATGATGCGACGCTTTCCCATCTTCCGCGCGAGCAAACCTTGCGCGATGACGGCGTTGATCTTGTGCGCGCCCGTGTGGTTCAGGTCCTCGCGCTTCAGGTAGACCTTCGCTCCGACCTCGGCAGACAGCCGAGCCGTGTGCGTGAGTGGCGAGGGTCGCCCGACGTAGTCGCGGAGCAGCCCGTCCAACTCGGCGAGGAAGGCGGGGTCGTGCAGCGCCTCGTGGTAGGCGACTTCGAGTTCGGCGAGCGCGGGCATCAGCGTCTCGGGGACGTACTGACCGCCGAACTCACCGAAGTGGCCGAACTCGTCCGGGACGGTCGCCTCGGGCGTGTGGGTCGTCATCGAGCACCTCCAGCATCGGCGGCCCGCACGGCCCGCACGGCCCGCACGGCCCGCACGGCCTGCACGAACGCGTGCACCTTAGCGTAGTCCTTGCGGCCATCGGTCTCGGTGCCACCCGCCACATCGACGGCCCACGGGCGCACTCGGGTAACCGCCTCCGTCGCGTTCAACGGCGTGAGGCCGCCAGCGAGGAAGATCGGTAGCCGCGCGGCGACCCTGGTGGCGACGTCCCAGTCGAAGACCTGGCCGCTACCACCTCGATATTGGCCGTGCGCGGAGTCGAGCATGAGCGCGACCGCGAAGCCGGGACGGACGTCCTCCAACGGGTCGGCCGGGGTGTCGATGGGGCCGACGTGGCGCACCTGGATTACCTGCTTCGCGACACGTAAGCAGTCCTCCCATGTCTCGTCACCTGACAACTGCACGAGGTCCACGCCCGCCTCCTCGGCGAGTTCGTTGACCTCCTCGATCGGCTGGTCGGCGAAGACGCCGACGGTGAGCGGGCGCTTCATCCCGAGGTAGGCGGTCAGCACCTGCGCGCCGTGGCGGAACCACGGCTCCAGTTCCTCGCGGCCATGCACCAGCGAGGGCGGCGGTGCGAAGATCTCCTGCTGTGACAACGGCCCACCGAGGGCGCGCACCATCGCCTGCGCGTCGTCGATGTCGATGTGACGACTGGAGTTCGCGAAGATCATGCCGACGAAGTCCGCGCCCGCCTCGGCCGCTGCGAGGACGTCATCCGGCGTGCGGTTGCCACAGATCTTCACGTAGGTCACGCGCGCACCTCGCTGTCGTCGACAAGCATTAGTTCACGCGCCTTGCCCGCGATGTTGCCGGTGGTGACGAGGGCTTCCCCCACGAGCAGCGCGTGCGCGCCACAGGCGGCCATCCGGCGCGCGTCGGCGGCCGTGCGGATCGCGCTCTCGGCTACGAGCGTGACATTCGAGGGCACGAGCGAGGCGACGCGTTCCGTGGTGCCGAGGTCTTCCTTGAAGGTGCGCAGGTCGCGGTTGTTCACGCCGAGGACGGTCGCGCCGGCAGCAAGCGCCGCGTGCATCTCGGCCTCGTCGTGTACCTCGACGAGCGCTTGCATCCCGAGCGCGTACGTCTGTGCGAGCAACGAGGCGAGTGCGAGAGGCTCCAGCATCATCACGATCAGCAGGAGGGCGTCCGCGCCGGCCGCGCGCGCCTCGATCACCTGGTACGGGTCGAAGATGAACTCCTTGCGCAGCACAGCCGGGCGATCCGGGTCGTCCCCGAACGCTGCACGCACCGCCTCGAGGTCGGCGAGGCTGCCCTTGAAATGGTCAGGCTCGGTGAGCACGGAGATCGCGGCGGCGCCGGCCGCGGCGTAAGCCAGCGCCTGCTTCGAGGCGTCGAGGTCGGCGTCGAACACACCCTTGCTCGGGCTGGCGCGCTTCACCTCGCCGATCAGGCGGAGCCGCGCGCCGGCCGGCGTCGCCCGACGGCGCTCGCGCAGCCGTGCAGCGAAGTCGACGGCGGGCGGCGCCATCGCGACGAGGTCGCGCAGGCGAGACTCAGGGCGGGCGTTGCGGTCCTGCGCCAGGCGGACGCGGCGGTCTGACACGATCACGTCGAGAATGGTGCCGGTGGCGCGCGCGTCCACGGGCGGCCTCGCTACTTCGCCACGGCGAGGCGGCGCGTCGTCTCGACGAACGCGCCCAGCCGTGCGGCGGCGTCGCCCTCGTCGATGGCGGTGATGGCCTGCTCAACGCCCTGACGGATCGAAGTCGCGAGGCCAGAGACGTAGAGCCCGGCGCCTGCCTGCGCACAGATCAGGTCGCGGATCGCCATCGAGCCCTCGCCCGCCAGGACATCGCGCAGGAGTTCCGCGTTCTGCTGCGGCGTGCCGCCCTCGATCTCGTCTGCCGGGTAGACGGTGAGGCCGAGGTCGAACGGGGTGATCGTGCTCCGAGTGACGGCGTTGCCGCGCACCTCGAAGATTGTGGTGGCGCCGGTGACCGTGATGTCGTCCAGACCGTCCGCGCCTGTCACGACGAGGGCGTGGCGCATACCGAGGCGCAACAGCACGTTCGCCAGCGTTTCAGCGAGCGCGACGTTCGGCACCCCCATCACGTGACAGGTCGCGCCAGCCGGGTTCGTCAGCGGCCCGAGGATGTTGAACACCGTGCGGAAGCCGAGTTGCGGCCGCAGCGGCCCGGCGAACTTCATCGCCGGGTGAAAGGTCTGCGCGAACATGAATCCGACACCGGTGCGCCGCACGCACTCGGCCACCTGATCCGGCCCGAGCGTCACGACGGCGCCGAGGGCCTCCAGCAGGTCAGCAGAGCCGGACTGCGAGGTCATCGCGCGGTTGCCGTGCTTCGCCACCTTCGCGCCCGCCGCCGCCGCCACGAAGGCGGCCGCTGTCGAGGCGTTGAAGATCTTCTTGCTCGACCCGCCCGTCCCGCAAGTGTCGAGGAGTGGCGCGATGTCGAGTTGGACGTGCAGCGAGGCCTCCCGCATGGCCCGTGCCATGCCGGTGATCTCATCGACCGTCTCGCCCTTGAGCCGGAGCGCGGTGACGAACGCGCCGAACTGCGCCTCGGTGGCACGTTCGCCCTCGGACAGCGGGTTCCCGGCACGCATGATCTCGCGCATCGACTCACGCGCCTCGTCCTCGGTGAGGTTGCGGCGTTCGTCGACGAGGGCGGCGAGGGCTTGCTTGATCACCGCTGCACCTCCCGGCCCATCTTGAGGAAGTTCCGCAGCAGCGCGTGGCCGTGCTGCGTCATGATCGACTCCGGGTGGAACTGCACGCCCTCGATCGGCAACGTGCGATGGCGGACACCCATGATCACGCCGCTCTCCGAACGCGCGCTGACCTCCAGGACATCCGGCACGGTGTCGGGCGCGATCGCGAGCGAATGATACCGAATCGCCTCGAAGGGGTCGGGCAAGCCCGCGAACACACCCTTCCCGTCGTGGGCGATCATGCTGGTCTTGCCGTGCATGATCTCGCCCGCCTGGGTCACCACGCCGCCGTACGCCTCGCCAATGCACTGGTGGCCGAGGCACACTCCGAGCAGCGGCGCTTTGCCCTCGAACGCGTGGATGAGGTCGACCGAGATGCCCGCCTCCTTAGGCGAGCAGGGCCCCGGCGAGATCACGACGTGGTCGGGCGCCATCGAGAGGCAGTCCTCCACGGAGATCTGGTCGTTGCGGAATACCTCCACCTGCTCGCCAAGCTCGGCGAGGTACTGGTAGAGATTGTAGGTGAACGAGTCGTAGTTATCGATGAGCAGCAGCACGGTTGGTCTCCTATGCGCCGGACGCGGCCGCGGCGGCCTGCACCATGTGGCGGATCTGGTCTGCGTGGGTGCGGTAGTGCTCCGCGATCTTTTCGATGCGGTCGCCCACCTGCACCACCCCGCGCTCGGGATGGTCGATGTACACGGCCAGCAGTTCCGGACTCGCACCAGCGAGGAAGGCGCGGGTCTCGCCGGACACCTGCGCGAGGCGTCCTCGCAGCGTCCGCTCGTCCTCGGCCGTACGGAGGTGGAAGGCGTCCTCCCACTGGGCCTCGTTGAACAGGCGCCAGCGCTGGCCTGCACCCTCGATGCAGCGCCGGATCTCGTTGCGGTAGTACGCCTCGACATCCGGGACGTGCGCGAGCACGTCGAGCGGCGACCAGCCCGAGGCCTCCGCGAGGCCTCGCTGGTGCAGCGGCACCGCATCGAGCGCCGCGATGAGGTCCCCGCGCGCGCTCGCGAGGTCGGCGAGCAGCGTCTCGCGGTCGTACTCGCGCGGCACGATCTCGCCGGTCTCCTCCTCGAACGCCGTCTTCAGCCACTCGCGTACCTCGGGCAGCAGGTCGAGGTTGCCCGGCGCGCCGGGGGACAGCCAGATCGCGTCTGAGTAAGCCTCGGCGCCGAAACGCGGCTCGCCGTCCCACTCGATGCAGGTGAACGCGTTGACGATGAACCGCTCGCCGTTGGTCACGGCGCTCACATAGATCGTGTCGAGGAAGTCATACGCCCCGGGCTCGACGTGCAGCGCGTCGCTCAGCATGCGTTCGAGCGCGTCCTCGGCAGTCTCGTGGTCGGGCACGCCGGTGAGGGGCATCGACCACTTGCCCGCGAACGGGCTGGCCGCCGGGTGCTGGACGAGCAGCACAAGGCCGTCCTGACGCACCATCATGGCGCCGGAGAGCAGGCGCGGGCCGTCGGGCGCCATTACTCGTACCCCAGGCTACCGGCGGGGCCGCCGCCTTCACCGCGCTCGGCGTCATCGATGGCGGCGAGCAGCGCGCGCGCCTTCTGGCGGCACTCTTCGAACTCTTTCTCGGGGTTGGAGTCGTAGACAATGCCCGCGCCTGCCTGCACGTGCGCCATGCCGCCCCTCATCACGAGCGTCCGAATCGTGATGCAGGTTTCGATGTTTCCCGACAGGTCGAAGAAGCCGACCCCGCCCGCGTACGGCCCACGCCGGTCCGGCTCCAGGTCCGCGATGATCTCCATCGCACGGATCTTCGGCGCACCGGAGACGGTACCCGCCGGGTACGCCGCACGCAGGGCGTCGTAGGCCGACATCGAGGGGTTGAGCCGCCCGGTGACGTGACTCACGAGATGCATGACGTGCGAGTAGTACTCGAGATCGAGTTGCTGCGTGACCTTCACGCTGCCCGGCTCCGAGACGCGCCCGACGTCGTTCCGGCCGAGGTCGAGGAGCATGACGTGCTCCGCGATCTCCTTCGGGTCGTGTGAGAGTTCCTCGCCGAGCCGCTCGTCGTCCAGCGGTGTCGCACCCCTCGGGCGTGTGCCCGCGATCGGGTGTACCTCCACCAGGCCATCCTCGATGTTCACGAGCAGTTCGGGTGACGAGCCGACGAGGTAGGTCTCCCCGAACTGAAGGTAAAACAGGTACGGCGACGGGTTGATCGTGCGCAGGCTGCGGTAGACCTCGAAGGGGTGGGCGCCCGTCTCACGGGAGAAGCGCTGCGAGAGCACCACCTGGATGATGTCGCCCTGCTGGATGTACTGCTTCGACTTCAGGATCGCGTCCAGGAAGTCCTGCTTCTCCCAGTTGCTCGTGACCTCGCGCCCGCTCGCGCCGCTGTGCGGCACATACGGCAGCGCCCCCAGCGGCCGCCCGAGGCGTTCGACGAGTTCGTCGATCCGTCGCTCCGCCATGCGGTACGACGAGTCGATGTCGCCATCCAGGCGGACGTGCGCGACAACCTTGATCGTGTGCTTCAAGTGGTCGAACACGAGCAGCGAGTCGATGAACATCAACCACGACTCGGGGATACCGAGCGTGTCCACGTCCGGCACCGGCACGCGCGGCTCGAAGTGCGAGACCGCCTCGTAGGCCAGGTAGCCGACAGCGCCGCCGTGGAAGCGCGGCAGGTAGGGCGCCGGCACCGCGCGCGAACGCTCGAGTTCCGTGCGCACCACCTCGAGCGGGTCGCCGTCGGCGTGCTCGCCGGCGAAGACGCGGTACGGCTCGGTGCCGATGAAGGAGTAGCGCCCCATCCGCTCGCCGCCCTCGGCGGATTCGAGCAGGAACGAGAAGCCGCCCCGCGCGACCTTCAGGTACGCGGACACGGGGGTTTCGAGGTCAGCACGCACCTCGCGGTAGATCGGGACGATGGTGCCTTGCCCGATCATGCGCCGGACGTCTGGCAGTGAAGGTGTGTAGGTCATCGATGGCCTCCGGGGCCGTTCTGGCGAAACAGAGTCAGGAGTGGGTGAGCGGGCGCGCGTCGCGCAGCCCTCGCCAGGAGCGCGAGCAGCACCACTCCCCGGCCCCGCCGAGGGTGATCCGCCCAGCCGCTGCCCGAACCTTGTCCACTCAACCTCCTGCGCCTGTTGGAGCGTTCCGAAACAAAAGGACCATCGCCGTGGGGCGATGGTCCTCGCGGTGCCACCCACATACCCCCGCGCCCGCAGGCGAGAGGCTCATCCAGGCACGGCCCCACGCGCACCTCGAGAGGTGCAACGGGCGATGTCCTGGGCCTGGTTAACGGCGCCCACACCGCCGACGCCTACCTCCTCGAGTGATCGAGGTATCGGGCCGGGACTCCCGGGTCCATTCCACCGCGGCTGCGAGCGCCGGCTTTCACCTGCCCCGGCTCTCTGGGCTCCGCTGTGCGGTGTACTACTCCCGT
>CANFFZ010000086.1 GCA_947446155.1 Chloroflexota bacterium | reverse complement strand
TGGGTGCGATACTCCGCCCGCACCCACGAACGCAGCCAAAGGCCATCCACGTGCGCGCGACCATCTTTCACGCTCCCGGGCGTGTCACCGTCGAGGATCGCCCCACGCCTATGGCGGGACCGGGCGAGATCCGGCTGCGCGTCGCGGCGGCCTCGCTGTGTGCCTCGGACGTCCGGGTGTATCGAGGCGAGAAGTACGCGCTGCCGGGGGTGATTCCGGGGCACGAACTCGCGGGCGTCGTCGACCAGATCAGCCCGGGGGTCATTGGCATCACCGAGGGCGACCGCGTCGTCATCTGCCCGATCGTCGCGTGCAACCAGTGCCGCTATTGCCTGCTCGGGCGGCGCAATCGATGTGTGGCGCGCACGACGCTCGGCTACGACCTCGATGGCGGGTTCGCCGACCACATGGTCGTGCCGGCCGCCATCGTTGCCACTGGGCACGTCATTCCCGTACCGAACGCGCTGCCGCTCGACCTCGCCGCGATCGTCGAGCCGTCGGCGTGCACGCTCGCCAGCCTCGAACTGTGCGAGGTCGGCGCAGGCACCTCGATGGTGATCATGGGCGCTGGGCCGATGGGGCTGCTGCACCTGATCCTCGGACGTGCGCTCGGCGCCGGCCCGATCATCGTGAGCGAGCCGATGGAGGAGCGTCGCGCCATCGCTCGACGCTGGGGCGCGGACATCGTGCTCGACCCCGGCAGCGAGGACGTGGCGGGCGCGGTGCGCGATGTGACCGGCGGGTTGGGCGCGGACGCCGTCATCGTTTCGGTCGGCCTCGGCGAGATGGTCTCGCCGGCGCTCTCCCTCGTACGACCACAGGGCACGGTCAACCTCTTCGCCGGCTTCCCGAAGGGCGCGCCCGCGGTGCCGTTCGACCCGAACCTCGTCCATTACGGCGAGGTCATTCTCACCGGCTCGCAGAACGCCACCACGGACCAGTACCGCCGCACCGTCGCGATGCTCGGCAGCGTCCCGCACATCGATGAGGTGGTCACCAACCGCTACGGCATCGAGCGAGCGCCCGAGGCGTATGAGTCGCGGCTCGCGCTCGCAGGGCTGAAGTCGCTCGTGCAGTTCCCCGGCGTCGACCCGCTTCACCCCTCGGGTGCCGCGTGAGCTTCCTCCGACGCGAGGACAGCGCCCGACGTGACGAGGCGGCACGCGACCTCGCCACCTCGCGACGCGCGGAGGCCACTCGCCTGGGCGACGCCTTTCGCAGCGAGCGCAGCCGTCGAGGCATCTCACTGAACGACGCCGAGCGCACCACGCGCATTAACCGCGTCTACCTCGAGGCGATCGAGGACGGCCGCCTGGAGACGCTCCCCGCACCGGTCTACACGCGCGGCTTTGTGCGGCTCTACGCGCGCTATCTCGGCCTCGATCCCGTGGCGGCCGTCGACGCGATCCCCGAGGGCCTGCCTCGCCCCGCCGGCCTGGAGCCGATGCCGGGTATGCGCCGCTCCGCACCGCCCACGATCCCGCTGCCGCCGCTCACGCCGCCCGTGATCGTGGCGGCAGTGCTTGGCCTGATCCTGCTGGTCACCCTCGTCTGGTTGGTGCCGAAGGCCTTCGGCGGCGACGACAACACACCTGCCGCCGGTGCGACGCCTGGCGCCGGCGCGCCCGCCGCCCGCAACGGTGAGGTCCCGAACCTCGTCGGCCTCACACGCGACGTCGCCACGAAGGCCGTGTCCGACGCCGGCCTCGCCCCCCTCGTCTTTGAGGCGACGAACGCGGCGCCTCCGGGCCAGGTGTTCCAGCAGTCTCCTGCCCCCGGCACGGCTATCGCCGCCGGTGGCACCGTCACGCTCTTCGTCTCCCAGCCGCCGCTGCCCAGCTCGCCGACACCGATCCGGACGGCGACGCCTACCCCTGTCCGGTGACCCGGTGCCCTCCGGGGCCGTCGAGGGCTCCCAATCTCCCGCCCCCGTAGACTGAATCAGTGAAGTACCACCTCGTCACCCTCGGCTGCGCGAAGAACACCGTCGACTCCATGCGGTTGGAGCAGGCGCTGCGCAACGGGCGGCATCTCGCCGTCGATGCGCCCGAGGACGCTGATCTGCTGTTCGTGAACACCTGCGGATTCATCGACGCCGCGAAGGACGAGTCGATCGGCGTCGTGCGCGAACTCGAGGAGGGGAAGCGGCCGGGGCAGAAGTTGTACGTGGTCGGCTGCCTCACCCAGATCGCCGAGACCCAGGTGCGCGACGCGGTGCCCGGCATCGATGGCGCGTTCGGCGTCGAGGCGTGGGACGCGATCGCGGCGGAGGTCGGCGCGGCGAGCGAGACCTACGACATCCCGCAGGGCGCGTCGATGTCGTTCGGGCAGCCCTCGGCCTATCTCAAGATCTCGGACGGCTGCGACCGGCCCTGCACCTTCTGCATCATCCCGACGATCAAGGGCGCGATGCACTCGATGGACACGCGCCGCCTCGTCGCGGAGGCACGCATGTACGCCGCCGCCGGCACGAAGGAACTCGTCCTCGTGGCGCAGGACCTCACCGCCTACGGCGAAGACGAGGGCGGACGCGACGGCCTCGCGGCGCTGCTCGAAACCCTCTCCGCCGAAGTGCCCGAGGTGCCGTGGATCCGCCTGATGTACGCCTATCCGGGGCGTGTCACGCCTCGACTGGCGGAGACGATGGCGGCGCTCCCCAACATCGTGCCCTACCTCGACATGCCGCTGCAGCACGGGAGCGACGCGGTGCTGCGCCGGATGAAGCGCCCCGTGCTCGCGAAGTCCCGCCAGAGCATCGAGGTGATCCGCGCGGCGATCCCGGACGTCGTCCTGCGCACCACGTTCATCGTGGGCTTCCCCGGTGAGACCGAGGCGGAGTTCGGCGAGATGCTCGACTTCGTCCGCGAACAGCGCTTCGACCACGTCGGCGCCTTCACCTACTCACCGCAGGTCGGGACGCCCGCCGAGACGATGGGCGAGCAGGTCCCCGAGCCGGTGAAGCAGGAGCGCTACGGTCGCCTGATGGAACTCGCGCAGGAGATCTCGCTCGAGTCCAATCGCGGCATGGTCGGCCGCGAGCTCGACGTCCTTGTGGAGTCGCGCGAGCCCTCGCGGCCGGCGGGCGGTGACCCGATCGTCGTCGGTCGCACGATGCGCGACGCCCCTGAGGTGGACGGCCTCGCGCTCCTGAAGGGCACCTACCCCGCTGGCTCGATGGTGCGCGCCGTCGTGCGCGGCGCGCTCCCGTACGACCTGCTCTGCGACCCCCTCGACGCCCTGGCCCCCACCTCGACCGTGCGTGCCGCGCGCGTGTCGCGGGGCGCGGGAGACGCGCGGATCAGGCGTCGTCGGTAGTCCCGTTTGACACGTGACCAAACGGTCACATATGCTCCCTCTCGATGGACGAAGACCACGTGTTCAAGGCGCTCGCCGACCCGACGCGTCGCGACCTCCTCGACCGGCTGTTTGAGCGCGATGGCCAAACGCTCAGCCAGTTGGAGTCGGGGCGGGAGATGACGCGGTTCGGAGTGATGAAGCACCTGCGGATTCTGGAAGACGCGGGCCTCGTCACCAGCCGTCGGTCCGGCCGGGAGAAGTTGCACTTCCTCAACCCGGTACCGATCCGGCTCATCCACGACCGGTGGATCGACAAATACACCGAGCGCCAGGTGGCCGCGCTGGCGGACCTCAAGCGCGATCTAGAAGGACAGGTAACGGCATGACATCGAATACTGAGACTGCGGTGACGACGCAGGTTCACCGCGTCTACATCAAGGCAACCCCGCAGGCCGTCTGGGACGCGATCACGAAGCCCGAATGGACCGAGAAGTACGGCTACGGCGGGCGCAGCGTGTACGACCTCCGCCCCGGCGGCCCATACATCGCCTACACGAGCCAGGCGATGCGGGACATGGGATCGCCGGACGTGGCGATCGACGGCGAAGTGATCGAGTCTGACCCACCGCGGCGACTCGTCCTCACCTGGCGCATGGTCATGGACGAGGGGACGAAGGCCGAGGGCTTCACCCGCATCACCTACGAACTCGAGGAAATGGCCGGCGTCACGAAGCTGACCCTCATTCACGACCTCAGCGGCGCGCCGAACCTCTCCCTGCTGCTTTCCGGTGGCATGGAGCAGATGGGTGCCGGCGGCGGTTGGCCCTGGGTCCTCAGCGACCTCAAGTCGTTGCTGGAGACGGGTACGTCGTTCATCAACGGGTAGACATTGTGGCGGCCTCGCTGCGCCCTCGATCCTGAGGAGCAGCGAGGCCCTACGGCCGCGCGACCATCCGCAGGTCGTCGCGATTCGCGAGGTAGCCCGCCGCGCCGAAGGCCACGAGGCCCAGCGAACCGGCCACCACGATGCGCACGAGGGATCCGAGGGTCGTCGCGCCATCGACGCCGGCGGCGGAGAGCGCGACCAGCGCCAGCACCATGATCACGCTCAGCGTCGCGGTCGCGGCCAGCGTGCTGCCGACTGTCCTCGCCAGCGCGCGACGCTCGAGGCCTCCCAGGCGCGTGGAGAGTACCCAGAGCAGCAGGCCGAACTCCACGAAGGCGGTGATCGAGGCAGCGCCCGCCAGCCCTCGCAGGCCAAACGGGGCGACGAGGGCTGCCGAGAGCGCGAGGTTCAGCACCATCGTCGCGACAGCGATCGCAACCGGCGTGCGCGTGTCCGCCAGGGCGTAAAAGCCACGGCTCAAGATCTCGATGCCGCTGTGCGCGGCGATCCCCGCCGCATACAGGGCCAGTGCCGCCACGACAAGTTCGGTGGACTCGACTTCGAAGGCACCGCGTTCGAGCAGCACTCGCACGGATGGGGTGGCGAGGATGATCAGGCCGGCTGAGGCGGGCACCGCGAGGAAGAGGATCTGGCGGAGCGACTTCGACACCGCCGTCCGCAGCGCATTCAGGTCCTGCGAGGCGCCGTGCTGCGCCAGCGTCGGGAACACCGCCGTCGAGATCGCCATCCCGATCACGCCCACCGGCATCATCATCATCAGGAATGCGTAGTTCAGCGCGCTGATCGCTTCGTCCGAGACGAACGAGGCGAAGAAGATCGCCGCGATGAAGTTCAACTGCGATGCCCCGAGGCCAAGCACGCGCGGCCCCATCAGCCGCAGCACCTCCTGCACGCCCTCGGAGAACACATCGAAGGATGGTGACCAGCGCATGCCCGTCGACCGCAGCGCCGGCACCTGCACCAGCAGGTGCGCCGCCGCCCCGCCTACGACGCCCCATGCGAGGCCCTCGACACGTCCGTCGGCGAAGACGGCGCCCACGATGATGCCGAGGTTGTAGAGGATGGGTGCGAGCGCGGGTCCGAGGAAGTGATGGCGCGCGTTCAGGATGCCGGTGAGCATCCCGCTGGCTCCGAAGAAGATCGGGGAGATCAGCATCAGCCGCGTCAGGTGGATCGCGAGCGCTCGCAGTTCCTCCTGCTGCCCGGTCGCGTCACCCAGCCCCGGCGCGAGCAGCGGCACGATCGTCGGCGCGAAGACGTACGCCAGCGCTGCCAGTACCAGCGTCGCCGTCGCGATGATGTTGAGCGCGCTCGATGCGAGTCGCCAGGCGGCGTCCTCGCCGCTGCGCAGCAGGACGCGGCTGAAGGTCGGGATGAACGCCGCAGAGAGTGTGGCGCCGGCGAGCAACTGGAAGACGAGGTCAGGCAGCCGGACCGCGACCCAGAACGCCGCGAGTTCCGGATCAGTGCCGAAGGCATGTGCGATGACGACCGAGCGGACGAGGCCCAGCAGGCGCGACAGCACGAAGCCCGCGGCGACCACGAACGCGGCACTGAGGAAGAAGCGCCCCGCGCTGCTCTCGGGGGCCCGCTCGATGAACCGTCGGAAGCCCTCGCCGGTGGAGCGCCTCGAGGGGTGCGGGGCATGGGGTGGGGTGCCGGAGGGCGGTGGGGCATCAGCCACGAAGGCGCCTTCCGTGTGGGGTGAGAAGAGTCTACCCGGACGGCGCGGGACGACGGCCCGACACCACAACTTCTCCGCGGGATGTACCGCATTTGCCTACACTCACGCGGTCTCCCTCGAAGGCATGTGTCACCTGAGCCGCAATATACTCATCACCGCGTTAGCTGCGATCGGGGCTGCGTTCTTCCTCGGGTTCGGCCTCTGGGCGTTCCTCGACGCGAGTTCGTTCTTCGAACAGATGGCCCATTTCGACCCGTACAACGCCCACTTCGTGCACGACATCGGCGCGTTCCAGGTGGGAATCGGTGCCACACTCGCCGTTGCGCTCTGGCGCCGCAGCGATGCGTTGTTGGCAGCGCTTGCCGGGGCAGGCATCGGGTCGGCATTTCACCTGGTCGCGCACATCTAGGACCACGACCTCGGCGGGAAGGACACCGATGTCTTCGTCTTCGCCGTCGTGGCGGCCCTGCTGCTCGTGGGCGCTGGATCGAGGCTCGCCCGCCGACCCGTCTGAGCCAGACGGCCACTGATCGGCCGGGACACAGAACGGCCCCCGTGGGGACGGGGGCCGTTCGTCGCCGAAGCGAGGGACGGTTGGGGAGGGGTCCCGTCCGGCCCTCGCTGACCGCTAGAAGCGGTAGAGGTTGGCCTCGTTGCTGGCCTCGTTCAGGAGGCGGGCTTCCTTCTTGACTTGGTCGTAGGTCGGGGCGGAGCGCCGGCCGCGGATGAGAATGGAGTTGTACAGCCCTTTGATTTCCAACATGTCAGTCCTCTTTCTTGGATCACCCGAGACCTACACCCAGAGCAGTCCGCTTCAGTGATGTGAGTCTGTCTCAGCCGTTCCGAGACTTTGTCTTGGTCTTCACTTGATGAACCTACTGTGCCTCGGAACCGTTCCATCCGCAAGTGCTTGTGCGCACTTTCACGTAAAATCGAGGTAAATTCCCTTCGACGTCAAGGTTTCGTCCAAGTCTCGCGAATCTGTGGTCGCACCGGTTCGGTCTTCGAAATCGCATTCCCGAACCCCGCGGCAACGCCTCTGCTACACTGAGTGCTCCCAACAACCAAAAGGGAACTTCGAAGCGGACGCTGGGTGCGTCCGCGCTACTGCGTTGTCAGACGCGATGTCAGCAGCCTGCCGACCCCTCGGTGGCTGTGGTGAGAGGACCGAGGCGATGGCGTTCACCGACCGCGAACTGGCCTGCCGTGACTGTGGCGGCCCGTTCATCTTTACCGCCGGCGAGCAGGAGTTCTACGCAACCAAAGGCCTGCAGCACGACCCGGTGCGTTGCCCCTCCTGTCGCAACCAGCGCAAGCTTCTCAGTCCCGAAGACCGCGAGGAGACGCCGCGCTTCGGTGTGTACGTCTCGTACGGCGGCCGCACGCCGCGCCAGATGCACCGCGCCGCCTGCAACCAGTGCGCCCAGTCCACCGAGGTGCCGTTCGTCCCTCGCGGCGACCGCCCCGTGTACTGCTCCGCCTGCTACTCGGACATCCGCGAGAAGCAGGAGGCCCGTGACGCCGCCGCTTCAGATGACGCCGTCGCGCGCATCGCCGCCGCCTCGATGCGTCGTGGCCCGGAGCTCGAGGGCGCCGGCCCCGGTACGCGCTCTGCCGTCGCCGAGCCGCTCGCCGAGATGGGCGCAGCCGTCGACATGGAACGCCGCATGGCCGAACCCCTCGCCGAGATCGACGTGACCGCGACCGTCTCGCGCCCCGTGGCGATCGAGGTCGACCCGGACGCGCCGGAACCCGAGGAGTAGCAGTGAGGGTGTGAAGCGTTGATCCGCCTCGCACCCCACGCGTAGACTTCGATCCACTAGTTCGTACAGACATGCGACGAAGGAGACGAGTAGCCACGCGGCCGTGATCTTCGATGGCACACATCGAGGTTGGCGGACCGGATAGCGAGCCCGGGGCGGTGGGAGCCGGGTACGTGCCACGCGAGGCGAAGATCACTCCCGAGCAGCCGCCCGAACGCCTCTCACGAGGCCTGTAGATGCGGCCGGAGCGCCCACCGTTACCAGGGGCAGCGCCATCGCAGCGCTCGGCACATCCGAGGCGCGCCGTGGTGCGGAGAGTGGCGTGGCCACCTCGATCAGTCGAGGTGGTGCGCAACGCGGGTGGTACCGCGGGCTCATGCGATCCGATATCGCAACAGCCCGTCCCGCACCGGATTCGGTGTTGGGGGCGGGCTGTTTGTTTGCCCGCGCCCGTGGAGGTGTCTGATGCCCGCAACCTTCGAGCCCGTCTCCTCGCGTGTCTCCTTCCCCGACCAGGAGCAGGCGATCCTCGAGTTCTGGAAGCAGCACGACATCTTCAAGCGCTCCGTGGAGGAGCGGCCGGCCGACCGGGTGTTCTCCTTCTTCGAGGGGCCGCCGACGGCGAACGGCAACCCCGGCATCCACCACGTCCTCGCGCGCGTCTTCAAGGACCTGATCCCGCGCTACCGCACGATGCAAGGCGACCGTGTCCCCCGGAAGGCCGGCTGGGACACCCACGGCCTCCCGGTGGAACTCGAGGTCGAGAAGGCGCTTGGCCTCACCTCCAAGCAGGAGATCG
The DNA here is from genome assembly GCA_947446155.1 of Chloroflexota bacterium. The sequence continues at coordinate 287 of CANFFZ010000086.1, read as the reverse complement.
AGGCGTACGGCGTGGAGGCGTTCAACGAGCGTTGCCGCGAGTCCGTCTTCAAGTACGTGCGCGAGTGGGAGCGCATGACGGAGCGCATCGCGTTCTGGGTCGACACGTCCGATGCCTACGTCACCTACTCGCAGGAGTACGTCGAGACGTGCTGGTGGATCTTCAAGCGCCTCTGGGAGAACGACCTCGTCTTCCGCGACTTCCGCGTGACGCCTCACTGCCCGCGCTGCCAGACCAGCCTGGCCAGCCACGAGATCGCCCTTGGCTACAAGGAAGACACCCCCGAC
>CANFFZ010000085.1 GCA_947446155.1 Chloroflexota bacterium | reverse complement strand
GGGTGAACGAACCCTCCGTGTACCCCGTGAATGACGAGGTGGCGGAGAGCGGCTCGAACGGCGGGTCGAGGTAGACGAAGTCACCCTGCTTCGGCGCCGCGAGGGCGGACTCGAAGTCCACATGCGTGAGACGCACGCCCGCCAGCGCCGCCGAGGCGGCTCGCAGGTTGGGCTCGTCCAGGATGCGCGGCGTGCGGTACTTGCCGTGGGGGACGTTGAAGATGCCCTGGCGGTTCACCCGGTAGAGACCGTTGAAGCAGGTCTTGTTGAGGAAGATGAACCGCGCCGCCAGGTCCACCGCGCCCTCCGGCTGGCGTCCGCGCTCGGCGTAGAACTGCGTGCTGCGCTCATCTGCCCCGGCGGCGAGGTACGGCCCCTGCAGCGCTTCCAGGCGCGCTACGAGGGCGTCCACCTCGTCTCGGACGACCTCGTACACCGTGATGAGGTCGCGGTTGAGGTCGTTGAGTACCGCGCGCTTCGGGGCGAGAGCGGGGTCCGCGAGGAGCGCGAAGAACATCGCGCCGCCGCCGATGAATGGCTCGTAATAGGTTTCGATAGCCCTCGGAGCGCGCGCGACGAGTTCAGCCGCCAGCTGCTGCTTGCCGCCAGCCCACTTGATGACCGGGCGTGCGAGGGCAGCCTCTGGGCGGCGGGCGCGGGGTGTCCGAGGAGCGCGTGCGACAGGGATGGCGGCGCTCCGTCGCTGGTCACCGGCGATACGGGCTGGGGTCTCGGGATTGTACGCGCCAGCCCTCGAACCGGCGAAATCGAGGTGGCGCAGGAGGGCCAGATTTGGTTTCCGGGGGCCTGGCAATCAGGAAACACAGCCGTAACACACCGGATACGTCCCAGATATCGGGGGGCTGCATGCTCCACCGGAGTCAAACACGGACGCTGCGTGGGCTCCGGGCTCGCCGAAAGGACGGATGATGGAGATTACCTCGGGGGATACGGCCTGGTTGCTCACCAGTTCGGCATTGGTCCTCTTCATGACGCCGGGCCTGGCGTTCTTCTATGGTGGCATGGTCCGCGCCAAGAACATGCTGGCCATGCTGATGATGAACTTCGTGGGGATGGGTGTCATCACGATCGTCTGGATCGCGGTGGGAGCATCACTCGCGTTTTCGGGTACCGGAAAATTTATCGGGGACTTCAACCTGGCGGGGTTGATGGACGTTGGGCTGGGGAATGAAATCTTCAGCGCCTACCCCATTCCTGACACCGTCTTCCTGATGTTCCAGTTGATGTTCGCCATCATCACCCCGGCGCTGATCGCCGGTGCGGTGGCGGAGCGCATGAAGTTCACCGCCTGGGTGGTCTTCATCGTCATCTGGTCAATCGTCGTCTACTCGCCGATGGCCCACTGGGTCTGGGGCGGTGGCTTCATCGCGACCGAGGTGAAGGCTGTGGACTTCGCCGGAGGCCTGGTCGTCCACATCAACGCAGGCGCCGCGGCGCTCGCGCTGGTGCTGGTGCTGGGGCCCCGTGTCGGCTGGGGCAAGCAGGTCATGCGGCCGCACTCGCTGCCGCTGACCATCCTTGGCGCCGGCATGCTGTGGTTCGGCTGGTTCGGGTTCAACTCCGGCTCGGCCCTGGGCGCGGGTGGCCTCGCGGGCCAGGCGTTCATGACCACCCACGTGGCGGCGGCAGTGGCCGCGACCGCGTGGATGCTGGCCGAGGTGGCGTCCAACGGCAAGCCCACGACGCTCGGATTCGTCTCGGGTGGCGTGGCCGGTCTGGTCGCCATCACCCCGGCGGCCGGCTTCGTGAATCTGTTGGGCGCAGTGATCATCGGCCTGGCGGCCGGCATCATCTGCTTCCTCGCCTTGAAGTTGAAGTCGATGTTCAAGTTCGACGACTCGCTGGACGTCATCGCCGTCCACCTGGTCGGCGGTATTATTGGTGCACTGCTACTCGGCATCCTTGCGGACTCCGAGATCAACGAACTCGCCACGGGCGGTATGGAGCAGTTGTCGCGTCAGGCCATCTCGGTGGTCATCGCCTTCACCTACTCATTCGTCGTCACGTTCATCATCGCGAAGGTGCTGGACATGGTAATGGGTATCCGGGCGACGGAGACACAGGAACACGAAGGCCTCGACCTGTCGCTCCACGAGGAGCAGGCCTACGTGATGGCCGACTAAGCCAGAACGCAAACAGGCCAGTACAGGGAGTACACATCGATGAAACTCGTGATTGCTTATATCGCCCCGTTCAAGTTGGACGAGGTCCGAGACGCCCTGAAGGCAGCCGGGGTCACCGGGCTCACTGCCGTCAGCGCTCAGGGGTTCGGCCGTCAGGCCGGCCACACTGAGACGTACCGCGGCAGTGAGTACGAGGTCGACATGGTGCCGAAGGTTCGCATCGAGGTCCTCGTGGACGACACGCTGGCCCCGACGGTGATCTCCACCATCGAGACCACGGCTCGCAGCGGCTCCATCGGCGATGGGAAGATCCTGGTCGTTCCGGTGGAGGACGTGGTGCGAATCCGGACGGGTGAGCGCGGGCGCGAAGCCGTCTAGCGGTAGTGCCTTTGCCACGGGCGGGTCACCCCGGACGGCTCACGAGCCGATTCGGGGGGCCCGTCCGTGACGTACGCTCCGGCGTGAGCGAGGGAGCGATCGAATGGTGGACGCACGCCCAACCCCCGTTGTCGCGGGGCCTGCGCTCGCGGCGTTCCTGGCGGCACGGGCGGACATCACACCGCTCCCCGCCCGCCAGGCCGGTCGGGTGGCCGCTGCTCGCCTCGCAGCCCTTCTTGACAGCGCCCTCACCGAACTGACGGGGCAGGATGTGGCGCACGCCGTCGTCGCCGCGGGCGGCTACGGGCGCTCCGAGCAGCAACGGCACAGCGATGTGGATGTGATGATCCTCATCCCGCGTGGCGGCGAGGAAGCCGTCCGCACCCTCTATCCCCTCTGGGACGCCGGCCTGAAGGTGGGCCACTCCGTCCGGACGGTCGCCCAGGTCGCCGAGGCGATGCAGGCAAGCATCGAAACGTTCACCGCCCTGCTGGACGCGCGCCTCGTCACCGGCAGCACCTCCCTGTACGAAGAGTTCCGCGGTGTCCTTCGGAAGACGGCGAAGCAGCAGCGAGGCTGGGCACGCACCGCGCTCCATGAGCGCCATCGCGAGGTTGCGGCGAAAGAACCGTGGCAACTGCTCTGCGCGGACCTGAAGAACGGGCGCGGCGGCCTGCGCGACATCCAGACCGTCCACTGGCTGGACGCCGCCGAGGCGCTCGCCGCTGACCGTCCGCTCCCGCCGCTCCCCGTGGCGCTGCTCGACGCGCAGGAGCGGCTGTTCGCGACGCGCTCAGCGGTCCACGCTCACGCCGACCGACCCACCGATCTGTATCCGCCGGAGCTGCACGCACGCATCGGCGAATGGTTGGGCCAGGACGGCTTCGACTGGGCCCAGGGCGTGTACGTCGCGATGCGAGACGCGGACGCCGAGGCCGGACGCCGGCTGGCGGACGGCGGCGGCGCGCGGAAGTTCCTGGGGTTGAGCCTCGGGCGGGGGGGTACCTCCCGCAAGCCGGGCGCGATGCAGGACACCCCGCTCGCGAGCATGCGCGCGGCGCTCCAGGGGATCCGGTCAGACACCAGCCTCGATCCGCTGCCGCTGGCACCGTGGCTGGATGAACTGGTGCCGGAATGGGAGGTCCTGCGTGCCCGCCCCCACGTCGCGCAGTTCCACATCCACCCGGTGGATGTCCACGCCGCGCGTACCGTCGCGGAAGCCCGGCGTCTCATGACCGAGGACGAGTTCGAGTGCGACACCCCGAATGTGGCGAAAGAACTCGGGCGGCCGGACGAACTGTTGCTGGCCGCACTACTGCACGACATCGGCAAGGGGCATACCGGCGACCACTCGTTGGCGGGCGCCGTCATCGCCGAGCGTGTCGCATCGAGGGCTGGTCTGCCGCCAGGCGAGGAGGCTCGCCTCGTCACCGCCGTCCGTGAACACCTCCTTCTCCCGAACGTGGCAACCCGCCGCAACATCGCCGACCCGGAGGTCATCGAGGACACTGCGCGCCGTGCCGGCGACGCGAATACGCTCCGCTTGATCTACCTGTTGTCGATCGCAGATGCGTGCGCGTCGGGCCCCAACGTCTGGTCACAGTGGAAGGCGCAGTTGATGCGCTCGCTGTATGTGCGCGTGATGGCTGTGCTGGCAGCCGACGCTCCAGACGCCTCGATCCCGCGCCCCGAGGCGATCGTGGAAGCCCTCGCGTCGCGCTTCCCAGCGGACGTTGTCGGCGCACATCTCGCGGGGCTGGACGTGGATTACATGATCTCCGTCCCGCCGGAGACCATCGGCGACCACATCGCGCTGATCGAAGAGGCTGCCGGCGGCACGTCGGCCCGGCACGACCGCCTCGGCGAGATCGACCGGCTCACCATCGTCACGCCGGACCGCACGGGGATTATCCAATCCGTCACGGGCGCGCTCGCCGGGCACAACGCGAGCGTCCTCGGTGGCGTGGCGCACACGCACTCGAGCGGGACAGCGATCCAGGTGTGGCACGTCTCGGACGCCCTCGGCATCGGGATCGACGACCGCCGGTGGGGACGCATCCTCACGGCTGTCCCGGCCGCGATCGAGGGCACGTTCGACATCGAAGAGCGGCTGGCGGAGGTGCGGCGGTCGTATCCGGCGCACCCGCTCGCGGACGTACCGACCGTCGTGGATGTGAACAACACAGCATCCCGAGAGTTCACCGTCCTGGAGATATCCACAGCAGACCGCCGCGGCCTCCTGTACGGCATCACGAAGGCGCTGCACGAACAGCGGATCGATATCCACCTCGCCAAGGTGGACACCATCGGGTCGGAGGTGGTGGACGCCTTCTATATCCGCCGCGAGGATGGCCGCCGTATCGAGGAGAAGGACGCCGCCGAACGCCTCGAACGGCTGATGGTCCAGGTCATCGAGGGCCTGACGGCGTAGTCAGGTTCATGCGCCTCGGCGGCCGCCCCCGCCTGCCTCTCCGCGAGGTGGGTGCTAGCATCACGCCCGGGCCCGGTCTCCTGAGGCGGGCACCGTGCGGAGGGAGCATTCATGCCTGTTGAAAAAGATCTGTACGCCCTCGGCGAGACGCCCCCGCTGGGGTACGTGCCGAAGCAAATGCACGCCTCGCTCATTCGCGCCTCGCGATTCGGAAAGCCGGAGCAGGCCTTCGAGGTGGAGGTCGTGGACGTCCCGAAGGTCGGCCCCAAGCAGGTGCTGGTCTGGGTGATGGCCGCGGGCGTGAACTACAACAACGTCTGGGCAGGCCTCGGCTTTCCCGTGGACGTGATCGGTGCCCGCCAGCGCAAGGGCGAGCCCGAGGACTTCCACATCGGTGGCTCGGATGCCTCCGGTGTGGTCTGGGCGATCGGTTCCGAGGTCCGCAACGTGAAGGTGGGGGACGAGGTCGTCCTCTCCTGCGGCCAGTGGGACGAAGACGCTGCCGACATCAAGGCCGGCACCGAGCCGATCATGTCTTCCACCAACCGGATCTGGGGCTACGAGAGCAACTACGGCTCCTTTGCCCAGTTCACGTTGGTGGACCACTACCAGTGCTTCCCGAAGCCGAAGCACCTGAACTGGGAGGCTGCCAGCGCCTACATGCTCGTCGGCGCCACCGCCTACCGGATGCTGATGGGCTGGGAGCCGAACATCGTGCATGCCGGCGACCCGGTCCTCATCTGGGGCGGCACCGGCGGACTGGGCACCATGGCGATCCAGATCACGAAGGCCAAAGGCGGCGTCCCGATCGCCGTGGTCTCCGAGGACAGTCGCGTGGAGTACTGCCTGCAGTTGGGCGCCAAGGGCGTCATCAACCGCAAGGACCCTGCGTTCACCCACTGGGGGCGCCTGCCCGACCTGGATGACGCCGCAGCCTTCGGTGACTGGATGAAGGGCGCCCGCGCGTTCGGCGCGAAGTTCTGGGAGGTTCTCGGCGAGCGTCGAGGCCCGAAGATCGTCTTTGAGCACCCTGGTGAGTCGACCGTGCCGACCTCCGTCTTTATGGCGGAGAACGGCGGCATGATCGTGATCTGTGCCGGCACCAGCGGCTACAACGCGGACGTTGACCTTCGCTACCTGTGGATGCGCCAGAAGCGCCTCCAGGGCTCGCATTTCGCCAGCGTGGCGCAGTGCGCCGCCCTGAACGACATGGTCGCGAACAAGGAAGTCGACCCCTGCCTCGGTGAGGTGTTCGAGTTCAACGAGGTCGGCAAGCCGCACCAGTTGATGTACGAGAACCGGGGGAACGGCAACATGGCGATCCTCGTGAACGCCAAGCGCAAGGGCATGACGACCCTCGACTAGCCCTCGCCTGTCGACGACCGAGACGGCCCCGCATACGCGGGGCCGTCTTCGTCTAGACATTCTTCGTCTAGACATGTCGCGAATCTGATACGGATCGGTCACGAATCTCGACGGGTACTGCGGTACCCCCCACCTACGCTCGACCCATGTTCTACGAAAGCGACCGCTGGCATGGACGGGCTGAGTCCGCCGTGAGGGCTTCCGTCAGTCGGAAGGCGCTCTTCTCCCTGCTGGCGATCCCGCTCCTGCTGGTGGGAGTGTTTCAATCGGGCCTCCTCTCATTCGACTCGTGGGGTTTCTTCAATGAGGGCCCGCCGAGGCTGCGTGTCGTCCTCGATCCCGGGCACGGCGGTGACGAGTGGGGCGCGACTGGCTACGGCCTGATCGAGCGCGACTCCAACCTCGATATGGCGAAACGTGTGGGCGCGCTGCTGGAGCAGGCGGACATCGACGTCGTCTACACGAGGACGGATGACGGTCGGGCTACCCAAAACGGGCGCGTACTCGGGGACTACAGCGCGATCTTCGCTGACATCGACTCGCGCATCGCGATCGCCAACGAGGCGAAGGCCGACCTGTTCATCTCGATCCGCTCGAACGGCTTCCAGGATCCGAGCGCCCGCGGCATCGAAGTGATGTACACGCCAGGCCGCGAGTTCTCAGACCGCAGTCTTGCGCTCGCGGAGGCGATCCGTACCAGCGTGGTGGCAAGGCTCCAGACGAACGGGTACGACGTCGTCAAGGCCTCGTCCGCGCGGACACTGAGATGACCGACAGCGCCGGACGCGTGACGCCGTTTCTCGTCTTGGGCGCGGAGCGGGAGTTGACGCGCGAAGAGATGGACGAGCGCGGCGGTGACTGGGATGCCCTCGGCTACGGCTCGCAGCCCTCGATCCAGACGCGCGCGACGCAGATGCCGGGTGTGCTGCTCGAGTTGCTGTACATCACGAACGAAGACGACGCCGCGCTGCTCAAGGACGACACGGCGCGTCACGTCATGGCCGTGGGGATCGCCGAGGCGCTCAAGAGCGTGCTGATCGATGTGGCGATGCACCGTTGAGCGTGCCAGTCCCCGACGTGGCCTCCTCCCCGGACGGTTCAAAACATATGTTCGTAACTTGCTCGGTTGTGGATTCGCCAACATCTGTTGAGGTGTTTACTCACGTTCGTGTTTGCCATACGCTGGCCATGCGCGGCGGGGTTGGCGCGAATGGGGAACCCCCGAGATGCGGCGGAACATCGGCTTCGGCCTACTCCTCGCCTCGGCCCTCCTAGCCCTCGTCGTTGCTGCTCTCCCCGGAACGACGAGCGCCCTCGGCGCGCCGGCCCCGCCCTCCTTCACCACCGACAACACCACCCCCATGAATCTGCCGGTCACCTCCCTCGAGGTGACGCGGCGCACCCTCCCGCTCCGGACACCCTCGTACTTCGCCCAGGGCCCGGTCGTGAGCGTGTACGGGCACCCCGGGATCTGCTTCATGGGTGAGCTCGGCTGTCACGACACAGCAGGCGCCGTCACCCGCGCTCAGCAACTCGCCGCGCAGTACGACGTACCGATCGCGAGCGGACATTCGATGCCGCGCTACGCGATCCCCGCACTCCACCTCATCGTGGATGTCGCCCAGCCCCACCCGCAGAACGACGGCTCGTACCTGCTCCGCACACCGATCGAGACCGTGCGTGAGCACGTCGAGGCCGCGCGTGCCGCCGGCATCCTGCTGTTCCTCGACCTGCAAGTCGGCTGGACCGATCCGCTGTCGGGCGTGGAACGCCTCAAGGAGTTCCTGCGCGAGCCGTTCGTCCACGTCGCGCTCGACCCGGAGTTCGCGACGCAGCGCTACCGCCGCGCGCCGGGGAGTGTCATCGGCACGTTGGACGTGACGCAGATCCGGCCGGTGCAGGCGTACCTCGCGCGGATCGCCGTCGACCACGACCTGCCGCCGAAGATCCTCGTGCTCCACCAGTTCACCCCGAAGATGCTCGTGGACATGGAGGCCCTCGAGGCCTCGCCAGACGTCGATGTGGTCGTGGACATGGACGGTTTCGGTGGCAAGCCGGAGAAACTCGACGGCTACAACCGCTACGCGCGCGCCGCGTATTCGGAGTACGCCGGCTTCAAGCTGTTCTTCCACTGGGACACGCCGGTGTTCACGGCCTCGGAACTGATGGGTCTCGAGAGTCCGCCTCGATACATCGTCTACCAGTAGGTACGTCTCTCTTTACCCGTGTCGCCGAGACGTGGCGGGAAAATCCTATTGGGTGGTGTCCCCGGCTCATACCGCGCCAACGGGAATAAGTCACTGTTAGCCGTGGCGAGAAATGGCTCTACTAGCTTCCATGACTCGATGATTTCAGTCGCTGTCTGGAAATGAGTGGGGTTGCTCCGGTTTGACGGACAGATTGCTTAGGCCGCCGAGGCGCTCCTTGCTCGTGGGACCATTCTTGCCTCGTACTCCACCGGCGAACAGTAGCCGAGCGTGGAGTGCAGGCGTCGGCGATTGTAGAACACCTCGATGAACTC
>CANFFZ010000084.1 GCA_947446155.1 Chloroflexota bacterium | reverse complement strand
GGATCGTGGCGGTGGACATCGAGCGCTCCGGCGTCGCTAGACGTCGAGGGTGGCTTCGAGGGCGTGGGCGGTGATGAACTTCTTGCGCGGGGCGACTTCGTCACCCATGAGCATGATGAAGATCTCGTCAGCAGTCGCCGCGTCCTGCACCTCGACGCGCAGAAGCGAGCGGTTCGCCGGGTTCATCGTGGTGTCCCACAACTGCTCCGCGTTCATCTCACCGAGGCCCTTGTAACGCTGGATGTTGACGCCACGGTCGCTGTGGTCCTTGAAGTAGGCGTCCTTCGCCGCGTCGTCGAAGAGCCAGGTGACCGAGCGGCCTCGCGTGATCGAGTACAGCGGGGGCTGGGCGATGTAGAGGTAGCCATCGTCGATGACTTGGGGCATGAAGCGGTAGAAGAACGTGAGCAGCAGCGTGCGGATGTGCGCGCCGTCCACGTCTGCGTCGGTCATGATGATGACCTTGTGGTAGCGCAGCTTCGCGGCGTTGAACTCTTCGCCGAAGCCCGTGCCGAGCGCCGTGATGATGTTTCGGATCTGCTCGTTCTCGAGCATCTTATCGAGGCGTGCCTTCTCGACATTGAGGATCTTGCCGCGCAACGGCAGGATCGCCTGCGTGCGGCGGTCACGGCCACCCTTGGCGGAGCCACCGGCCGAGTCGCCCTCGACGATGTAGAGCTCGCACTTCGCAGGGTCGCTCTCGGAGCAGTCCGCGAGTTTGCCGGGGAGGTTGGAGCCCTCGAGGACGCCCTTGCGCTGGACGAGGTCGCGCGCCTTGCGGGCGGCCTCGCGGGCGCGGGCGGCGGTGAGGCACTTCTCCAGGATGCGGCGTGCCATCCCGGGGTTCTCTTCGAGTTCCTGCTGCAGGCGCGTGCCGACGGCGGACTCGACGAGGCCCTTGATCTCGGGGTTGCCGAGGCGGGTCTTGGTCTGGCCCTCGAACTGCGGCTCGCTCAGCTTCACGGAGATGACGCAGGCGAGGCCTTCGCGTACGTCGTCGCCGGTAAGGTTGGGGTCGCTCTCCTTGAGGATCTTGGACTTGCGCGCGTAGTCGTTCAGCACGCGGGTGAGCGCCGTGCGGAAGCCAGTCACGTGCGAGCCGCCGTCGATGGTCTTGATCGCGTTGGCGAAAGAGTAGAGGACTTCGCCGTAGGAGGCGTTGTACTGGAGGGCCACCTCGACCTGCGCGTCCTCGACCTCGTGGAACACGACGATGGGGTCGTGGAGCGGGTTCTTGCTGCGCCCGATCTGGCGGACGAACGCCTCGATGCCGCTGTCGAAGTAGTAGGAGCGCTCGTCACCGGGGCCGCGCTCGTCGCGGAAGTAGATGAAGAGGCCCTTGGTCAGGTAGGCCATCTCGCGGAAGCGCTGCGTGAGGATCTCGAAGTCGTAGTCGAGCGTCTCGAAGACCTCGGCGTCCGGGAGGAAGCGGGTATAGGTGCCCGTGCCCTGATCCCGCTCGCCCTTCTCCTTCTTCATCGCGCCCTGCGGCGCGCCTCGGATGTAGTCCTGGGTGTGGATCGATCCGTCGCGCTTCACCTGGACCCGGACCTCCGAGGACAGTGCGTTCACGACGGACGCACCGACGCCGTGGAGGCCGCCCGAGACTTTGTACCCACCGCCGCCGAACTTGCCGCCGGCGTGGAGCACCGTCATCACGGTCTCGACGGCGGAGAGGCCCGTCTTCGGGTGCTTGTCGACGGGGATGCCTCGGCCGTTGTCCTGCACGGAGACGTGGCCGTCTGCCTCGATGATGATGTCGATGCGGTCGCAGTAGCCGGCCATCGCCTCGTCGACCGAGTTGTCGACGATCTCGTAGATGAGGTGGTGGAGGCCGCGCTGGTCGGTGGAGCCGATGTACATGCCGGGGCGTCTGCGCACGGCCTCGAGGCCTTCGAGCACTTGGATGTTTTCCGCGTTGTAGGCGGGTTCCTTGGCAGCGCGAGGGGCGGTCGTGGTCATCGTGCCTCGATCAAACCGGACGCCTCAGGAAGGCGGGCGGGGATACTCGATCTTGGTCGTGCAGCCGACGCGGGCAATGGAGAGAGAGGCCCCCGACGAGGTGCCACGCGGCCTTCGGAAAGGCGCCCGCAACACTCGTAAAGTATATCACGATCGGGGCCTTCCTGAACCTCCGAACGGCCTCGATCCGGCACCCCTAGAATGGCCCGAATGTCCAGTGATTCCGCCTCGATCACGCTTCAGTCGATCGGCGTCGTGCGCAACGGCGAGTCCGATGCGGCACGCCTCGACTGGTCGCGCGTGCGCTCCCAGATCGTGCTCACCGAGGGGCTGGCAGACGCGCTGCTCGGGCTCGCGGATTACTCGCACGTGATCGTCGTGGGCTGGCTCCACGAACTGCCCGAGGCGATGCGCGGACGCCGCCAGGCGTACCCCAGCGGGGACGACCGCTATCCGCTGCAGGGCGCCCTCGCGCTGCGGGGCGCGCGGCCCAACCCGCTGAGCGTGACCGTCTGCCGCCTGCTCACGATCGAGGGCGCGACCATCGAGGTCGAGGGCCTCGATCTGGTCGACGGCACGCCTGTACTCGACCTCAAGCCGTACATCGCGGCGTACGACGCGGTGCCGAAGGCCTCGATCCCGAAGTGGGCGCGGGGCTAGTGGCGACGACGCGCCGTGCGAGTCGGAGACGTGCCAGCCCGAGTCGAGGGTTGCAGGCGGGCAACACTGGCCTCGACGGCCGCGAGCCGGGCCTCGCACGCCGCCCGTACACGAAGCGTGACCTCGACGTGATCTACCGCGCGCTGCTCGAGGCATACGGGCCACAGCAGTGGTGGCCGACCGCCGCCGAGGACGGCCCGGAGCAGCGCGCGGTAGATCTGCCTCGGCGCGATCCTGACGCAGAACACGGCATGGCGCGGCGCGGCAGCGGCCCTCGCGAACCTTCAGGGCGCGGGCGCGACGACACCGGAGGCGATCCTCGACCTACCCGAACCGGTACTCGGCGAGTTGCTGCGGCCCAGCGGCTACTTCAACGCGAAGGCGCGGAAGATGCGCGCGTTCTGCGCCGCCGTCCTCGATGCGGGGGGCATCGACGCATTGCTCGCCGGCGACGCGGACGAGGTGCGCGCGCGGCTCCTGGCCCTGTGGGGCGTCGGCCCCGAGACCGCGGACGCGATGACCCTCTACGCCGGGCGGAAGCCGACGTTCGTCGTGGACGCGTACGCCTACCGGCTCTTCGAACGACTCGGCCGGCCGCCGGGAAAGCGCGACTACGACACGTACCGCTCGTACTTCCTCGGGAAGTTGGGTGACGACGTGTGGACGTTGAACCAGTGGCACGCGCTGATCGTGCGCCACGGCCAGCAGATCTGCCTGCGCACGAAACCGCAATGCGGCGCCTGCATCCTGGAACCTCGCTGCGAGTTCGCCCGCGGCGCTGCCGCCAGCGAGGTGGAGTGATGGCCAAGCGCTCGATGCGCACAGCGGCGTGGTCGCTGCTGGCAGGCCTGATGGCCGCGCGTTTCGTGAACGAGGTGGCGCCCGTTCTCGTGCAGGCGGTCGTGGGCGTCGGCGCTGCGGTGGGCACGGACTGGCTACTGCGCTGGCGCGAAGCACGTCGCGAGGCACGCATCGAGGCGATGGCCGCCCGCGCGGACGAGGAGCGGGACGAGCGGCTGGCGCGCGATCGGTAGGTCGAGGGCATTTCGCCTGCCTCGGTTGCTCGGGCGGGGGACGGGCGACAGACTGACGGGCGAGGGGTAACGCATGGAACTCGGCATCATCGGCAAGTCGCGCAGTGGGAAGACCTCGCTGTTCAACGCGGTGACGCGGGGGACCGCGCAGGTGGGGGCGTACTCGGCGGGCACGGAGCCGAACGTCGGCGTCGTGAAGGTGCCAGACCCGAGGCTGGACGCACTGGCCGAGGTGTTCAAGCCGAAGAAACTCACCCCCGCCGAGATCCGCTGGGTGGACTTCCCCGCTGGCTCCTTCGGCAAAGACGCACCCGGCGCGCAGTTCCTCGCGCAGATCGCGAAGGCGGACGCCCTCGTCCACGTCGTGCGCGCGTTCGAGGACGAGTCCGTGCCGCACCCGGACGGCGGGGCGATCGATCCCCACGGCGACATCGAGGCGCTCGACCTTGAGCTGGCGTTCTCCGACCTGGCGCTGATCGAGCGGCGCGTCCATCGCATCGATGTGGAGATGCGCGCGATGAAGCCGGCCGACCGTCCGGGGATGGAGACGCATCAGGAGTTGTTGCGCCGGATGCAGGCGCACCTCGAGGGTGGCGCGGGGCTGCGGTCGATGACCTTCAACGAGATCGAGGACAAGGAACTGCGGGCGTATCAGTTCGTCACGCGGCTGCCGGTGCTGCTGATCGTGAACATCGGCGAGGCCGATGTCGCGAAGGCGGCGGAGATCGAGGCGGAGTTCACCGCGCGCTACGCGGGCAGCAGCGTTTCGGTCGCCGCGCTCTGCGCGAAGATCGAGGCGGAACTGTCGCAGATGGAGCCGGACGAGGCGGTGGTGTTCCGCGCCGACCTCGGCCTGCCGGCGGAGTCGCCGCTCGACCGCGCGATCGTGGCGGCGTACGGCCTGCTCGGCCTGCAGTCGTTCCTCACCGCGGGTGAGGACGAGGTGCGCGCGTGGACCGTCCGCAAGGGCGCCAGCGCCCCGGAGGCGGCCGGCAAGATCCACTCCGACCTCGAACGCGGCTTCATCCGCGCAGAGGTGGCCGGCTGGGATGACTACGTGAGCGCGAAGGGTTCCAACGCCGAACTAAAGAAGGCCGGCAAGCTCCGCACTGAGGGCAAGCAGTACATCGTCCAGGACGGCGACGTGCTGAACATCCTCTTCAACGTCTGATCGATGCCTGACACCGGCTCGTTCTGGTGGTGGGCGCTCCTCGTCATGGGCGTGTCGACGGTGCTCCTCCTCAGCGCGGGTGCGTTCGTCTGGTGGCGTTCGCGTCGGCTGCGCCGTGTCGTCCGCGCGCTGAAGGCCCTCGGCTGGCGGCGCGGCCTCCGAGGTGGCTGGGGGCTCGCACGCGATCCACAGACGCCGTGGGCCGTCCGCCTGCTGCCGGTGCCGTTGTTCCTCTACCTCGCGATGCCGTTCGACCTCGTGCCTGACTTCATCCCGGTGCTCGGCCAGCTGGACGATGTGCTGATCGTGGCGGCGGTCGCATGGCTTGTGCTGCGCCTGACGCCGCCCGAGGTGCTGCGGGAACACCTGGGCGTCGACCTCCAGTCGCTGGAGTAGCCCCGCGTACGCCTCGTATGATCGGGCCGTGCAAGACGCTTCCCCCACCGGCTCAACCGCTGTCGCTCTCGTCGACGCGATCGAGGCTGCCCTCGCGGGCGGGCCGCCGGTCGCTGTCGCGACAGTGGTGACGGGCGGCGCGGCGGGCCTCGCTGCTGGCGCCAAGCTGCTGGTGCGCGCGGACGGGCGGACGCTCGGCTCGCTCGGAAGCCCCGAGGCAGACGAGCCGCTGCGGGAGATCGCGATTGCGGCGTTCACGGTGATGCCGCGGATCGTGACCGGCACGTGGTACCTCGCTGGTGGCGCCGCCACGGACCGCCCGTCGCAGGCCGTCGAGGGCGCCGCCGAGGTGATGCTCCAACTGTTCGAGGCGCCCGCGCGGTTGGTGATTGTCGGCGCGGGGCACGTCGGGCTAGCGCTCGCGACGATGGCAGAGTTGCTGGGGTACGAGACGACGGTGCTGGACGACCGCGTCGAGTTCGCGAACCGCGAACGGTTCCCGATGGCGCATCGCATCCTCGTCGAAGAGGTCGGCTCAGCGCTCGACTCGCTCGCCATCGACACCTCGACGGCTGTCGTACTGGTGTCGCGCGGGCACCGGGTGGACGAAGAGGCGCTGCGACACGCCGTGGGCCGGGGTGCGGGCTACGTGGGGATGATCGGGAGCCGGCGTCGGACGCGGACGGTGCTCGACCACCTCGCGGCCGAGGGGTACCCAGCGGCGGCGCTGGAGGCGGTCTCGACGCCGGTTGGCCTCGATATTGGGGCGGAGACACCGGAGGAGATCGCGGTGTCGATCCTGGCGGAGATGACGATGGTGCGGCGCGGCGGCACGGGCACGCGAATGAGTCAGAATCGGTCAGCGGACAGCCCTACATAACGCGCAGCGCGTATGCTATCGTCCACGTGCCGTCGGTTGAAACCGGATTCGGTGAGGCCGCCGCTCCTAAATGCCAGTTCCCTCTGGGGCATCAGGGCCGAGCAATCGGTTCTTATGCTTTGTGGGCCCCTGCGGGTGGGCCCAAGGCATCGGATCCGGCGCGTTTGGGGCGCTCGCCGGTGAGCGTGCGGCCTCTCCCGTATTACGTCTGTCCGAGGCTGACGGATCTCACGCCCTTCGCCGTATGATCGAGGCGAACCCAAATCGAGCGGGAGACCTGTATGTCCCTGGACCTGTACCGCGAACTCGGGGAGTCTCTGGCGACCGGGCAGCCGCGCGTCCTGGCGACGGTGGCGGACACCCGCGGTTCCACGCCCCGGAAGGCGGGGGCGCAGATGCTCCTGCGGCCGGACGGGTCGTTCTCCGGGACGATCGGCGGCGGTTGCGGTGAGGCCGAGGTCTGGCAGGAAGCCATGGAAACCATGGCGGACGGACAGCCTCGGACGGTCGTGGTGGACCTCACGGAGCCGGTGGACGGCGACGACAAGATTTGCGGTGGCGTGATGCGCGTGTTCGTCGAGCGGATCGGCTAGCGATCCCTCGGACGAGGTCACGCGTATCATCCAAGCACCCACCCTCAGGCGGTGCCGAGGGCGCACGCGGAACCTCGGTGTTACATTCGCTGAGGGTCGTGACGGAGCGCGCGGACCGGAAAGGTACTGACCCATGCTGGGAAGCCTCGGCTGGCAGGAGCTGCTGATCATCGTGGTGATCCTCGCGCTGCTCTTCGGGGCACAGCGCGTGTCGGGCCTCGGTGGGGCGCTCGGCAAGGGCATCCGCGATTTCCGCGAGGAGGCCAAGGGGCCTGACAAGGACAAAGACAAGGCGCCGGCCCTCGAGCGGCCCGCCGGGATGTCCGACGCGGAGTGGGCCGAGTACCAAGAGTTCAAGCAGCAGCAGGCCAAGTCCTAGCCACTTTCCTGAGTGAACGATCGAAGGGGCGCCGCGAGGCGCCCCTTCTGCGTGGCCCTCGATGCGCGCGCGGGGCGATGCGATGATGGCGGCATGGCAGAGACGCCGCCCCCACCTCGGATCCGCGCGGTCGTCTTCGACCTGTGGGGGACGCTGATGTCGGAGCGGCGGGACACGTTCCCGGTGCGCGCGCGGCTGCGGTTCGAGCGATGCGCGCCGATCCTCGCAAAGTACGGGATCGAGACGACGCAGGACGAGTTCACGAAGCACCACCAGCGCTCCAACAGCACGCTCGCGCGGCTGCAGGAGTACGGGCGCGACGTCAGCAGCGAGGACCGCGCGCGGCACGTCTTCTACCAGTACCACCCCGGCATTGCGGACCACATCGACGAGGCGGACGCGACGGCGTTCGCGGAGGCATACGGCGGGGTGATCGAGCACACGCCCCCCGATCTGCTCCCCGGCGCGCGCGAGGCGATCGAGGAGTGCCGTGCGCGAGGGCTGCGCGTCGGCCTGATCTCCAACACCGGGGTGGCAGGCGGACGCCATCTCCGCCGGGTCTTCGAGGCGACAGGGATCATCGACCACTTCGACGCGCTGATGTTCAGCGACGAGCAGCGCCGCGCGAAGCCACATCCGGAGCTGTTCCAGGCCACCCTCGACCATCTGGGAGCAACGGCGGCGGAAACGGTGTTTGTGGGCGACACGCCGAGGTACGACGTGGGGCCGCCTCGCCGCTACGGCTGGTGGGTGGTCCAGGTCGGTGAGCGCGCCGATGGCGACCCACCCGCGCACGTCCGTGTGGCAAACGTCGGTGAGTTGTTCGTGGGCCTCGAAACGCTCGCGCTCGTGACCGCTTCGTGACCTCGTCGCAAGCGGGGTAGAGCGCACGGGCGGACTTGCTATGCTCGCGCCGCCCGTTGCGACAGCCTCATACGCACGGAACCCAGCGCCCGGAAGCCTCTGTGCACCCGGAGCGAGAGGACGCGCCCCCGATGGAGATCGTGCCCGGTCTGCACCAGTTGAAGACGCCCATGGCAGGCCCCGCGCTGCCGTACATGATGCCGTACGCCTTCACCGGCGGGGACGGCGTCTCCCTGTTCGACGCTGGCTTCGGGACGCCCGAGGCGATCGCGGCGATGACGAAAGAACTCGCCATCCTCGGCTATGCGCCGAAGGACATCCGGCGGTTGTTCATCTCGCACGCGCACCCGGACCACATCGGCATGGCGGGGTGGATCAAGGACCAGGCGCCTGACTGCCAGGTGATCATGCTCGAGCGCGAGTGGCAGTGGATCCAGTCGCGCTGGCTCGATGGTGACTCGTGGACACGGCTGTCCGACGGCTGGCTCGTGAAGCACGGCATCCCGCAGGCGGACATCGACGCGGCGCACGAGGCAGGCGCCCTGTCTCCGACCGCGCCCGCGGTGAAGCCGGGTCAGGCAGCGCTGGAGAAGCCGGCTGGTGGTCCTCGCGCTGGCGGCCCGGGCGGGCCTGGCGGCGGGATGCGCTGGATCGAGCCCGACGTGAAGTTGCAGGACGGCGAGGTAGTGGAGTTCGACGGCTGGAAACTGCGCGCCGTCTGGACACCCGGCCACACGCCTGGCCACATGTGCATGTACGAGCCCAACCACCGGCTGATGTTCACGGGCGACCACGTCTTGCCGTACATCACCCCGAACGTCTCGCTGCACGCCGACCAGGAGGGGAGCAGCCCGCTCTCCGACTTCCGCGCCTCGCTGCAGAAGGTGTCCTCCTTCGACACTC
>CANFFZ010000083.1 GCA_947446155.1 Chloroflexota bacterium | reverse complement strand
TTCATCGAACTCGCGCGCGACGTGAAGACGATGTCGGAGTACGCCTCGAAGTACCGCGTGACGATCGCGATCATGGGCTGCCGCGTGAACGGCCCCGGCGAGACCGACGACGCCGACATCGGCCTCTGGTGTGGCCCGCTGGGCGTGAACCTGAAGCGCGGCGAGGCCGTCGTGGGCCACTACCCCTACGACACCGTCCTCGGTCAAGTGCGTACGCTCCTCGACGACGTCATCGCCACCAAGGGCCTCGCGCCGACCTCGTAGGCCCGCTGCGAGGGCTGTGCCATCTGCCGCTAGCGTCCCGCCCCCGCACGCGCGAGGATCGCGCCATGGCGATCAACCCCCTCCTCCCCTCCCTCTCCACGATGTGGGCCGTCCAGCCGCGCTTTGAGCGCTCGCTGGGTGCGTTCATGGAGCGCGCGGGGGAACTCGGCTACCGCGGCGTCGAGATCAACCACTCGATGACGGCGGAGCAGGCGGGCGCCATCCTCGGCTACGGGTCACTGCCGGTGACGGGCGTCCACGCACCCGCACCGCTAGAGCGGCACCCCTCAGCGGGCTGGAACCGCGAACTGAACCTCGGCGCGACGGACGAGGTCGAGCGCGGACTCGCGGTCGACTTCCACCTGCGCTCGATCGCGCTGGCTGCCGACGCGGGCGCACCGATCGTCGTCGTCCACCTCGGCGGCGTGGGGAAGCGCTTGCTGGCGGGCGAGCGCCGCCTGCGCTCGATGTATGACCGACGCGAGGTGCTACGAGACGAGTGGGCCGCTGCCGTAGACGAGACCGTCCGCGAGCGTGCCGCGATGGCTCCCCCGTCCCTCGAGGCCGCACGGCGGAGCCTCGCGACGATGGCTGAGGAGGCGAGCAGGCGCGGCATCACCCTCGGCATCGAGACGCGCCTCAACTACCACGAGATCCCGCTACCCCAAGAGGCCGCCGACCTCTTCGCCCCCTACCCGCCCGAAGTCGTGGGGTACGTCCACGACGTCGGCCACGCCGAGGTCCATCACCGCCTCGGCGTCACCGACCGCTCCGCGTGGTGGGACCTCGTCGGCCCTCGGCTGGTGGAACTGCACCTGCACGACGTGCGAGGCCTTCTGGACCACCGCGCGCCGGGCAACGGCGACGTGGACTTCGCGTGGCTGGCGGCGCGCATCGCGGAAGCGAACCCGCGCGCCCAGCGCACCTTCGAGATCGACCAGGTCGAGCCGGACGACGATGTCGCCCACGCCATCGACGTCCTCGCAACGGCAGGGATCGTGGAGGTCGCCTGATGGCGGCCACGTTCGAGCAGGTGCGCGCGATCGCCCTCGGCTTCCCGGGGGTCGAGGAGCGCGCATCGTTCGAGGGACGACCGGCGTTCCGTACCAAGAAGCGCGGCATCATCTACTCGCGGCCCGAACCGGACGTGATCGTGCTGTGGATGCCGATCGAGGCGCGCGACGTGCTGTGTGTCGAGCAGCCGAAAGTCTTCTTCTTCACCGACCACTACCGCGACTGGCCATCCGTCCTCGTACGGCTGAAGGTGGTCAAGCGGGCCGTGCTGGAGGAATTGATCGAGGACGCGTGGCGTGCCGCCGCGACCAAGACGCAGATCGCCGAGTGGGAGGCGTCCCGATGATCCTCGAAGCGGTGGTGTTGCCAGTGATCGCCGGGCGCGAGGCGGAGTTCGAGGCGGTGTTCCGCGAGGCGTCTTCGATCATCGCCTCGATGCCGGGGTACCTCGGACACGAGTTGCAGCGCTGCATCGAAACGCCTTCGCGGTACCTGCTGCTGGTCCGCTGGGAGACGCTTGAGGCGCACACGGTCGGCTTCCGCGGCTCGCCGGAGTACCAGCGCTGGCGCGCGCTACTCCACCACTTCTACGACCCGTTCCCCGTCGTCGAGCACTTCGAGGCGGTCCCGCTCGGCTAGCTTCGCGCTCGCCTCGACGGGTTGAGCGACGCGAGGGCCATACGCACCGGCTTGCTCGTGACGCCCGAGGCGTCCACACGTTCGACACCGAGGAACGTCATCAGCCGTCGCACTCCGAGCGCCAACGCGTCGAAGAATGCCGCATTGCGGCCGGTCGCGGCGTCCTCGAACCACACGTTGTTGACCACGAGGGTGGCGGAGGCGCGGTCGAGCCTCGGGTCGAGGCGGCCGACGAGGCGGTCGCCCCAGAGGATCGGCATCGTGTAGCGGCCGAAGCGCATGTCCTCCGCACGGTGATAGATCTCCCACTTGTACTCGAAGTCGAAGAGGGTCTTCGCGCGGCCTCGGGCGCTCACCGGGTCGAGCGGGGAGAGCAGGGTGACCTCGTCTTCGCTGGTGGTGTCGAGGGGACGCCACTTCGCGGGGACGCCGCCACGGGCAACCTCGCGCAGCAGCCGCACGTCGCTCGCGAGGGCGTAGTGCGCGCCGCGCCAGCCCTCGACGGCGACGGGGACGATCTCCCCGGAGTCGATGAGGTCGCGCTCGATCGTCCGCTGCTCGGTGGCGGTGACGCGCTTCGAGAGCCAGCCGGAAAGCGCCGAAACGCGGCCGATGCCCTGGTAGGCGACGAGCTTGCGTGTGTGGAAGCGGTCCGCTTCGGCCTCGCTGACGGGGTCGAGGAGGTGCGCAGGCGCGATGGCCTCGGTCAGCGCGTAGACGCGCTCGAAGCCGTCGCGGTGGTGGGTCATCGCCTCCCCGGTGCGCCAGAGGTAGTAGAGGGCGACCGAGGTGTCCTTACTGCCTCGGTAACTCGTGACGGCCTCGCGGTCGCCAGCGGCGAAGTCGCGGCCGGAGACGGTGCCGCGCTCGCGGAGGGCGGTGCGCACCTCCTCGATGGCACCCGCGTAGGTCTTCGCGTTCCGCCCGAGTTCGGGGTGATGCTGTCGGTTGCGATGCATCAGCGTGCGCCAGTACGGCAGCTCCGACATCGGACGGACTGCAAGCCACCCACCCCAGTCGAAGAACTCCCGCCGGCGGTAGGCGAGGTCATCGAAGTGCTCGGGGCGGTAGTCCGCCACCCGGCTGTGCAGCATGAGGTCGTGACTGCGCGCCACGATCACGAGCGGGTCGAGTTGGAGGTGCTCCACCGCCCTCGCAGCCGCGCGCGTCCCCGCACGCCCCGCCCAGCGGCGACCTGGCCACAGCCCCTGCTTTCCGAGGATGAAACGGCGAGCGGTCTGCTGGTCGATGGCGATGTTGGCGGGCATGCGCGGCATCGTAGGCGCTCGCGGGCCTTCGGCCAGGTCGATGTGGCACGGGCGGCGGCGGGCGGGCGAGTAGGGCGCGCACCTCGTAGACTCGCCGTTATGCGCATGTCACGGATGTTTGGACGCACCCTGCGGGAGATGCCCGGCGACGCCGAGACGGCTTCGCACGCGCTGCTGCTGCGCGGCGGGTACATCGACCAGTTGATGTCCGGGGTCTACTCCTTCCTACCGCTGGGCCAGCGCGTGAAGTTGAAGGTCGAGCAGGTCGTCCGCGAGGAGATGGACCGCGTGGGAGCGCAGGAGGTCCACCTGCCGGCGATCCAGCCCATCGAGTTGTGGGAGGCCACCGGCCGCAAGGTGCAGATGGGCGACGTGCTCTTCCAGTTGTCGGACCGTCGTGAGCGCGGGATGGCCCTCGGCCCCACGCACGAAGAGGTGATCACCCGCCTCTTCAAGGACCACGCGTTCTCCTACCGCGACCTCCCCGTCACGCTGTACCAGATCCAAACGAAGTTCCGTGACGAGGCCCGCCCGCGCGGCGGCCTGGTGCGCGTCCGCGAGTTCACGATGAAGGACGCCTACTCCTTCGACGCGGACGACGCCGGCCTCGACGTGTCCTACACGGCGATGTTCGAGGCATACCGGCGCATCTTCGCGCGCTGCGGCATACCGACGCTGCCGGTCGAGGCCGACTCGGGTGCCATCGGTGGCAAGGGCTCCCAGGAGTTCATCTTCCCGACGGAGACGGGCGAGGACACGGTGGTGTTCTGCGACCACTGCACCTACGCCGCCAACACCGAGAAGGCGGCCTTCATCCGTCCCGCCGCCATCACCACCGGTGAGCCTGCCGCCATCGAGGACGTCGAGACGCCTGGTGTGACCTCCATCGCGGATCTGGCGAAGTTCCTCGGCATCGAGGCGAAGCAGACAGCGAAGGCCGTGTTCTACATGGCGACCCCTAAGGGCGAGCGCAGCGGCAAGCCGGTCTTCGCCGTGGTGCGCGGCGACCTTGAGGTCAACGAGATCAAGCTGACGAACGCCCTCGGCGGCGCCGAATTGCGGCCGATGGTGGACGCGGAGGTCGCCGAGTACGGGCTGGTCGCCGGATACGCCTCGCCGATCGGGGTGCGCGCGGGCGTGCGGGTCATCGCCGACACCTCGGTGGCGGAGTCGCCGAACCTGGTGGCGGGCGCGAACCGTGCCGGCTGGCACAAGCGCAACGTGAACATCGGCCGTGACTGGCAGGCCGAGGTGGTCGCCGACATCGCCACCGCCCAAGTCGGCCACACGTGCGCGCAGTGCAGTCAGGGCACCCTCGGCTCCACGCGCGGTATCGAGATGGGCCACGTCTTCCGGCTGCAGTACGTCTACACGACCTCGATGAGCGTCTCGGTGCAGGACGCCGGCGGCGCGCAACTCACCCCGACCATGGGCTGCTACGGCATCGGCGTCGAGCGGATCATCGCCGCCGCCGCTGAGGTACATCGCGACGACGCCGGCCTCGCCTGGCCCGCCTCGATCGCGCCTTACGACGTGCACATGGTCGGCATCGGACTCGACCGCGACGAGGCGGCCCGCGCGGACGCGGACTCCCTCTACGACGCGCTGCACGAGGCTGGCCTCGAGGTGATCTTCGACGACCGCGACGAGCGGCCGGGGGTGAAGTTCAACGACGCCGACCTGATCGGCGTCCCACTCCGTCTGACCGTGTCGAGCAGGAACTTCGCCGCTGGCATCGTCGAACTGAAGGTCCGCGACGGTGGGGAGTCCTCGCAGGTCGCGCGCGCCGAGGTGGTCTCCGCCGTGGTCGCGCAGCGCCAGGCACTGATCGGCGGCCTCACGATCGAGGTGGCCGAGACCGCCGCCCGCCAGTTCGGCTCCACGCCAGCCTGAGCGTCGGCCTAGGCCGCCCGCTCGTCCAGCAATACGTTCACGTCCCGGTAGAGGTCGAGGTTCACCTCGACCGGTGTGTGCGTGGAGCCCATCCGGTCGGCGTACACCCGCACGACTGGCCTCGAGCGCGTGTCGCGGCTGGGCTGGCTCACGATCGCGCGTGAGCCATCGTGCTCCCCGCCCACGACGCGAACCTCGGTGCCGAGGGGCAGCGCGGGGAAGGTGTCGAGGAAGCGCGCAACGATCTCGGCGTTCAGTTTCGTGCCCGCTTCCGAGGACAGTTCGTAGCGCGCCTCAGCCGGCGACAGTCCCGCGCGCGAGACCAGCCGTTCGTAGCGGTCAGCGACCGCGACCACCTCGGATGCGAGGGCGATCGATGGGGCTTCGCGCTTGCGGTCGGCGACACGGAAGACCCGGTTGGCACCGAGGAGCGCGCGCGGAAAACCGCCGCCATCCTGCGTCTCGTGGTGCTCGGCAGCGACGACGGGCACGATCGCGTGGCTACGGGCGAGCACCGTCAGCAACGCCTCACCAAGGACGGTGTGATCCTCGAAGCGCATCCGCTGCGGGATGCTCCAGCGCTCCGGGGCACCTCGGATCTCCCCCGGGACGAAGATCAGGCCTAGGTCGTGCAGCAGCGCCGCGTAGGTCGCAGCGACGAGGTCGTCGTCCGCGAGGCCGACGGTGGCGCCGATCCGCGCCGTGAGCGCCGCCGCCTGGACCGAGTGCCCCACGAGGTCGTCGTCCGGCTGGCGGTCCGTGAGGTAGCCCGAGGCACCATCGGCCTCGGTGCACGCTCGGGCGAGAGCGGCGGCCCCGGCGCGGATGTCAGCGAGCAGCGCGGTGACGCGCACCGCGGCGACAGGCGATGTGCCGTTGCGCAGGGCTTCGACGATCTTGGGGGTCGGCTGGCTGGCGAGCGGCTCGACGGATACCTGCAGGCGCGAGGCCAGTTCGGACATCAGTTGCTGGAGGGTGTCCGCCGCCGGGTGGGGGGCGATGGAGGTGAGCAAAATCCCGACGCTTGCGAGGTCGTCGACGTACACAGTGGTGACGCCTCGCTGCTGGAGGGCGCGGACGACGCGGACTGACAGGACATGGCCAGCGCGCGCAAGCACCTCGCCGCTGCGCCCCACGACATCGCGGGCGAGCGGAGCACCGGCGGCGGCGCGGTGGGTGATGGCGAGGCGGCGCACTCGCTGCTCCCGTCTGCGCCCAAATCTCGGCGGCACTACTCGGCGGTGGTGTCCGGCGCAGAGCGCGGACGTGGTCCGCCCTCGTGATTCTCGACCATCCGAGGCCAGACTGAAGGGGGTGGGGCGCGCCTGATGCGCCTTGTGATTGGCGAAATCGGGGTGGTAGGATGGTCGGGCGACGCCTCCTTCCGAGACGTGGGCTTGAGCCCACGTTTTTTATTGGCAACGCCCCATTCCCCGGCTGGCCCAGGTGGACCATGAAAAACGAATTCGTCCTCGCCATCGCTCAACTCTCGGCAGAGAAGAATCTGGACTCCGATACCGTTTTCGCGGCCGTCGAAGCAGCCATGTCCTCTGCCCTGAAGAAGGACGACCTCCAGTACGCGGAGGTTGAGGTCAAAATCAACCGCGACTCCGGCAACATCGACGCGTGGCGCCTCTACACGGTGACCCCGGACGATGACATCGAGGATGACGAACTGCAGGTGTCGCCCGAGCGCGCCTCCACGATGGGGTACCCCGGCAAGCACGCCGGTGACGTCATCAAGGAAGAGGTCGCGGCTGCCCCGGCAGGACGCATCGCCGCTCAGACTCTGAAGCAAGTCGTACTCCAGCGGCTGCGCGAGGCTGAGCGCGAGTCCGTCTTCGAGGACTTCACCGGCAAAGAGGGCGAACTCGTCTCCGGCACAGTCCTCCGCGTTGAGGGTGGACGCCGCCAGGTGATTCTCGACCTCGGCCGGACCGAGGCAGTGCTGCCAGCAGCCGAGCAGGTGCGCTCCGAGCACTACCGCGTAGGCCAGCGGCTCCGCGTGTTCGTGAAGGAAGTCTATAAAGCCTCGAAGGGCCCGCAGGTCGTGGTCTCCCGCTCGAACCCGGCGCTCGTAAAGCGCCTGTTCGAGCTCGAAGTACCCGAGATCGCGCGGGGCGTCGTCGAGGTCATGGGGATCGCCCGTGACGGTGGCCACCGCACGAAGATCGCCGTCATCTCCCGCCAGCACGGCATTGACCCGATCGGCGCGTGCGTCGGCGTGCGCGGTTCGCGCATCCAGAACATCGTGAACGAACTCGGCGGCGAGCGCATCGATGTCGTCCGCTGGGACCCGGTCGAGGAAGCGTTCGTCGCGAACTCGTTGTCTCCGGCAGAAGTCGTCTCGATCCGCATCGACCGCGACACGAACACCGCGTACCTCGCGGTGCCGGACAAGCAGTTGAGCCTCGCGATCGGCAAGGAAGGGCAGAACGCCCGCCTGGCCGCGCAACTCACGGGCCGCCGCATCGACATACGAGGCGAGTCCGCCATCATCGCGGCCGGTGAGGACCTGTTCCCGCCGCCCGAGCCGAACATGGAGGCGCTTCCGGTCCCGGGCCGCGGCCCCGCCGCCACGGCGACCGCAGCACCGTCCCCGGACGCCATCGCACCGTCGCAGGCGCTCTACACACGGCCGGGCCTGCCTGGCGAGCGTCCCCCGCGTCCGGCTGTGCGTCAGGACGAGGAGATCCGCCTCACCCCCGAGCAGGAGGTTATGGCGGAGTTCGTGGAGGAGGAACCGGAGACGGTTGCACCCGCCGCCGAGGTGGCTGCGCCCGCCCCCGTCCGACCTCGTGCCCCCGCCCAGCCCGGTGGCCTTCGCTTCGGCGAGGACATCCGCGACCTGGTCGTGGACGAGGAAGAGGAAGAGCGCCGTCGTGGTGCCGCCGCAGGCCGTGGCGGTCGCGGCAACCGTGGTGGTGGCCGAGGTGGCCCGGTGGCGCCCGTCCGCAGCACTCGCCCGCAGCCGCCGCAGCGCGGTGCCGGCGGTAGCGGTCGACGCGTGCTGGACGACTTCGACGAGGAAGAGATTGAGGCGGCGCTGCATGGCGACGACTTGATTGAGGACGAGGACGACGAGTAGCCATCCGGCAGCAGGAGGCCGCATTCGGCCTCGGCCGCAACGCACGTGCGTCGCGTGCCGCCATGAGGGTGACCAGTCCTCCTTCGTCCGGGTCGTACGGACGGCGGAGGGCCGCGTAGCGGTGGACGAGCGCGGGAAGGCACCCGGTCGGGGTGCGTACCTGCACCCCTCGGCAGCCTGCTGGCAGCGCGGCATCGCTGGGGCGCTCCAGGGCTCCCTCCGGGTGACGCTGGACGAGGCTGACCGTGAGGCGCTCCGCGCCTATGCAGGACGATTCACCGCCCCCCAGGCGGACAGACACACAGACGGAGACATCGAGGCACGCGTATGACGAACCAACAGGTCGTAAAGATCCCCAACGCAATCGTCGTTGCCGACCTTGCCGCATTGCTCGGTGTGACGCCCGTCGATGTGATCAAAGAACTGATGAAGAACGGCGTCATGGCCACGATCAACCAAGTCGTGGACTTCGACACCGCCGCCATCGTCGCGACGGACATGGGCTTTGCGCTCGAGGAAGACGCTCCAGCAGACACCGAGACGACCGACACCGACGACCAGGCAGAAGTCGCCAGCACCTCGCTCCGCATCGTGGATGAGGGCGAGGGCCTCGTCACGCGCCCGCCGGTGATCACCGTCCTGGGCCACGTCGACCACGGCAAGACCACGCTGCTGGACCGCATCCGCCGCGCGAACGTCGCCGCAGG
>CANFFZ010000082.1 GCA_947446155.1 Chloroflexota bacterium | reverse complement strand
GTCCAGGCGTGGTCGCGCGTCAACGCGCTCGACAGCCCGTGGTTCCTCGACGACATCACCCGGATGGTGGCCGAGATCGGCAACCGCCTAGACGTCGTCATGATCCCGAAGGTGCTCGGGCCGCAGGACATCACCTACGTTGACCGTCTCCTCGCCCAGCTCGAGGCGAAGTACCACGTCACCCGTCCGATCATGGTCCACGCCATCCTCGAGACCGGTGGTGGCGTCGCGCAGGTCGAGGAGATCGCCCTCGCCAGCCCGCGCATGCAGGGCATCTCGTTCGGCCCGGCCGACCTCGCTGCCTCGCGGCGCATGAAGACCACGCGCGTCGGCGGCGGGCACCCGTCCTACCTCGTGCGGACCGACCCCGACCCGGCCAACCCTGAGGCCCCGCGCATCACCGCGCAGCAGGACCCGTGGCACTACTCCATCGCACGGATGGTGGACGCCTGCGTCAACGCCGGCATCCTCCCGTTCTACGGCCCGTTCGGCGCCATCGATGACCCCGTAGCGTGCGAGGACCAGTTCCGCGCCGCGTTCCTCCTCGGCTGTGTGGGGGCGTGGTCGCTGCACCCCAGCCAGGTCGCCATCGCGCGCAAGGTGTTCTCCCCCGACCCGGAGGAAGTCCGCATCGCGAAGAAGATCCTCGACGCGATGCCCGACGGCTCCGGCGTCGTGATGCTGGACGGCAAGATGCAGGATGACGCCACCTGGAAGCAGGCGAAGGTCATCTGGGACCTCGCGACGATGATCGGCGCGCGCGACCCCGAGTTCGCTGCGTTGTACGGCATATCTACGCAGGCATAGCGCCCGCGCCTCTACAGTCACACGCGGAGCGGGAGGGGCCCATGCGGTTCTACGAGTTCGAGTCCAAGCAAATCCTCGCGAAGGCGGGGATCCCCCTGCCGAAGAGCCACTTCTGCAAGACCCCCGACCAGGCGGCGGCCGCGGCCTTCGAGGTCGGCGGGCCGGTCGTGATCAAGTCGCAGGTGCTCTCCGGCGGTCGCATGAAGGCCGGCGGCGTGAAGTTCGCGGACTCGCCCGGCGAGGCTGCCGACCACGCCCGCGCCATCCTCGCGCTGCCGATCAGCAACCTGATGCCGGTGGGCGTGCTCGTCGAGGAGAAGCGCGCCATCGCGCAGGAGTATTACGCCGCCGTGACCTGGGATGGACGCGCCAAGAAAGCCGTCATCATCTTCAGCGACATGGGCGGCATCGATATCGAAGAAGTCGCCGAGAAGCACCCGGAGCACATCTCGCGGACGCATTTCTCCGCCAGCCGCCCGTTCTCCGACTACATCGCGAAGAACGCCGTCGCCGGTGTCGGCGTCACCGGGAACGACCTCAATGCCCTCACGCGGATCGTCGCGGGCCTGGCGCGCGTGTTCCTCGAGCGGGACATGACCCTCGCGGAGATCAACCCGATCGGAAAACTCGAGGACGGCTCGATCATCGCCCTCGACGCGCACATGGACATGGAGTCCGAGGCGGCACGACAGCACCTCGACCTGCTCAAGGAACTCGGCGTGGGGCCCGAGGAGAAGCGCCAGGCGCGACCCCCCACCCAGTTCGAGATCGACGCCGAGCGCGTCGACTCCGCCGACACCCGAGGCGTCGCGGGCAACCTCACCGAGTTCGACGGCAACCTCGGCCTGATCATCGGCGCGGGCGGCGGCTCACTGACGCTATTCGACGCCGTGCGCGCCGCCGGCGGCAAGCCCGCCAACTACTGCGAGATCGGCGGCAACCCGTCCGTCTCGAAGGCGGCCAACCTCACGAAGTTGATCTGCGCGCAGCCCGGTGTCGAGAAGATCGCCGTGATGATGAACGTCGTCTCCAACACGCGCGTGGACATCGTCGCGCGCGGCGTCGTGAAGGGCTGTATCGAGGCGGGCTTCGACCCCGCCGAGAAGATCGCCATCTTCCGCATCCCGGGCTCCTGGGAGGACGAGGGCTTCGCCATCCTGAAGAAGTACGGCGTCCCCTACGTCGACCGCTCCGTCTCCATGGACGAGGCCGCCCGCATGGCCGTCGAGAACACGAAGAAGAAGGCCTAGCCCCATGAGCATCCTTGTCGACAAGGACACCACCTTCATCATCCAGGGCATCACCGGCCGTGAGGCCGTGACCATGGCGCGCGAGTGCCTAGACTACGGTGCCAAACTCTTGGGCGGTGTCACACCCGGCCGCAAGGGCCGCGAGGTCCACGGGCTGCCCGTCGAGGACAACGTCCTCGCCTTCACCTCGCGCACTCGCGTGGACGCGGCCGTTGTCTCGGTGCCCCCCGGCTTCGCCGCCGACGCCGTGCTCGAGGCCATCGATGCCGGCATCAAGTTGATCGTGTGTGTGACGGAGCGCATCCCGCGCAAGCAGGTCGCGCAGTTCGTCGAGTACGCCGCCGAGAAGGGGACGCGCATCATCGGCCCCAACTGCCTCGGCGTGATCTCCCCCGGCAAGACCCGTGTCGGCGGCATCGGCGGCGCCGCCGAGTCCACCCGGCGCGCCTTCAAGCCGGGCCGCATCGGCGTCATGTCGCGCTCCGGCGGTATGACCGTCGAGATCGCGAATTCACTGTCCGAGGCCGGTCTCGGCGTCTCGACCGCCGTGAGTATCGGCGGCGATGCGATCATCGGCAGCACCTACGCGGAACTCATGCCGCTGTTCGACGCCGACCCGGAGACCGAGGGCATCGCCATCTACTCCGAGCCCGGTGGACGCGCCGAGTACGAACTCGCGGACTACATGGCCCGCAGCGGTTCGAAGAAGCCGATCGTCGCCTTCATGGCGGGCCGCTTCATGGACGAGATGCCCGGCATGCGCTTCGGCCACGCCGGCACCATTGTCGAGGGACGCGCCGACACCACCGCCTCGAAGATCGCCAACCTCACCGCGGCCGGCATCATCGTCGCCGAGAAAATCGGCGACATCCCGCGTCTGCTCAGCGAACGGCTCGGTAAGTAACCATGGCCATGTTCATCCGCGTCGACATCGACCCCGCCATCCAGCAAGACCCTGCCCTCGCCAAGCGAGTCGCCGAGGTCTGCCCCGTCGACATCTTCAAAGTCGTCGACACCCGCCTCGAAACCGTCGAAGCCAACCTCGATGAGTGCACCCTGTGCGACCTCTGCACCATCGCCGCACCCGGCAAGATTTCAGTGGTGAAGTTGTACCGGTAGCGATTCGGTCCAATCTCGATTTCCAGGAAGGGGCGCTCACGCGCCCCTTCTCTCCGCCTTCGCGGGGTACGCCTCGTAAGCCCACACACGTCACTGCCTGATTGGTTTATACGCCCCTCTCACCCGAACATGACGTCGGCGGCCGATCTCTATCTAGGGACCGAGACGGGCGGGCAGATCGGGCCACAACTGACAGGTGGAGTCGCTGGCGCGGCACGGCGGCGCCGGCTCACGACGGGAGCACCCGATGGCCGCTCGCGCCCCCGCACCTCGCCGTGCCATCCCCTTCCCACCCGCACGACTGCTGCCGGCGCTCGGCGCGAGCGCCGCACTCGATGGCATCACCGGGCTCGTCGTGCTGTCGGCGGGCAACACCTACCTCCTCAGGACACTGGGTGCCGCAGCCGTCCTCCCAGCGATCGCGCTCACGCTCCAGGCCGGGGTCAAGGTCGCGGCGTCGCCCCTCGCGGGCTGGATCGCGGATCGCCGTCGCCTCTCGGCGGTGCTGCCTGCCGTGCCCGCACTGGCCGCGACAGGCCTCGTCACCATGCTGGTCACGAGGAATGTCGTCGGCTACCTCGCCGGACTCGCCCTCCTGAGCGCCGGCATCTCGATCGCGTGGGTGCTCCTCCGTCACTGCGTCGGCAATGCCACAACCGACGCCGAACGCGGCCGCGCTACCACCTGGATCAGCCTCGCATCGGGGGGCGCGGTCGCCTCCGGGTTCGGGGTGGGCACGCTCCTCGGCGGCATCGAACCGCGCGCGGTATTCGTGCTGGCACTGGTACTCGTTGTAGCCGCCGCTGTCCTGCTCAACCTCGTCCGGCGCACCTCCGACACATCGACGCCCCATGCCATCCTCGATGCCCGGCCATCGGCCGGAGCGGCTCGGCGCTTCGAGTCCGCAACGCTCGGGCTCGTCGCGGCGGGGCAATTCGTGCTGTCCGGTGGGCTGCTGGTCACCTTCTGGCCGTTCGTCCTGCGCGACCTCAACATCGAGGTGCTCCGCGTGCCCTGGCTGCTCGCACCCGCGGGAGCCCTGACCCTCGGCGCGCTCGCGGTGGTCGCACGCTGGTCACAGCCTGGGCGCCGCCTGACTGAGATTGTCGTGCTCTACGCCGTCGTCGCGGTCGGCTTCGCGCTCGCAGCGTTCACGCACTCGGCGCTCGCGTTCGCCATCGCGATGGCCGCCGCCGTCCCCGCACTCGTCGCCGCGATCCCGGTCGTCACCGCCGTGGTCATCGACTTCTCGCGAGGGCGCAGCGGCCCCGCCGGAGCACTCGGCTGGCTCGGTTCCGCCGAGGCCGCCGGGAGCCTCACCGGCTCTGCGCTCACCGGCGCCGTGATCGCCAGCAGCGGCGCACGAGGTGCCTTCGTGGCCCTCACCGTCACCGCTGCGCTCCTGGCCGCCGCGACTGCCCTCTCACGTGGGGCAACGCGTCCCCACCTGCTCAGGCACACGGCGTCATGAGTACTGCGCCCAGCCTGCTGCCCCCTCAGCCGTCCGCCAGTCGGGTGGTCGTCGTGCCCGTCTACAACGAGCGCGCCACCGTCCGAGGCGTCCTCGAACAGATCGAGGCGGCTGGGTTCGCCTCGATCCTCGTCGTCGACGACGGATCGACCGATGGCTCGGCGGAGGTCCTCGACGCGTGGGTCGCCGACCGCACCTCCGCGCGCGTCATCCACCTCCCGGAGAATCGCGGTAAGTCCGCTGCGCTGCGCGCGGCCTGGGATGTCCTGGGCGGCGACCTCGACCGAGGCGTGCTCGACGCGGCTACGCTCGTCATCAACCTCGACGCCGACGGACAGCACGACCTCGCCTACCTCGACGCCCTGATCGCGCGCATGGAAGAAGTCGGCGCGGACGCGATGATCGCGCGGCGCGACTTCTCCTACCACGGCTGGTACAAACGCCTGGGCAACATCGTGATGACCGCGCTCGGTAGCCTCTTCGTCGGCACGCGCATGCACGACATCGAAAGCGGCTACCGCATCATTCGCCTCGGTGCGCTCGTCCATGCGCAGGAGTACTACCGAGGTCGGCGGTACAGCGAATGCGTCGAGTTCGCCGTCGTCTCACAACGCCTCGGCTACCGCGTGGACAACGACTTCGTCGTACACGTCCCAGTCCTGCGGACGAACACCCGCCTCAAAGACGCCGCCAGCCACGTCGTACTCATGGCGCTCGCCTGGTACCGCGTGATCTGCTGGCGCGACGTCCCGTGCCCGCAGCGGTCGAGGCTGGGCGCGGGACTCGCCGCTGCCGTGCTCCTCGCCTTCGCGGGGTACCTCGGGATGGTCTTGTTCCACACGGTCTACCTGGGCAACGACAGCGCGCAGTCGTACGGGCACGTCTGGTTCATCGAGCAGTCGCTACGCGCCGGCCACGGCATCCCGTTGCGCATGCCGAACCTCGATGGCGGGCGCGCCTTCACCTTCCCCTACGGCCTCATCCCGTGGCTGCCCGCCGCCCTGCTGCGCCCGATCCTCGGCGACTGGGCCGTGACCGCCTCGATGATAGTCGGCGTGATTCTGCTGCTCGTGGGAGTGTCGAGGTGGCTACCAAAGACGGCGTCGCCGCTCGTCATCGCGGTCATCCTGCTGAACTGGCAACTGTGGAACGCCGTCCTGCAATTCCAACTGCCGACGATCTGGGCGCTCGCCCTCACAACCCTCGCCGTTGCGGAGTTCGACCGAGGTCGTCCACGCCTCGGTGCCGCACTCGCGGTCGGCGCGCTCGTCGCGCATCCGCTGATGGGTGGCGTCAGCCTCGGCCTCACCGTCCTCGCGCAGATCGAGGGCACTCGACGCCTGCCGGTGCGTCGAGCGATCTGGCTCCTGGGAGCAGCGCTCCTCGCGTCCCCAGCGATCTGGATGTTTCTCCAACTGCCGTCCATCGAGCAAGTCGGGCTGTGGGGTTTCGTGACGCCGGCGCAGATCACACTGCAACGCACCAGCATGCTGTGGTGGCCGTGGGTGCTGACCCGTGCTATCCCCTTCGTCAGGCGATGGCACGTACCGATCCTGCTGATCGGCGTTGCGCTGCTCGCACGTAACTTCAACGACTCGAATCCACAGAGCGCTCGCTGGGTCTCACGTGCGAGGTTCCCGGACTTCGTCGAGGCCGGCTTCGTTCAGCCGGACGCGAGGTACCGCGCGCTCACGATGTCCAATCAGGAAGACGGCATGGTGCAACTGATGCAGGCCGGAGCCGTCCTCGCCCAGGACTTCTTCGACGAAAGCGTCGACCGCCGCTCGTTCGGTGGCACTGACGAGTACCGCTGCTTCCTCGCGCGCAAGGGTGCCACTGACGTGCTCGTGCAGGCCGAATGGCTCCGTCGCGGCACCACCAACGAGGTCTCAGCCCTCAACGCCCTCGTGGTCGAAGGCAACGCTACCCTCGCCTTCCGAGGCGCGGCGGGGACTCTGCACTACGCGATCCGCCCGGTGCCGGTAGAGCTGTGCGCGGGAGCCTCGAAATGAACGGGTGGTCTCGCTCGAACGGGCAGAACGTCTTCATGCTCGCCACCCTGCCGTTCCTCGCCTTCGCGCTCGGCAGCATTCGGTGGTCGGACCCCAGCATCACGCACGCCGACCGAAACGTGCCGATGGTGGCCATTACCTTCGATGACGGCCTGAACGGCGCGACGACGCAGGCCGCCGCCGACATCCTTGAACGCTATGGTGCGCGCGGCACGTTCTTCGTGGTCGCGCACACCGTCACAGAACAGCCAGAACTCGCCCAGCGCCTGCGCGACCACGGCCACCTGCTGGGAAACCACTCCTACGACCACCCTCGCGCGAAAAAGACCGACGTTCGTTACACGCAGGCCGCGAGGGCTCAGACCACCTTCTACGAGGCCTTCGGTGAGTGCCCTCGCTACTTTCGGCCACCGTGGGGCATCCAGACGCCCTTTGTGAATCGCGCCGTCCGCCACGCCGGGATGCGCACTGTCCTCTGGGACGTCGAGGTTGGCGATTGGGACAAGCAGGACCCGCAGCGTCTGGCAGATCATGTCCTCGCGAAGGTCCGCCCCGGCTCCATCATTCTGCTGCACGATGGCGAGGACGGCCTGGCTGGCGCGGACCGCTCTGCGACGGTCGCCATGCTCCCGGCGATCCTCGAAGAGATGAAGGCACGAGGGCTGACGCCCGTTCGGCTCGACACCATGCTCGGCACCACCGGGTATCTCAAGCGCTGCTAGCGACCTACGCCTTCGGCAGCCGCTTGAGCGACTCCAAATTCACGTCGAACACATCCGCCCGTGCGGGGTGACCCCGAGTGCGTCCAAGCGGACGTTCCCGTCGAGCCGAAGTTCTTCGACGATCGGAATAAAGCCCCCGGCCCCGCGTTCGATCTCACCGAACGGCATGAGCTCCTGGTGATTAAATAGCTGCTGCTGCAGCCAGCGCTCGGGACGAGCTGTGGGGCGTCAAAACCTCGATCCAGACGCGTAAGATCAACAGCTAGGAGGCACTCGAACATGAAAGAGAATGCGACCCTCATCGTCGGCATCGTGGTGATCTCCGTCGCCCAGAGAGTGTCCCTGGTGGCCGCGATCGGGCTCACCGCCGTCCTGCTCGGAATTGCATTCGCCTTCAGCTATTGGAGACTGCGCCGCCAGCAGATCGCCCGGGCCGCCCTTCCTCCGCCCGAGCGTCGATCCCCTAACCCGTGTGGCACTCCGGCACTCCGGGCGGAGTACCAGTGGGATCTCGGGTGCACTCTGCTTGAGCAGTATGCCGCTGGCCATGATGGCGATACCCACGTGCCCAGGAAGCTCAAGATCAGCTCGTATGCACTGGGCGAGTGGGTCGAGGGGGAGAGAAAGTGGCGCTCGGGAGATCCCGAACGTGCCGCCCGTTTGGCGTCGCTCGGCCTGTGGGGCCCCATCGAGCTTCGCGCACCGGCTGATATCGACCTGGGCGGTACACCGATGGAGATGGGCTTCGGAAAGTACCGATCACGCGAGGTGCGATGGGTCGTCGAGAACGACCCGCCCTATGCCAGCTGGCTCCTCCGTACCTATGCAGGGCCCGACCCAGTTCGCGATGAAGTAATGCGGATCCAGAAGCAGATCCGAAGCCAGCCAGAGTTCTGGGTCACCCAGAGAGGTCTGGCAGCGGAACAGCTGTCGCCAGTCAGCACTGAGGTGTGACGCAACGGGCGCTACTGACCTGACCCCCTGAAACAGATCCACCGCGATTCTCTCGCTCGCGGTGGATCTGTTTCAGGGGGTCAGGTCACAGATCCCCCGGTGCGCGAGGGCGAGCAGGCACGCAGGACACGTTGGAGGACGGCGCGCACGAGGGCGCCCTACCCGACCGCGCTACTCGTCTTTGACCTTCGCAGGAGGCTCGGGTCGCTCGACCTTCTCCTTGCGCTTCGCCGCGGCCTCGGAGGCGCCGGGCTTCGTCGAGTCGTCGAGGCCCGCGTTGAACGACTTCGTCTCGGGCTCGGAGTCGCCGGAGGCCTGCTGCGACGCGATGCGCTGGTCACCTCGGCTAGAGGTCTTGTAGAAGCCGCCACCCTTGAAGACGAGCGGCGGCGCAAAGAGCACCCGAAGCGCAGGCTTCCCGCACTTCGTACACGGCTGCTCCGCCGGCGACCCGAATGGCTGCTGCATCTCGTACTGATGCCCCGCCGAGCACTTGTACTCATACGTCGGCATAGGACCTCCCCGAACCCAGTCACTCCGAGTCTAGGCACCCCCCGCCAGACGGGACAACGACCTCGTCACGATCGCCAAGTCCCACCTGTCACCAACGGGCCTCGACCCCCCGCCCAAGATCTGAGTCGATGCGACTCAGATCCGAGTGGAACCGGCGCGCAGAACCCCCTGCGCGGGCCGCCGCAGGCACCTCCCGACCCAATCGGCACCGCCGTCCTCACCCCGCTCGAATCTAGCCCGGCCTGTTTCACGTGACATATGTTCGCATCTGCTTTTTTCGAGGATCACTCGATCTCCGGAACGTTGGCGTCTCCGCCACCCCTGCCCCATACTCAACCGAGTCACGAGAACAGGTGAGCCACCGTCCTGCCCGGGCGTCCAGCACGGGTAAATCTATACGGAGGCCGCGCGAGAAAGAGAG
>CANFFZ010000081.1 GCA_947446155.1 Chloroflexota bacterium | reverse complement strand
CGACGACCTCGGCTCCCTCGTGGGTGGCGGGCGGAAGGGGCTGTCCTGGCGGCTGAAGTTCTTCCTCATCGCGATCCTCTCGATCGTGGTCGCGGCGACGATGTA
This sequence comes from Chloroflexota bacterium, assembly GCA_947446155.1. The sequence goes on along the minus strand of CANFFZ010000081.1, from coordinate 9,202 downwards.
CTGGGGCCTGGACGCTCAAAGCGTGAACGTCCCGTGGGCCGGTCGTTATGAACTTGGTTATGTCTACTTGGTGATCGCCTTCCTCGTGGTCTTCGGGACGACGACCTCGGTGGCGATTACGGACGGTCTGGATGGGCTGCTGGCGGGACTGGCCGCGTTCGCTTTCGGGGCCTACGCGGTCATCGCCTTCGTGCAGGGGCAGGCGTTCCTCGCAGTGTTCTGCCTGAGCGTGGTGGGCGCCCTGCTGGGATTCCTCTGGTACAACGCCCACCCCGCCCTCGTCTTTATGGGCGATACCGGCGCGCTCCCGCTCGGCGCCGCCCTTGGCGTGGTCGCCCTGATGACGGGCCACTGGCTGCTGCTACCGGTGATCGGCATCGTTTTCGTCAGCGAAGCGCTCTCGGACATCATCCAGATCGGCTACTTCAAGTTCACCGGCGGCCAGCGGGTGTTCCGTAAGGCCCCCCTCCACAACCACCTGGAGTTGATCGGCTGGTCCGAGCCCCAGGTCGTGATGCGTCTCTACCTCTTCGGAATGGTCGCGGCGATGGTCGGCATCGCCCTGGCTCTGTCCGTCTGATGACCCTCCGGCCGAGATTTTTCTGGCCGGTCAGATACGCCCTGTGGTATACCGTGTGGATAACAACGGCTTACCCGCTATGACAGATGTTCCAAATACGCAGAATCTGCGAGGTGCGCGTGTCACGGTCATCGGCCTCGGCATCGAGGGCATCGACCTCGTGCGCTTCCTCGCTGCCGAGGGCGCTCGGGTGACGGTCTCCGACATGCGGACCGCCGACCAGCTGCAGGACGCCCTGCTCGCCATCGCGAGCAGCGACGCGACCCCCTCGCTGGGGGCGAATCGGGTGGAGGACGTGATCGAGGCAGACGCGGTCTTCGTGTCTCAGGGTGTGCCATCGACGCTCCCCGCGCTCGTCGCGGCGGGTGAGCGTGGCATCCCGCTGTCCTCGATGCTCCAGTTGTTCCTTGACCGCTGCCCCGCACCCGTTACAGGCATCACCGGCTCCTCCGGCAAGACCACGACCACCTCGCTCACGGGCGCGATGCTCAGCGCCTCGGGCCAGCCGTACGTCGTCGGCGGCAACATTGGCGTAGGCCTGCTATCCCTGCTACCCGAGATCACCCCCACCACTCGAGTCGTGGCGGAGATGTCCCACTCCCAACTGGAGCGCGTCACCAGCAGCCCGCACGTCGCCTGCGTCACGAACGTCACGCCGAATCACCTCGACCGGTACTCCTGGGAGGGGTACATCGAGTTAAAGCGGAACATCGTGCGCCACCAGAGCGCGGACGACATCGTCGTCCTCAACCTCGACGATAAGATCGCGCGCTCCTTCTCGGACAGCACTCCAGCACGTGTTCTCCACACCTCTCGCTTCCAGACCATCCCCGGCGACGGTGCCTTCGTCGACGACGGCGTCCTCGTGCGTGTCCTCGGTGGCACGCGCGAAGCGATCGTCCCGCGCGCCGAGGTCGCCCTGCGTGGTGACCACAACATCGAGGACCTGCTGCTCGCGATGGCGGTCGCCTCGCAGATCGGCTGCTCGGCGGCTGACTGCGCGGAAACGGCACGCACCTTCACCGGCGTCCTCCACCGCCTCGAGCTGGTCGCGACCGTCGGCGGAGTACTGTGGGTGAACGACTCGATCGCCACGACCCCGGAGCGCACGCTCGCCGGACTGCGCGCCTACACGGAGCCGTTGGTGCTCCTCGTCGGTGGGCGCGACAAGTACCTCCCGAACCGCGAGATGGCCGCGGAGGCAGTCCGTCGTTGCCGCGCCGTCGTCGCCTTCGGCGAGTCCGGTGATCTCTACGCCAGCGCGGTCCGCGAGGCTGCGAGCGAGATCGGCTCCGACCTCCCGATCCGCCGCGTGGACACTGTCGAAGACGCCGTCACTGCCGCCTCGACGCTCGCGCGCGAAGGCGATGTCGTGCTGTTCTCGCCGGCAGGCACCTCGTTCGACCGCTACCGGAATTTCGAGGATCGCGGCGAGGCGTTCCGCGTCGCCGTACGGGCGCTGGCGGGGGGGCGCTGATGGCCATCCGCCGCCCGGTCCGCCACGACGACCGACCGTCGCACGCGCCGGACTACCTGCTGCTCACCGTCGTGCTTCTGCTGTCGGTGATCGGGATCATCGCGGTCTACTCCGCCTCATACGCCCTCGGCGAGCGGGAGTTCAAGGACCCGAATTACTTCGTGAAGCGCCAGGCGATCTTCATGGTCGCGGGGCTGCTGATCATGGCCGTGACCATGCGACTCCCGTACCACATGCTGGCCCGACTGAGCCCGCTCGTCATGTTCGCTGCGCTGGCCGGCCTCGCCCTCGTGCTGATGCCGGGCATCGGTTTCGAGCAGAACGGCGCGCGATCGTGGATCCGCATCGGCGGGTTGCCGCCGCTTCAGCCGTCCGAGTTCGCGAAGTTCGGCGTCATCGTCTACCTCGCGGCGTGGCTCACGGCCAAGGGTGACCAACTCAAGGACTTCTCCCTCGGCGTGCTGCCGTTCGTCACGATGGTCGGGCTGGTGGCGGCACTCATCATGTTCGAAGGCGACCTTGGCACCACGATCGTCGTTGGCGCGATCACCGGGACGCTCTTCTTCATCGCGGGCGCGCGAGTCACCCACACCCTCGCGCTGGCGGGCGTGGCTGGCCTCGCTTTCACCGTGCTGATGATGACCGGCGACCAGTACCGGATGGACCGCCTGACCTCGTTCCTGAACGCCGAGGCAGACCCGCAGGGCGCCGGCTTCCACACGCTGCAGTTGCTGGTCGCCTTCGGCTCCGGCGGCATCGATGGCCTGGGCCTCGGGGTCTCGCGCCAAAAGTTCTTCTACGTGCCCGGGTCGCACACGGACGGCGTGCTCGCGATCATTGGCGAAGAGTTGGGGTTCATCGGCACCTGCGTGGTGCTCGGCCTATTCATGGTGCTGCTCGCGCGCGGGTGGATGATCGTGAAGCGCGCGGACGGCCAGTTCGGTTCGCTGATGGCGGCGGGCATCCTCGCGTGGATCGCGTTCCAGACGCTGATCAACGTCGGCGGGGTCACGCGCCTCATGCCGCTGACCGGCATCCCGCTCCCCTTCGTCTCCTACGGCGGTACTGCCCTGCTCGCGATCTTCGCCGCGACCGGCGTGCTGCTCTCCATCAGCCGGTACACGCTCGAGGAAGTCGAGGCCCGTGCTCCCGTGCAGCAGGCTCGCCGCCCCGCACCCACTCTGGGCGGTGCGCGATGAAGTTCGGCCTCGCGGGTGGCGGCACGGGCGGACACGCCTACCCGGCGATCGCGGTCGCCGAGGTGCTGCGCGCCGGTGCGCCCGCGAACAACACCGAGGTGATCTACTACGGCACGCTCAACGGCCCCGAACGCCGCGCAGCCGCCGAGGCCTCGATCCCCTACCGCGTGGTGCCCGCGAGCCAGGTCCGAGGCCGCTCGCCCATCCGCGTGAGCACTGGCCTCTGGCGGCTGTGGCACGGCACTCGAGTCGCCTCCGAACTCCTGTGCGAAGACCGTCCGAATGCGGTCTTCGCGACCGGTGGCTACGCCGCGGCGCCGATCGGACGCGCCTGCAAGTCCGCGGGCGTCCCGCTCGTCGTCTTCCTGCCGGACGCGACCCCCGGCTGGGCGGTGCGCTTCCTCGCGCGCTACGCGACGAAGATCGCCTGCTCCGTCGAGACCTCGATGGCTCACCTGCCCGAGGAAAAGACGGTCGTCACCGGCTACCCCGTGCGTCGCCAATTCCTGGAGGCAACACGGGAAGAAGGCATCAAGCGCTTCGGCCTCGACCCTGCCCTCCAGACCGTGCTGGTCGCGGGAGGCTCGCTGGGTGCGCACACGATCAACCTGTCGATCGCCGAATCTCTCCGGATGCTGGTCGACCGCGCCCAACTGCTGCACATCTGCGGACTCGACGAGGAGCACTGGCTCGCCCGCGAGCGCGAGAAACTCCCGGCGTGGCTGCGCGCCCGCTACCACCTGCACGCCTACACCGATGAGATGGCCTACGCGATGGCCGCGGCCGACCTGGCCGTCACACGCGCAGGCGCCTCCACGCTCGGCGAGCTGCCGATGGCCGGGCTCCCTGCCGTGGTCATCCCCGGCGGCTTCTCCGACCAGCATGTGAACGCTGAGTACCTCTCGGACCGCGGCGCAGCCGTCACCCTTCCCCACGCCGAGACCGAACGCCTCGGCATGCTCGTCCTCGAACTGCTGGATGCCCACGGGCGGCGTGAGGCGATGGCGGCCGCGATGCGCGCCCTCGCGCGGCCGGACGCGACCGAGCAGCTGGCCAACCTCCTGCGGGAGGTGGCCGCATGATCGGCATGAAGCCACGCCAGCAGCCACGCAACGGCAACGACGCAATCCCCGCGCGTGTCCACCTCGTGGGCGCGGGGGGCATCCACATGTCCGCCATCGGCCAGATCCTGCGTATGCGCGACATCCAGGTCACCGGCTCCGACATCACCCTGTCCGAGCACACCGAACGACTCGAGGCGCTGGGCGCACACGTCTACGCGGGCCACGCGGCCTCGCAGGTCGGGGACGCGCTGCTCGTCGTCACCACCGCCGCCGCGAAGCCGGACAACCCGGAACTAGTCGAGGCACGCAACCGAGGCATCCCGGTGATCCTGCGAGCCGAGATGGTGCAGCGTCTGATCGCTGACCGCGATGTCCTCGCGGTGGCGGGCACGCATGGCAAGACCACCACCTCGTCCATCCTCACGCTGATGTGCGTGCGCGGCGACCTTGACCCGCTCGTGCTCCTCGGTGGCGACGCGCGAGACCTCGACGACGCCAACTGCCGAGATGGCGCCGGCCGGGTCGCCGTTGTCGAGGCGGACGAGTACGCCGAGGCCTTCCTGCAGTACGACCCGCGCATCGCCGTGATCACCAACATCGAGGTCGACCACCTCGACTACTACGGCACCGTCGAGGCCTACCGCGCTGCGTTCGAGAAGTTCGCGGCGCGTGTGCGCCCGGACGGCACCTTGCTGGTGTGCGCGGACGCGCCGTGGGCGCTTGAACTCGGCCTCGCGCGTCGCGCAGCCGGCGCGCGCGTCGAGCGCTACGGCCTCGACGCTGACGGCGTGGAGTGGAACGGCACGCGCGTACGCGGCAACGACCGCGGCGGTATGGACTGCACCGTCAGCCTGGACGGGGCCGAACTCGGCCGCCTCTCGATCAGCGTCCCCGGCCGCCACAACCTGCAGAACGCCCTCGGTGCCCTCGCGGCCGCGATGCGCGCTGGTGTCGACTTCCACCGTGCGACTGCCGCGGCGTCAGAGTTTTCCGGTGCGCGACGCCGCTTCGAGATCAAAGGTGACGTCGCCCTCGATGGTGGCACCGTAACGGTGGTGGACGACTACGCCCACCACCCGACCGAGGTGCGCGCGACGGTGCTGGCCGCACGTCAGCGCTTCGCCGGACGCCGCCTTGTCGGCTGCTTCCAGCCGCACACCTACACGCGCACGGTCTATCTGCTCGACGAGTTCCGCACCTGCTTCGAGGGCCTGGACGCGCTCTACGTCCTGCGCACCTACGCCGCGCGCGAAGACCCGGACCGAGGGATGGGCGCACGCGCTCTCGCCTCGGAGATCGCCCGTCCTGTCCCCGTCACGCTCGACTCCTTCGAGGAGGCCGTCGAGCGCGTCGTCGCCGACCTCAAGCCCGGCGACGTGTTCATCACGCTGGGTGCGGGCGACGTGACCGACCTCGGCCCGATGGTGCTCGCAGCGTTGGAGGCACGGCGATGACCGCAGCCTCCCTCCAGCGCCTCGCGGTGATCTTCGGCGGCCGCTCCGTCGAGCATGAGGTCTCCGTGGCTTCCGCCCGCAGCGTGATGCGCGAGGCTGACCCCGCACGCTTCGAGGTGATCCCCTTCGGCATCACCCGCGGCGGCATGTGGCTGACGCCGGAGGAAACCCGCCTCCGCCTCGTGCGTGTCGAGGCCGGCGAGCGCCGTGACATCGGCGACGAGCCGGGCGAGGGTGTCTTCGCGTATCCGGAGGTCGTGGCCGCACTCCGCCTCGTCGACGTCGCCTTCCCGATCGTGCACGGCACCTTCGGCGAAGACGGGACGATGCAGGGTCTGCTGGAGATGGCGGAGTTGCCGTACGTCGGCCCCGGTGTCGCCGCCTCGGCCACTGGCATGGACAAAGAACTGATGCGCGCCGTCTTCGCCGCCAACGGGATCCCACAAGCGCGCTACCTCGTGCTCCGCGACGCCGAGACACGCGAGACCGGCCCCGAAACCGCGAAGCGCATCGAGCGCGAGATCGGCTTCCCCTGTTTCGTGAAGCCGGCCAACGGCGGCTCATCAGTCGGCGTCGGCAAGGCCCGTTCGCGCGAGGACTTCGGCGACGCGCTCGCCGAGGCTGCCCGCTTCGACCGCAAAGTGCTCGTCGAGGCCGCCCTCACCGGTCGCGAGGTCGAGTGCGCCGTCCTCGGCAACCGCGACCCGCAACCCTCCCCGCTCGGCGAGATCCGTCCGAGCACGGAGTTCTACGACTACACCGCGAAGTACCTCGACGACTCCGCCGCGCTCATCGTTCCCGCCGAAGTAGACGCTCCCACGACGGCCCGCGTCCAGGACCTTGCGGTCCGTGCCTACCGCGCGCTCGACTGCGCCGGCCTCTCGCGCGTCGACTTCTTCGTGGAGCCCGCGGGCGACGTGAAGTGCATCGAGGTGAACACGCTGCCCGGCTTCACCCCGATCTCGATGTACCCGCGCCTCTGGCAGGAAGCCGGCCTCTCCTACCGCGACCTGATCTCGCGGCTGGTCGACCTCGGGGTCGAGCGGTTCGAGGAGGTGCGCGCTCATGCGTAACCCCTTCCAGAACCTGCTGTTCCCGGGCCAGCAGCCCGCGCGTCGCTCGGTTTCACGACGTGCCTCGCTGCATGAGGCGCGCTACGGCGTCGCCCCGCGTCGCTTCGAGACCTCCCGTGGCGAGACACCACGGCCGCGCGCGCTGCAGCCCTCGATCTCGTTCCGCGGGCTCGCGCTCATCGCGGGCCTCGTGGCGAGCGTCGGGCTGCTGTCCGGCGGCACCTGGTGGCTCGCCTCCAGCGACGCGCTCCGCGTCCAGCATGTCCGCGTCACCGGCACCGAGGTCGTCTCGGTCGAGGAGGTCGCGAACGCAACGGGCCTTCAGGGCGACTCGATGGTGCGCCTGGACTCGAAGGGCGCCGGCGACGCCGTGCGGGCGCTGCCGTCCGTGAAGGACGTGCGGATCACCCGCGACTGGCTGCACACCGTGAACATCGAGGTCATTGAGCACCAGGCATTCGCCTACTGGCAGTCCGGCGCGCAGCGCATCGTGGTCGACGAGGAGGGCCGCGCGCTGCAGGCCTCGAAACCCGCGCCGCACACCGCGCCCACGATCGTGGAGCTCGGCGCCGATGTCGCGAAGGGCGCCCACGCTGACACGGACACGGTGCGCCTCGTCGCGCGCCTGCTCGGTGACGGCACCTTCGGGCGCGTCGGCCACCAGCCGAAGGCCTACCTGTTCCGCGCCGACCGAGGGCTCACCGTGATCGCCGACGGCCACCCGGACGTCATCTTCGGTGACTCCTCTAACTACGAGTTCAAGGTGCAGTCATGGGCTGCGCTGTCCGACCGGCTCAAGAACGAGCCGCCGAAGGACAGCGTCCAGGAGATTGACCTCCGCTTCGGGCGAAACGTTGTGTTGCGTGCTCCCGCTCCCTCGACCGTCACACCCGGTCCGGTCAGCGCCACGCCCACACCAACGCCCGTCACCCCCACCGCAACGCCAGGGCCGGGAACCCCGACGCCCGCGGGCGGCACCACAAAGCCGGCGCCAACGCCGGCCGTGGGGGGGACTCCAGCCTCGGGCGGGGCGACGACCGTGGGAGGCCGCTAATGGGCAGCCACAGCATCGCCGCCATCGATGTGGGGACGACGAAGGTCTGCACCATCGTCGCTGAGGTCACACCGCAGGGAGAACTGCGGATCCTCGGCGTGGGCGTGGGACCATCGGCAGGCCTCGACAAGGGCGCAGTCAACAACATCCAGGCAGCCATTGAGGCCATCGCGTCCTCGGTCGAGCGGGCAGAGCGGGCGAGCGGGGCGAAGATCCTCTCTGCCCACATCGGCGTCGCCGGGCCGCACATCTCGTCGATGAACTCGCGCGGCATCGTCGCGATCACCGACCCGCGTCGCCCGATCGGTGACAGCGACGTGCAGCGTGCCCTCGAAAGTGCCCGCATCGTCAACGTCCCGAACAACCGCGAGGTCATCCACGTTGTCCCGAGGTACTACGTCGTGGACGGCCAGGATCATGTCATCGACCCCACCGGGATGTTCGGCTCGCGGCTGGATGTGGAGACGCACGTCGTCACCTCCAGCGCCGGTGCGCTCAACAACCTCGTGCAGTGCGTGGAGGGGGCCGGCGTCCGCGTCGAGTCGCTCATCCTCGAGCCCCTCGCGAGCGCCGAGGCCGTCCTGACTGACGAGGAGATGCGGCAGGGTGTCGTGCTCATCGACATCGGCGGCGGCACCACGGACATCGCGATCTTCGTGGATGGTGCCGTGACGCACACGGCCGTCCTCCCGATCGGCGGCGTGCACTCGACGCGCGACCTCGTGGTAGCGCTGCGCGTACCGCAGCCCTCAGCGGAGCAGGCGAAAAAGCGCTTCGGACACGTGATCCCCTCCTTCATCCCGGAAGAGGAGCAGGTCGAACTCGAAGCGTTCGGCTCGGACGGCAACAAGTACGCCTCGCGCCGCTTCATGGCGCAGGTGCTCCAGGCCCGCACGGAGGAGCTCCTGGAACTCGCACTCGCCGAGATCAAGCGCGGCACGGATCCGGAGATGCTCTCGGCCGGCGTCGTCCTCGCCGGTGGCGCCTCGGGCATGGCGGGCATCGACATCCTGGCAAGCGACGTGCTCGGACTACCGGCGCGGATCGGACGGCCGAGGCACCTCGCGGGGCTCTCGGACATCCTGCACGACCCGGCCTACGCGACGAGCGTGGGGCTCCTGAAATGGGCCCTGAAAGAGCAAGAGATCATGTTCCGTTCCTCGTCGGCCCCTGTGCCGGCGCTGGGCGGTGTGATGAAGCGGTTGGCGCACCTGATGCGTCTCATCCTGCCGCAGTAACCAACTGCACAGGCGGAGCAGCGAGGAGCAAGCGATGACAAACAGCAACGAACCGCAAGCGAT
>CANFFZ010000080.1 GCA_947446155.1 Chloroflexota bacterium | reverse complement strand
GGGGGTGTCACCCTCCATCAACTCGACCTTGCCGCCCTTCTCCGGGATGAAGAGCCGCTCCAGCTTCAGGCGGGAACCCACCTTGCCAACCGCGCCGGCGTCCAGGCCGAGGTCCGCGATCTTCCAGTTGGTGACGGTCTTCTTCGCGGCCGCCATGATCTGCGGGAGCTTCGGGTAGCGCGGCTCACCAAACTCGTTCGAGACGGTCACGACCGCCGGGAGGGGCGCCTCGAGGCTCTCGAAGCCGTTCTCCAGCACACGCGTGACCTGCAGACCCGCGCCGCCGGTCGTGACGCCCTTGGCGATGATCGCCGCCGGCCAGCCGAGGTCTTCCGCGATGAGCAGGCCGACCTGGCCCATGTCCCAGTCCGCCGCCTGGCGTCCACAGAACACAGCGTCGACGTCACCCAACTTCTTGATCGCGGCCGCAAGGACGGTGGCCGTCGTGTGCGAGTCGCCGTCCTCAAAGGCCGGGTCGTTCAGCAGCACGCCTTCGTCGGCGCCCATGGCAAGCACCTGCTTGATGGCGGCCTGAGCGGACTCGGCACCCATCGAGATGACGGTGACCTTGCTGCCAGCGTTCGCCTCTTTGATGCGGAGGGCGGCCTCGGCGGCGATGCCGTCGAACTGGCTGAGGACGGGGGCGATGCCCTGAGCTGGGATCACCTTGTTGTTCGCCGCGTCGATCTTGAACGCGGACGGCGGGGTTTCCGGGTCCGGAATCTGCTTAGCGCAGACCACGATGTGCATGCTGGTCTCCTTCATCCGGGGGCCGACCCCGCGCTCTTTCGCCCGGAGCGCCGTGCGCGCGCCGGTGCGGTGCTCAAAACATGAGTGCCGGGCGCTGAGGCAGTCCGCCGCACGGACCGCCGAGCCCAGCTGAGTCTAGCCTCCCGACGTGGTAGCCGCCCTACCCAGACCCTATCGGGCGCCCGGACCGAACACGGCCTGTTCCAGCAGTTCGGCCACGTCGAAGGGCTTCATGCGCCCCTCCTCCTCCGGGTGGACCGCCGGGACACCGTCCTCGAACATCTGGATACAGAACGGGCAGTTGGAAATGACGGACTCTGCGCCGGTGCGCACCGCCTCCTCCGCGCGGACGTGGTTCACACGCCGCTCGCCCACTTCTTCCTGCCACATATTGCCGCCACCGGCACCGCAGCACAGCCCCTTCGAGAGGTTGCGCTGCATCTCCGTCAGATTCGCCCCATGCACCATCGAGATGATCTGCCGTGGCGCGTCGTACACGCCGTTCAGCCGCCCGAGGTAGCACGAGTCGTGGTAGGTGACGTTGGTCGCCACGGTGTGCTTCGCAACGAGTTTCCCGTTCTGCAAGGCACCCGCGAGGAACTCTGTGTGGTGGAGCACCTCGAAGTGGCCGTCGAACTGCGGGTATTCGTTCTTGAAGGTGTTGAAGCAGTGCGGGCAGTTGGTGATGACCTTCTGCACGTTCTTCGCCTTGAACGTTTCGATCAGTTGCTGCGCGAGGATCTGGTACAGGTACTCGTTGCCGAGGCGTCGTGCCGGGTCGCCGTTGCACGTCTCTTCCTGCCCGAGCACACCGAACGAGGTGCCCGCCTCGCGCAGGAGCCGGAAGACCGCGGTGGTGATCGGCAGGTTGCGTTCGACCAGAGAGCCGGAACAGCCCACCCAGTAGAGGTACTCCTGCGATCCGTCGAAGATCGGGACGTCGCCCAGACCCTCCATCCACGTCGTGCGCTCCAGCGCTGTACCGCGCCACGGGTGGCCGCGCATCTCGAGGTTCTCGAGGGCAGCCTGGGCGGTCGCGGGGATGCGTGCCTCGTTCATCACGAGGAAGCGGCGCATGTCCACGATCGTCGGGACGTGCTCGATCATCACGGGACATTCCTGCACGCAGGCGCCACACGTGCGGCAGGCCCAGAGCGTCTCGTCCTTGATCACGTCGCCCACGAGGGCCACCGAGGACACCTCGCGGCCGATCTCGCCGGTCTCGTGCTGGTGCCGCTGGATCGCCGGCCCCACGTTCGCGAGGTGACCCTTGAGGTCCTGGATGAGATGCATGGGAGAGAGCGGCTGGCCCGCGATGTTCGCCGGGCAGACCTCGGAGCAGCGCCCGCAGCGGACGCATGCGTCGAGTTCGAAGAGTTGCTTCCAGGTGAAGTCCTGGATGTAGCCGACGCCGAAGACCTCTTGCTGCTCAATGTCCTCGATCTTCGCGAGGCGGCCCGGGGAGTCCGTACGCAGGAAGAAGGCATTGATCGGCGCGAAGAACAGGTGGTCGAGGCGCGTAAAGACGATCAGGCCGAGCCACCCGAACGCCATCGTGATGTGGACCCACCAGGTCCACGTGTGGAGCCAGAGGATCTGGCCCTCCGAGAAGTCGAAGACATCGAGGCCCAGTGCGAGCGCGTAGGACGCGAACGACCATGGCGCCCAGTCCGGGTGCTGGTCCAGTTCGGTGACGAGAATACGCGCTGACTCCAGCAGGAAGCCGGTCAGCAGCACCAGGCCGAGGCCCAGGATGATCAGGTGGTCCTCGACACGCTCGTCCCAGCGGATGCGGTGGAAGTCCGAGAAGTAGCGGCGGTACAGCGCCATGCCGACACCGATGAGGCCGATGACCCCGAAGAGGTCGCCGTAGAAGGAGAAGAAGAGGTAGTACGGCCCGTGCAGGAACTTCAGCGGGAAGTCCGCCTCGATGGCGACCTGCGCGGTGACGATCGTCAGCACGACGATCGAGGAGAAGATGCACCAGTGCATGATCCCGGCGTAGCGGTCGCGCCGGACCTTGTCCTGTGCGAGGCCGAGGCGCGCGGCATTCCTCAGCCGGTGCGGGATCTCTCGAAGGAGGCCGGGCGTCGGACGCCCCACCATCCAGAGCCCGGCGTGTCGGACAAAGCCGTACCCCATGAGCCCGACGAGCGCCGCCATGAAGGCGTAGACCGCCCACGGATGATCCGCGTTGAAGCCGATCTCACGGCCCGGTGTGCCCTCGGCGGTGACGGCCGCGTAGAACCCGAGTGCGGAGACTCCGACGGCGGGGCCCCACCAGCCGCCGACATGGCGCTGTGGGCGCTCCGGCACGTTCGTCGGCTGAAGCATGACTGCTCCCTCATGCTCTCCGGCAGGAACTGGTTCGGGGTTAGGCCTTCAGGCCGCTGGCCGTGCCGTGATCCTTGCGCAGGTCCGTCTTCAGGATCTTGCCCAGATGGTTCCGGGGCAGTTCCTTCACGTACTCGTAGTACGCCGGGGCCTTGTAGGAGGCCAGGCGCGTCTTCACGTACTCGGTCAGGTCTTCCGGGCTCGGCTGGCTCGCACCCGCCGGTACCAGGATGGCCTTCACGATCTCGCCCCACTCCACGTCCGGCACGCCGATGACGGCAGCCTCCGCGACACCGGGGTGGTCTTCCAGGACCTGCTCGATCTCGGCGGGGCCAATGTTCTCGCCCCCGCGGATGATCATGTCCTTCAGGCGTCCCGTGATGAATAGGTACCCGCCGTCGTCGATCTTGCCGACGTCACCGGTGTGCAGCCACCCGTCGCGCAGCGCCGACTCAGTGTCGTCGTCGCGCTTGTTGTAGCCCTTCATCACGCGGTCGCCGCGGATGCAGATCTCGCCTTCCTCGTTCGCCGGCTGGCGGCGTCCGTCGGGCGCGAGGATGGCCACATCGATGTCGGCCATCGTCCGGCCGACCGAGCGGAGGCGCTCCAACTTCTTCTCGTTCTCCTCGGGCGTGCCGTCCAACCGGTGGTCGTCCGGGCCGAGGAAGGTCATGGAGCCGGTGGCCTCGGTCTGGCCGTAGGCGTTCATCAGGCCGACGCCCCGGGCGTTCTTCGGGGACGGCGCGAAGACGTCGACTGCCCGGCGGACAACCTCGTACGGCATCGGTGCGGCGCCGTAGGTGATCAGTTGCAGCGTGGAGAGGTCGTACTTCTCGAAGTCGTCGACCTCCATGAGGCGCTTGAGCATGGTCGGGACGACGAAGGCGTGGGTGACGCCTTCCTTCTCGACAGCCGAGAGCCACGCCTGCGGGTCGAAGGCCGGGAGGATCACCAGGCGCCGGCCGGAGAAGACGGCGGACATCATGGTGGTGGCACCGGCGATGTGGAAGAACGGCACCGAGACGAGCACGACTTCCTGATCGTTGCCCGGGTTCGCAGGCGACTGCGTGTTCACCACCAGCGCAGTCAGCGCCTGGTAGGAGAGCACGACGCCCTTGGGCAGCGAGGTAGTGCCCGAGGTGAAGATGATGAGGGTCGGGTCGGACTCCTCGACGTCAGCGAAGACCGGGATGTCCTCCCCGCTCGCGCGGAGGGAGGCGATGTCCTGGATGCCGTCCTTCTTGAAGTCGAGCGCGACGACGCGCTTGACCTTCGGGAGTTGGTTTTGCACGGACTCGTAGATCGAGTAGTAACGCTCCTGGATGAACAGGAGGGCGACGTCCGTGGAGTCCGCCATGTACGTGAGCTCTTCCGCCTTGGCGCGGAAGTTCAGCGGCACGAGCGTGGCGCCGACCGCAGCGGCGGCGTAGTAGATCTCGACGTATTCGGTGCAGTTGACGGCCATGACGCCGACGTTCTGCCCCTTGCTGATACCCATTGCCTGCATCGCATTCGCCAGTTGGTTGGCGCGCGTTTGCAGTTCCGCGTACGTCAGCCGATCGTTCGGCCCGGCGACCGCAATGCGGTCCGAGACGATCGCCGCGGAGATCATCAGGAACTCAGCAGTGTTCATGCGAGCCATCCCCCCCTCGAAGCCGCGCCATCATACGGACGGCATCCGACAGACGCCAGCCGAGCAGCCAGCCGCTGGACGTGCCTTCGGCTTGGTACCAGCGCTTGGGGTCTGAGCGCAACCCACCGCACTTTGACTGACGATTACCGGTCGGGGGTCACCAGTTCCACCCAGATGCGCACCTCGCGCCCCTCCGTGTCCGGACGGGCGTCCACGAGGGGGGTGCGGAGCGGCACGGCCGAGCCGCTGATCGCGTTGGCGATCATGCTCCACACGCCACCGCCGCAGGCGTCTTCAAACACTCCGGGCAGGCCAGCCGGGTTGGCGGCCACGCCTCGGACGTCGTCTGGCTTCCACTGCGCCACGCAACCGCTCGACTCCACACGGGTGTCGATGGCGCGCAGACGGCCGTCGTCGAGGGCGACCACATAGATGCGCTGCTCCGGGAAGCCGACGATCCGCTGGGCCTTCCACTGCGAGACCGGGCCGGCATCGAACTGCACGACGCGGACGTCCGGCGGGTTCACGTACCCCCAGACCACTGCCCCGATGCCGAGGAAGGTCACCAGGAACAGCGAACCCGGGCCCACCCACTTCCGGAAGGTCTGGCGCGGACGTTCAGCCACTGGCCCTGCTGCGGTCGTCATCACGATGGCCTCCCCATGCTCACGAGTCGAGCGCATCCGCCAGCCGGCGCTCCAGCGCCAGACCAGCTGCCAGTGGCAAGTCGATGCCCTCGAGGATGGCACGCTTCGCCGCTCGGGTCGCCTCCACTGGGCGGGCGGCTATCCGTTCTGCCCACGTTCGAGCGGTGTCCAGCAGGGCCGCGCGCGGGACGACGGCATGGACGAGGCCGGCCTCGAAGGCCTCGGCGGCGGTCAGGGCGTCGCCACTGGTCACGAGGCGGAGGGCGTCGCTTCGGTGGAGGTAGCGAGGTGCCGTCTGGGTGCCGCCCGCGGAGGGGATGTAGCCCAGGGTGACCTCGGGCAGCGCGAATCGGGCATCGTCGGCGGCGATGCGGATGTCGCAGTAGAGCGACATCTCCAGGCCGGCGCCGTAGGCGAAGCCGTGGATCGCGGCGACCAGCGGCACCGGGAGCGTGGACATCACCCCCCAGAGGTCGCGTGCTCGCCTCGCGTCCCGCGCATCCAGGATCGTGGGGGCCGTGCCGAACTCAGTGATGTCCGCGCCGGCGGAGAAGGCGCGGCCCTCGCCATGCAGGACAGCGCAACGCACGGTCGGGTCGTCTCGGAGGAGGGTGAGGGCATTCCAGAGGTCGTCCCGCATCTCCAGCGAGACAGCGTTGAGCCGCTCCGGTCGGTCGAGGGTGAGCCAGACCACATCGCCCTCGCGGGTGATGCGGACGAGGGGCGCTTCGGCCTCAGCCATCGAGGGCTACTCGGCCCAGTCGGGCTTCTTGATCGGGGACACCTCAGAGCGGTCGTGGGCGTGCTGGACCTGCTCGTTGATCTTGTCGGACAGGCGGCGCATCGGCACGTCGCCGGGGGTCATCTCGTCAGACGCCCAACGACGGATCGCGGCGCGGTCCTTCTTGTCCAGGTCGATCGCAACGACCTGGTCGACGACCGCCTGGAACATCGAGTGGATCTCTTCGACGGTGAATTCGACTTTCATCTAGAGCCCCTTCACCTTCATGGCACCGCGGATCCGCATCATGCGAGTGGTGTGCTCGTCGATGTGGTTGCCGATCGCGACGTTGATGCTCTCCGTGAAGTCGTCGAGCCCGGCCCGACCGATGTCGTGGGCGCGGCGCCAGTCCCGGATCGCCTTCCGGCCCGCCTCGGACAGTTCGACATGGTCGAGGACCTGCGCGCTCACGAGCGACAGGACGGCGTGTGCCTCGTCAGAGTTCAGGATGACGTTCAAGTGCGTTCCCCCTCGCTGCCGGGCACGCTTCGCGTCCGGCCCAGTGCCATCGACTGACTAGACTACCGCCCCGTGAAGCGAGGCGGGCGCTTGGCGGCGAACGCCCGGACGCCCTCTGCCCGGTCGGCGGTGGACTGCAGCAGCACGGTCAAGTCTGTCTCGTAGCGCAGCGCCTGCTCCAGCGTCATCTCCGCGCCTCGCTGGACGGCTTCTTTGCCCATCCGCGTCGCGATCGGGCCTCGTTCCGCGATCCGAGCGGCGAGTGCCCGCGCCTCGGTCGCAACCTCGCCCAGCGCGAGGACGGAGGAGACGAGGCCGATCCGGCACGCCTCTTTGGCATCGATGGTGTCGCCGGTCAGGATCAGGCGCAGCGCCTGGGCGCGCCCAACGGCACGCGGCAGCCGCTGGGTGCCCCCGGCGCGAGGAAGTGTCCCCAGCGCTGTCTCGGGCGCGGCGAACGTGGCATTAGTGGCCGCCAGGCGGATGTCGCAGGCGAGAGCGATCTCGAGGCCTGGCCCGTGGCAAACGCCCGCGATCGCCGCGACCACCGGCTGAGGCATATCGGCGAGCGCCTGAACACCGGCCCCCAGCGCCTCGACGCCAGGGGTGCCGTCGGATTCCGCCAGCGCGCTGTCCGTCCACCCACAGCCAAAATCGCCCGTCACGACGACCGCACGCAACGCGTCCGGGCCATCCAGCCGCCCGGCGATGTACTTCGCAGCATCGCCCAGCGCCGCGACACTGGCGCGGTTGTGCCGTCCCGCCTCGGGGGCGAGCGTGATGATGACGACGGATCCCTCAAAGGCGAGTGAAACGGACACAGGTGCTCCCTGCGTGGAGGGTACTCCGCGCCGTTGGTGTCCGGTGTCACGCGTTGCATACGCGAGGTGGACGCCGTCCTGCGGTACGTGCAGGATCAAGCGTGTACCCGAAGGAGACGGCATGGACCTCGGACTGGCGGGGCGTTCGGTAGTCGTGACGGGCGCCAGTCGCGGCATCGGCCGCGCCATCGCCGCCGCGTTCCTCGCGGAGGGCGCGCGCGTCCTGATCTGCGCCCGCACGAGCGACGCGCTCGAGGCGACCGCAGGAGCCCTTCGCGCAGCATCGCCCGGCTCGCGAATCGAGACAGTGGCGGCTGACCTGACGACGGACGCCGGGGCGACGGCGGTCATCGAGCGGTCCGTGACGGCCTTCGGCGGCATCGACGTCCTAGTGAACAACGCGGGCGCGACGGTGCGAGGCGGGACGGCGGTCGAGGATTTCGGGCGGTCGTTCGACCTCAACGTCACTGCGCCGCTGCGGCTGATGGAACTCGCGAAGCCGCACCTCCTCGTGTCCGGTCAGGGTGCGGTGGTGAACATCTCCTCGATCTTCGGGCGGGAGTCGGGCGGGCCGCCGCAGTACAACGCATCGAAGTCGGCCCAGATCGCCATGACGAAGGCGCTGGCGCTCGACTGGATCCGGGAGGATATCCGGGTGAACAACGTCGCCCCCGGCTCGGTCGCCTTCGAAGGCGGGTCGTGGGGCCGGCGGCTAGTCGAGGATCCGGGGGGGATGGCCGCGTTCGTCGCCCAGAACATCCCCGGAGGGCGCTTCGGGACGGTGGAGGAGATCGCGCGGGCGGTGGTGTTCCTCGCGTCTCCCGCCGCCTCCTGGGTGGTGGGGGCCACGCTCAACGTGGACGGCGGGCAGTCGCGGTCGAACATCTGACGAGCAGGCAACGCTTGGGCGGTTGCCGAGGGCAGCGCTGGCGGGCAAGATGGGACTCGCTGAGGGGGTAGGCAATGCGGTTCAAGCGCTCTGACGTGCCCGGCATCCTGATCGCGACCGTCGCTCCGGCGGCGCTGTTCAGTCTGCTGGTGCTCTCCTTCGGCCTGGAACACCACCACGGCACACCGCTTCTCGGTGCGCTCGCTGGCAATGTGGCCGGGGGCGCCGCGACGCTCGCCGTGCTCTCACGGTTCGTCCGGCGGTGGGACCGCGTGGTGATCACGCTCGCGCTGCTGATCGCCGCAGTCCTTGGCGTCATCCTGCTTCAGCGGACCGGCAACGATGGCGGGGCGTTCGCGACGTCGCTGAAGTTGGCCGGCGTGCTGCTCTTCGGCGTGATCAACCTGTTCGTCATCCTGGATGTGCTCGTCCACGGGCTGAACCCCAGCCTGCAGCGGCGTGACGCCCGGCTGGCACGCGAGCGCGCGGAGGCCCAGTAACCCTCCCCGTCCGGCAGGGAGAGACCGTGCCTGCGCTCCCACCCGCCCAGGCTGCTGCCGTCCATTTGCTGGCCGGGTGGATGGCCGAGCGCTTCTTCCGCACCTTCCGAGTCAGCGACGACGACCCCACGCCTCATGACGCCGTCCTGATCCAGCGGGAGCGCCGGATCGGCGTCACCACGGGCTGCGTGTGGCCGGAAGGGCCTGTGCCCGGCGCCGCCGAGCTCGCCGACCTCCTCACCTCCGACATCGAGGGCGACCCGCACGTCGAGCCGGGTGGCTACGTCGTCTGGGTGCCACCTCGAGTGGCGCTGCCGGAGGGAGAGCCGCATCGCTCGCGGCTCCGCGTGCTGCTGGCGAGCGGCCTCGGCGGGCTCGCTCCCGGCGAGCGGCGGGAGGTACGACTGCCCGCGACGGTGAAACTCGCGAAGATCGATGCCGAAGGCGCGTACGTCTCCGTGACCGGCGGCCTCTCCACCGAGTGGCTCGCACTCTCCGAGGGCGTACGCGGCGCGTTCCACCTCGACGCCCGCGCGATCCACCGGACGCCGTCCGAGCGCGCCGAACTCGACCTCATCCTGACGCGTGTCCGGGACCGCGCCGCCATCCTCGAGCCGTTCGAGGTGTCCGACGTGGAGATC
>CANFFZ010000079.1 GCA_947446155.1 Chloroflexota bacterium | reverse complement strand
GTATCGCGCGGGGCGGGGCTCGGATATGCTCGCGCGCGGTGGCGGGGTGCCTCGAATGGCGGCTCGCCGAGGGAATGAGGCGTCGTGGCGTACGGACTCGGCATCGCCCGTGGGATGCTTGTGACGCTCCGGCACGTCGTGCGCCCGGCCATCACCGTGAACTACCCGGAACAGCAGCGCGAGGTGCCTGTGCGCGCCCGCACGAATCTGCTGTGGTTCGAGGAGCGCTGTACCGGCTGCTCCACGTGCGCGCAGGCCTGCCCGGACGGCTGCATTCTGGTCCAGACCAGCCCTCGCGCCGACGGCACGCTGAACATCGACCGCTACGAGATCGACTTCCGCATCTGCATGTACTGCGGCCTTTGCACGGAGGCGTGCCCGTACCAGGCGATCCAGTCCGGTGGGCGATACGACGATGCGGTGTACGTTTTCGAGACGATGTACCGCGACCGCGAGACGCTGACCGCTGAGGCGCAGCGGTACCTCGGCGAGACCGGTGGGCGTTACCCGAACGGGCAGACGCAGGACCGGCAGCCGTTGACGACCTCGATGCCGACGGCGCGTTCACGCGTCGAGGTGGCGGGGATAGACGGGCCGTTCGGGCCGCAGAAGTTGCCGGGTAAGCTCGACCGCGACGGGGCTACGCACTCGGCTGGGCACAAGCACTAACTGACGTCTGAGGCGCCACCTCGCAATCGAGGGAGGCGTCGCCGGGACATCGAGGGGTGGGGACCGTGGTCCAGATCACACTCAACGGCCAGGCCGTGGAGGCTCCTGCGGGAGCCCGCCTCGTCGAGGTGATCAAGGCGAACGGCGTCGCCATCACCAACCTCTGCTACATCGACGGGCTGGACCCGTACGCGGGTTGCCGCACGTGCATCGTGGAGATCGTGGGCGCGCGGCCGACGACGCTGCAATTGTCGTGTGTGGCGCAGGTGGCGGACGGCATGGTGGTGAACACCGAGACCGCCGAGGTGCAGCGCACCCGACAGTCCGTGATGTCGCTGATCCTCGCGAACCACCCGGACCGCTGCCTGACGTGTCACCGTCGCGTCCACTGCATGCCGGGCGACATCTGCCTGCGCGACGACGTCGTGACACATCGATGCCTGACGTGCTCGAAGAACTACCGCTGCGAGTTGCAGACCTCGTGCGAGATCGTGGACCAGGGCGACTTCGAGGAGCCGTGGGTGGGTGAGCCGCGCTCGTACTACGAGATGCCGCCCCCGGAGCCGGACCGCGGCAACCCGTTCCTGGAGTTCGACCCGCAGATGTGCATCCTCTGCACACGCTGCGTGCGTGCCTGCGACGACCTGCGGCACACGGGCGCGATCGCGCTCTCGGGCAAGGGCCACCGCACGATGATCGCCTTCGGCACGGGTGGTTCGATCCACGAATCCGACTGCAACTTCTGCGGCGCGTGCATCGATGTCTGCCCGACGGCGACGTTGATGGAGAAGCCGAACAAGTGGATCGGCCGCGCGGACGACTGGACGAACTCCACGTGCAACTCGTGCGCCGTGGGCTGCACGATCTCCTACGGCACGGCCGACGACCGCCCGGTCATCGTGCGGCCCGACCGGCTGAACCCGTTCTCGCGCGACCAGATCTGTGTGCGCGGGCGCTTCGGCTATGTCGCGGTCGCGGAGCGCGAACGGCTGACGCGATCGCTCGTGCGCGCGGGGTCAAGGCTGCTGCCGGCCGTGTTCGAGCAGGCGCTGACGACGGCTGTGGACGCGCTGAGCGCGGTGAAGACCTCGAGCGGCGCCAACGCGATCGCGGTCCTCGGTTCGCCGCTGGCGACGAACGAAGAGGCGTACCTGCTGGCGCGCCTCGCGCGTGCGATCGGCACGCCGCACCTCGACTTCTCGCACGGCACGGTGCATCGCGCGGTCGCCTCGGCGATGCGCGCGGCGTTCGGCACGGATCGTGTGCCCGCCTCGCTGACTGACCTGGAGCAGGCGCAGACGGTGGTGCTGGCCGCCCTCGATGTCGAGGACTCGCACCAGGTGGTCTCGCTGCGGCTGAAGGACTCGGTGATCAAGCGCAAGGCGCAGGTGGTCATCGTCTCGGCGAAGTGGACTGCCCTCGACCGCTGGGCCGCAGCCATCGTGCGCGTGGCGCCGGGCCTCGAGGCGGCGGCGTTGCAAGGGCTGGCTGACGGTGGCGCTGCGCCGGCGGGCGTGGACGCCGCGGGCTGGGCGCGTGCCCTCGATGTGGTCGCGAAGGCGAAGGGCGCTGGGAACGGCGCTGTGGTCTACGCGCCGAACGGTGCGGACGGCGCGGCCCGCGCGGGCGCGGGTGCGACAGCGGCGGTGAACCTCGCGATCGCGCTACGCGGCGCGGAGGCGGGCTCTGCGTTCCACTACCTGCCGACGGACGCGAACGTGCTCGGCATTGCCGACATGGGGATCGTGCCGGGTGCGGGCGGCAAGTCGTTCCCGGAGATCATCGAGGCGGCGCAGCGCGGCGAGGTGAAGGCGCTGGTGATCCACGCCGACAACCCGCTGCTGAACGCGCCCGGCCGCGCGGCGATCGAGGCGGCGCTCGGGAACCTCGAAGCGCTGGTGGTGATCGACTCGCTGCGCTCGACGGTCGCGGAGCACGGGACGGTGGTGCTGGCGACGGCGCCGTTCTTCGCGACGGACGGGACGATCACGAACGCTGACCGGCGCGTGATGCACCAGCGCTCGGCGCAGCGCGCGCGTGGCCAGGAGTCGGACGGGGTTGCGATCCTCGCGGCGCTGGCGGGGCGCTTCGGCGACCGCGAGGCGCCCTCGGGTATTGCGGAGGCGCACGAGGCGCTGGCCGCGGCGACGGGCTACCCGACGATGGAGCAGGTGGACGCGAACCCGGCACAGGTGCGCGCGCTGATCGCGGCATCGACGACCTCGAACGCTCAACCGGCGCCGGCCTCGGTGGTCTCCCGTGCTGGCGGGCTCACGCTCGCGACGGGGCGGTCGCTGTACACGGCGTGGGATGCGGCCTCGATCCACTCGGACGACGCGGACAAGTTGCACCGCGAGGAGTCCGTCTGGTTGAACCCGCGTGACGCGGAGGCATCCGGTGTCCGGACAGGCGACGTGGTCGACCTGACGGACGGGACGGCCTCGATCCGCATCGCGGTGAAGCTCGATGACGGGGTCGCCGCTGGCACTGCTTATGTCCCGCACTACTACGACGGTGGGGCGCTGATGGCGCTGCTGCCGCTGGCGGGTGCGGGCGCCTCGACGGCTGCGCTTCGCGTGCGGGCGCTGCAGACGGCGTAGGGCTCGCGCGCGCCGCCCGGCCTGCGGTTACGGGGCGAGGGTCTTGGTGTTCGGCAGCGAGGACGCTGCGTCGAGGCGGTGGCCGGCGGGAGCCACGACTGCTCGGACCGTGATGGTGACGGGCGAAGCGTCGTTCGACTCAGTCGCTTTCAAGATCACCCGATCCCAGGCCACCGCGCCTGCCTCGGCCAGTGCGAGCAGCTCCGGGGTGATGGGGCCGCGTGCGCCGGTCGTCAGATCGATGAACTCGCCTGTCTTTACCTCGAACGACTTCGTACCGCTCTTGGTACGGATGTCACCCTGGACGACGAGGGGTGTCGCGAACTGCTGCGTCGGAGCGGCGAAGTCGTGGAACTTCACGCCGTAAGAGATGCGCGTCTCCACGCGGACGTTTGGGTTGCCGCCCGGCTTGACCTGACTCTCGAGCGTGAAGCCGAGGCTCCCGGCGATCGACAGACGCAACTCGTGTGACGCAGCGCCCGACGCCGGTGACGCGGAAGGGAGCGCGGGTGCTGTGCCACCAGCAGCGGTCACAGTGCCATCCGGGCTATCGATGCTGACCTGGTCATCGGGCAGCATCTGGATACCGACGAGCACGAGGGTAGCGGCCGCGGCGGCTATCCCCGCGGTCAACAACTTGCCGTTCCCCCACCAGTTGATCTTGATCGGCCCCGGGAGCCCCAGGAACGGGCTCGGCGGTTGTCCCGCATCGAGCGGGATGGCGGGGTCGATGCCCGGAGTGTTGGCGCCGAAGTCTGCAACGTGGTCGATGTCGAGTACGCCCGACTGAGGGTTGAGGTCGAGCACCTGGAGCGTCGAGAAGTTCGCGACATCGTCGATGTCCATGAGGGGGTACTCATCAGGCCCGAACATCAAGGCACCGGACGATAGGTCATCGGCACCGAGTGCCACCTGGCGAGTGCGGCGGTCCCGCAACGCGTTCGTTATTCGCGTCTCCAGCCAGTCGGGGATCGTGCCGTATTGCGTATAGCGCCTGAACGTCTCGGTCATGGCCTAGAGGCCGACGAGTTCGAGGTCGAGCCACTCGAATTCCATCTCGAGGACATCGCACCCAGGCGTCGGGGCGAGCGTCACCGGGCTGCCGTCCATTGCGCTCGTGGCATCGACGTTGCGCCGGCGCTCGATCTCCTCGGCAAGGAGCCGTTTGCCGGCGCTGTCGACCTGATCTGCCGGGGCGTCCAGGGACATCCGCTCGTCCTCGGGTAGCGTCTCCTGCCACTCTCTGAATAGGCGGCGCCCGTGCTCGCGCAGGTTGGAAATGTTCTGTGGCATGCGTATCCGGATTCCGCTTACCGCTGGCGACTGCGCGGGATTGTAGGAGAAGTCGGTACCGCGCGAGTGCTCGATGGCAGTCGTAGCGGGCGCCTCGGAGTAGCATTACGTCATGCGCAACGCTGCCGCTGAGCCCTCGGTCCGCCGTGCTGCGGCGGACGATGCCACCACGGCTGGTGTCTGGTCATGGTGAGCCCATTGCGGCTGTTCCCGCTGCGGACGGTGCTGTTCCCCGGTATGGGCCTCCCGATCCAGATCTTCGAGCCGCGGTACCACCAACTGCTCGCGGAGTGCATGGAGGCGGACGAGCCGTTCGGAGTCGTACTGATCCGCTCGGGCGCGGAGGTAGGCGACGGCGAGACGGTCCCGCACGACATCGGCACGACGGCGCGCATCCAGTCTGCCTCGCCCGTGGGCGGTGGCCGGGTGATGGTGCAGACGATCGGCGAGCGGCGCTTCCGCATCCTGAGTCTGAACCGCGACCGCGCGTTCCTGACCGCAGAGGTCGAGTACCCCGTGGACGAGGTCAGCGAGGTGCCGGAGGCGCTGCTGGAGCAGGTGACCAAGGCATTCGAACAGGTGCAGCGCTTCAGGCAGTTGGTGGACGGGGTGTACCGCCGCAATGTGCGCGTCCCAGAGGCGCCAGGAGCGCTGGCAGACGCGATCGGGACGGCCGCTGCTGATGTGTTGCCACCTCGGCTGCTCCAGCCGCTCCTCGACACGCTGGACGTGCGGCGTCGGCTAGAGCGGGCGGACGCGGTGCTGGAGCCGCTGATCCGAGGGGCGCACCAGCAGGCGCAGCGGGCGGTGTCCGAGCGCTTCGGGGGCGTCGACCGGCGGAACTAGCGCGTCGAAGCGCTCACCGTTATCCACACAGAACTGTGGACAACCCTCTGGCGAATGCGAGGGTTTCCCCGGAGCATGGGGCTCCGCCTTCGGCCGACCATTGATTGAAGATCACTCTGCCCTCGAAAGGGGTATTCGTGCCTGACGCTGGGGCACGCACTGTGGACGCACCACCCCCGG
The DNA here is from genome assembly GCA_947446155.1 of Chloroflexota bacterium. The sequence goes on along the minus strand of CANFFZ010000079.1, from coordinate 4,021 downwards.
GGTGACTGCTGGTCGACGCCGGCGGGAGTATCTGCCGCGCCGACGCTGCCGCGTGCGCGCTCCTCGGGCTGTCCGAGACGGGGACAGTGCTCGGGCGCGAGGTGCGCTCGCTGGTGGCGCGTGGCGACCGCGCTCGCTGGCCGGAACCGTGGCCGGGGCCGGGACTCACGTGGACCGGCGCGCTGCGCTTCGAGGTGGCCGAGGTCTCGGTCACACTGGTGATGGAGATGGTCGGCATGGTGAGCGGCGAGGGATGGGCGATCCGCCTCGCCGTGCCCTCGGGTGGCGCCCTTCCCGAGTTCGCATCGAGCGTGATGCCGGTCCCGAGCGACGCGCCGCTGGCCGCGGCCGATGGGCTCGATGACGCCGACGAGGCACCGGCGGCTACTCGCGGTGTGCTGCAGGCGCTCGACGCGGCAATGCCGTTCGACTTTGCATGTGTGCTGCGCTTCGTCGGCGGGGGAGCCCTCGTCGTCGCGACGTATCCGACGGCGATGGCCGGGGTGGCGTCTGGAGATGCGTGGTCGCGGCTCGACGAGGCGGAGGTCGGCGTGCGCGAGCGCGGTGAGCCGACGCTCGATGGCGACCTGCTGCCCCTGACAGCGGGCGCGATCGCGCTCACCCCGCTCGGACGGCTGCCTGCCTTCGGGCTGCGCTCGCGGTTGCACGTCCCGTTGTTCGCTGGAGCGGACATCGCCGGTACGGCCATCCTCTACCGCCGCGCTGCGCGAGGGTTCTCCGGCGCGGACGGCTGGCTGGCCGAGCGGACGCTGCGGCGGCTTGGCCCTCGGCTGCGTGAGCGGATCACGCCTGCAGCAGCCGTCGCCGGAGTGGCCGACCCCGAGGGAGTATCGGCGGCACGCTTCGATGCGCTGGGCGACCTCGTCGCGGGTGTGGCGCACGAACTGAACAACCCGCTCACGTCGATCCTCGGGTACGCGCAGATCCTCGACACCCTCGAGGGGGTCGACCGCGAGCAGGCGCTCCACACGATCGAGGAAGAGTCGCAACGCGCGGCGCGGATCATGCGCAACCTGCTGCAGTTCGCGCGCCAGGAGCCGGAGGCAGCGCTGCCGCCGGCGGGCGTGCAGTTGCCGCTGGTGCAGGGGCAGGCACCTCGGACGGTGGCGCCCACACCGGAGGCGCACGAGCCGGTGAGCCGCTCGGCCGTGCCGTCGCAGTCGCTCGGCTGGGTGCTGGTGATCGATGGTGACCGGGCGATCCGGGTGCTGACCGCAGAGATCCTCGTCAAGGCTGGGTTCGAGGTAACGACGGCAGCGGACGGCGCGCAGGGTGTGCAGGATCTGATCGGCGGCGGCTACGACCTCGTGATCGCGGACCAGGCGATGCGGGGGATCGACGCGAGTACATTCGCGGCGTGGGTGCAGGCACACACTCGCGAACTGTGGGACAAGATCGTCTTCGTCACGACCGACATCGGAGCCGAGCGTCCGACGCTGCCCGCGGGCGTGACGGCACGCTATGTGCAGAAGCCGTTGGACGCGGACGCGCTGCTGACGGCGGTGCGCGACGTGTTGCGGAGCCGCGTCTAGCGGCCCGTGTCCATCGGGAAGCCGGCCTTCGCCCAGGCCTCGTGTCCACCTTCGACGTTGTAGATGTCGGTGAGGCCGAGGGCGGCGGCGAACTCTGCGGCGACGGCCGAGCGCGCGCCGGTCTTGCAGATGAAGAGGATGGGGCGGTCCTTCGCCAGTTTGTCGGCGTGGACCAGCGTGGCCATGTGCTGGATCTGGAGCGAGCCGGGGACGTGGCCGTCCTCGTGCTCGTGGGGTTCGCGGCTGTCGATGACCTGGACGCCGCCGGCGTCGATCATCTCTTTGGCCTCGTTGACGTCGATCCGTGTGAACGGTTCGCCCGGGCGCTTCTCAGCCATTGCCATCCTCCGACCCTGCAGTGCTCGATATGCTGGCGCACGCTTGAGATGCGGCCTCGCGCACACGTCCATCAACCATTCGGCATCAACCATCGGATCGAGGACGGGCGCATGTCGAGTGTAGAGCCGCCGACCCGCTCGCGCCCCTCTCGCCGGCCTCGGACGGTGGTGGGGATCGACCTGCGGAGCGTGCCGAGGTACCCCACCGGCCTCGCAGTGATGGGGCGCGACGGGCGGCTGATCGATCTGCGCGTCGTGCGGACGGACGAGGCGATCCTCGAAGCCGTCGAGGCGCACGACCCGGCGGTGGTGGCGATCGACGCGCCGCTCGCGCTGCCGGAGGGGCGGCACTGCGCGGACCGGACATGCGAGTGCGCGAGCGCCGGGATCATGCGCGAGGTGGACCGCCTCGCGGCGCGCGCGGGGTACCGGCCCTTCCCCACGCTACTGCCCTCAATGGTGAACCTCACGTTGCGGGGCATCGCGCTGCGGGAGACGCTGCAGGCGATGGGGCGCACGGTGATCGAGGTTTACCCCGGGATGACGCAGGACGTCCTGGGCATCCCTCGAAAGGGCGCGAGCATCGAAGGGCTGCGGCTGGGGCTGTTCCGCGCGGGCGTGCGCGGGATCCCGCGGCGGCGGATCACGCACGACGAGTTGGATGCGGTGAGCTGCGCGCTGACGGGGGTGCTGTTCCTCGCGCGGCGCACGGAGGTAATGGGGTCGGGGATACCGGTGCCGCTCGTGCTGCCTCGACGGTCGCGGGTGTGGGCAAATCCAGTGGTGGGCGGTTTCCTGCCGGGCAGCAGTCGAGTGAGCGCCCGTACAATCGCGCGATGACCGAACGGCCTCGGGTCTTTGTCTCGCGCATCCTGCCTGGCGGGGCGGCCCCGGGGTCGCCCCTGGCGACGCTGCAGGAGGCGGTGGACCTCAGCATCTGGGAGGCGCAGACGCCGCCCTCCGCCGAGGCGCTACGCACGCGTGCGGAGGGCTGCGACGGGCTCCTGACCGTGCTCACGGAACGCATCGACGGCGCGCTGCTGGACGTGGCGCCTCGGGTGCGTGTGGTCGCGAACATGGCCGTGGGGTACGACAACATCGATGTCCCCGCCTGCACGGAGCGCGGTGTGCTGGTGACGAACACGCCCGGTGTGCTCACGGACGCGACCGCGGACATGACGTGGGCGCTGCTGCTGGCCGCGGCTCGACGGTTGCCCGAGGGCGATGCGGCCCTCCGAGGCGGCGGTTGGGGCCCGTGGCACCCAACGTGGATGCTGGGGCATCGGGTCAGCGGGGCGACGCTCGGGATCGTGGGGCCGGGGCGGATCGGGCGAGCGGTGGCGGAACGCGCCTCGGGCTTCCGGATGACAGTGCTGTACGCAGGGCGGCGGGCGGTGCCGGACTTCCCGGGGACGTTCGCGCCCCTCGACGATCTGCTCGCGCGCGCCGAGTATGTCAGCATGCACGTCCCCCTGACCCCCGAGACCACCCGGATGTGCGACGCCGCTTTCTTCGCGCGCATGCGTCCGGACGCGATCTTCGTGAACACGACGCGCGGCGGGGTCGTCGACCAGCCGGCACTGGCCGAGGCGCTGCGCTCCGGGCAGATCGCGGCGGCGGGCCTCGATGTGATGACGCCCGAGCCGCTGCCGGTACACGATCCGTTGTTGAGCGCACCACACCTCGTCGTCGCGCCACACCTCGGCAGCGCCACGCTGGAGACGCGCACGGCGATGGCGCGGCTGGCGGTGGAGGGTGTGCTGGCAGGCCTCGCTGGGCGTGTGCCCTCGAATGCGGTAAACCCGGAAGCGCTCGCGATGCCACGGAGGCGCGCATGACCTCACGCGATCCGTCGGGGCGGATGGACCCGCAGGGGCGGTTATGGCTGGCCGACACGTTGTGGCGGATCGGGGCGATCCAGTTCGGTGACTTCAGCCTCGGTCGTACGGTGCGCAACTCGCCGGTGTACGTGAACGCGAAGCTGCTGATCTCGCGGCCGGACGCGCTGAAGCGGACCGCACGCCTGATCCAGGACGAACTGGAACTGGAGATGCTGAAGCGCCAGCGGACGGTCGACCCGTTCGACGCCATCGCCGGCGTGCCGATCGGCGGCCTGCACGTCGCGACTGC
>CANFFZ010000078.1 GCA_947446155.1 Chloroflexota bacterium | reverse complement strand
GGCGGGCGCAGGCAGGACGGACAGAGGGCGCGGGATGGCGGAGCAGGTCTACTGGGACGACGTGAATGTGGGAGACGAGATCCCCACGCTCCAGAAGAATTGTTCCACGCAGCAACTGGTGGTCTGGGCGGGCGCTTCCGGCGACTTCTACCAGATCCACTACGACCAGGCGTTCGCGAAGGAGACCGGACTGGACACCATCATTGTCCACGGCGCTCTGAAGAACGCGTTCCTGGGACAGTTGCTGCACGACTGGGTGGCACCGCGGGGCGCCGTGCGGAAGTTCGGCTGCACGTACCGCGGCATGGATTATCCGAATCAGGACATCGTCTGCAAAGGCGTGGTCGTGAAGAAGTACATCGACGGGTCGAACCACCTGGTCGACCTGGAGATCTGGACGGAGAATCCGTCCGGGCAGAAGACCTCCCCGGGGACTGGGACGGTGACGTTACCGGCACGCGGGTAGGGACAGGCGCGATCCGCATCTCCCTTCGTTGGGGATGTGCATCTGTGAAGTGCCCTCGGGAGGGGGCGGGAGAGGACTAGGGATATGGGCGCACTGGACGGCAAGGTCGCCGTCGTCACGGGCTCAGGCCGTGGCATCGGTCGCGGCATCGCAATGCTGTTCGCGAAAGAGGGCGCGAAGGTCGTGGTGAACGACCCTGGCGTGAACGTGGACGGCACCGGTGGCGACGCCGGCCCGGCTCAGCAGGTCGTGAACGAGATCAAGGCTGCCGGCGGTATCGCCTCGGCCAACACGGACTCGGTCGCGGAATACGCCGGTGGCGAAAACATGGTGAAGCAGGCAGTCGACGAGTACGGCCGGATCGACATCCTGGTCAACGTTGCCGGCATCCTGCGTGACCGCATGATCTTCAACATGGCTAAAGAAGAGTGGGACGCGGTCATCGCGGTCCACCTGAAGGGCCACTACAACACGATCAAGCCCGCGTCTGTCCTGATGCGACAGCAGCGCTCCGGCCGGATCATCAACTTCTCGTCCACCTCGGGCATCATCGGCAACACGGGCCAGTTCAACTACGGCGCGGCGAAGGCCGCCATCGCGGGTATGACCCGAGTCGTGGCGAAGGACCTGGGCCGTTACGGCGTCACCTGCAACGCGATCGCCCCGGGCGCCGCCACGCGCATGACGCAGACGGTGCCGGACTCCGCGCGCCAGTTGCGTGCCTCGCAGGGCATCGCGGGTGCGGCTCAGGCCGCGGCCGCCGCCCCGCAGAGCGCCTTCTCCGGCCTCCGTGAGCCCGAGTTCGTCGCGCCGATGGTCGGGTACCTCGCGTCTGACGACGCGTGGAACGTCAACGGCTGGGTGTTCAACGTCTCCGGGGGCACCGTCTCCGTGGCGCACCACCCGACGGCGATGCGCACCATCTTCAAGCCGGGCCTCTGGTCCCAGGCTGAACTGGATGACGCTGTGTCCTCCATCCTGATGAAGGGCATCGACAACCCGGCCCCGCCGCGCGAGGACGTTGAAGTCCCCGGCCGCGACATTCCAGCCAAAGCGCTGGCGTAGTCGCGGAAAGAGAGGAACCGAACATGGCAAAGCCCCTGGAGGGCCGCGCATACGTCATCACCGGCTCCGGCCGCGGCATCGGGCGTGAGATCGCCCTGCTCGCTGCTTCGCTCGGTGGTTCCGTGGTCGTCAACGACCCCGGTGTGAATCTGGACGGCACCGGCGGCGACGCCGGCCCGGCCGCAGAAGTCGTCAAGGAAATCACCGCCGCTGGCGGCAAGGCCGTGGCGAACATGGACACCGTGTCGACCGAGGCCGGTGGCGAGAACATGATCAAGCAGTCAGTGGACGCCTTCGGGCGGCTGGACGGCGTGATCCACGTCGCCGGCATCCTGCGTGACCGCATGATCTTCAACCTGGCCGAGTCCGAGTGGGACGAGGTCGTGGACGTACACCTGACTGGCTACTTCAACGTGGCCAAGCCGGCGTCCGTGATCATGCGCCAGAACCGCTACGGCCGGATCATCGCGTTCTCGTCTGGCTCCGGCCTGAACGGCAACGCGGGTCAGTCCAACTACGGTGCGGCCAAGGCCGGCATCGCCGGCGGCGTCCGCTGCCTCGCCCGCGACCTCGGTCGCTACGGCGTCACCTCGAACGGCATCGCGCCGGGCGCGGCGACTCGTATGACGGCCAGCGTGCCGGACAGTGCCCGTGAGATGCGGGCCCGTGCCGGCATCGCGCAACAGGCGGTCCGCGAGGAGTCCATCGTGCAGCAGTTGCGGGAGCCCAAGTACGTGGCCCCCATGGTCAACTACCTGCTCTCGGACCAGGCGTGGAACATCAACGGCAAGATCTTCTACGTGTCCGGCGGCTCCGTTTCGCTGGCATGGGACGAGACACCGAACCGCACCATCGCGAAGGCCGGCATGTGGACCGCGGACGAACTCCGTTCGCTCGTCCCCAGCCAGCTGCTCGCGGGCCTCGTCAACCCCGCTCCGCCCCCGGCGGACCTCGACCTCCCGGGCCGCCCCGTCGCGAAGGCAACCGCCTAACCGATTGGGCCTCACCCGAGGTCACCCACACGCGAGTGTGAACGAGAGGGCCGCCCACTGGGCGGCCCTCTCTGCGTCCGACGTTCGAGTCCGCGCCTACTCGCGATCCTCGCGAGCGAAAGGGAGGAGCGAGGCGGCCAGCGTTTCCTCGGTGGCCTCCATGTACAGGAACTCGTAGCCGCCGCGTGAGACCGGGCGGATGCGCTCGAAACCAGCGCGCTCGAACGCTTTCTGGGCGCGGTAGTTCCACGTCAGCGTATGGAGGTACACCCGGCGCAGCCGCTTCTCCTCGAACAGGAACCCCAGCATCGACTGCACCACGTCGACACCGAAGCCACGCGACCAGTAGTCGCGGTCACCGATCGTGATGCCGATCTCGGCCTCACGCTGGTTGGCGTCGTACCCGTAGTACATGACGTTGCCGATGTGCCGGCCGGTCTCGAGGTCTTCGATGGCATAGGTACGCCGGTGGGCGGTCGGATACTTCAGTTCTTCCGCCATCGTGGCGACGAAGTTCGTGAAGCGGACGGTAAGCGGGCGGGCCGCGTCGTAGGCAGCAAGTTCCTGGTCGGTGCGCCACGAGTAGTCGCGCTCGGCGTCCTCGACCGTCTTCTCGCGCAGCCGCACGAGGCGTCCGGTCGCCACGGTACGCGGCTGCGTGGCGGTCACGCCGCGCGGTCCGTCAGTTCAGCGACGCGACGCAAGATGTGCAGTTGGTTCCGATGTGTCAGCAGTCGCTCCGCCTCGGACAGGTGGACCCATGCGACATCGTCGAACTCGTGGTCGTGGTTGGCGACATCGCCGCCCACGGGCTGCATCAGGTAGTACGTGACCTTCTTGTGGACGCGCTGTCCGTCCGACCCCGTGTACCAGTAGGCCACGTCCCCCAGCGGCTGCTCGATGCGCGCTTCGAGGCCGGTCTCCTCGCGCACCTCGCGCAGGGCCGTCTCCTCGGGCGCCTCGTTGCCATCCGGCCTCCCCTTCGGCAGCGCCCAGAGGCGCTCACGACGCCGTCCGACGAGGACGACCTCGATGCCCTCCTCACCACGGCGATAGACAACGCCGCCGGCGGAGAACTCGTCACGCGATCCCGAAGTCACAGCGGGGGATCCTCGTCCGCGAAGTCGGGGCGGCCCCCCTGCCCGTGGCGCATCTCCTGAGTGATCAGGTGTACCGAGCCGAGGGCCTCGCGCAGGGCCTCGCGGACGTGCGGCTCGTGGCGCTCACGCTGCCAGCGGTTCAGGATGCGTTCCGCCTCGTCGCTGGCGATCTCGCCGAGGGCCTTGATCGCCGCGACCTGGACGTCGTTGTCCTTGTCCTCGGTGGCGAGCATCACGAGGGGGCTCACTGCCTCATCGAGGAGCAGCAGGCCGGCGGCCTCCGCGGCGGTCGCCCGCACCTCGGGGTCTTCGTCGTCGAAGTGGTAGATGAGCAGGTCGAGCCAGCCGTCCGAGGCATTCCGGCCCATCGCCTTCAGGGCGGCGATCTTCATCGTGCCGCTGCCCGTCTCGTACTGCTCCGAGATCAGTTCCGCCGTCGCCTCGTCGCTCGCCGCGCCAAGCGCCACGAGGACGGCCCCGCGGACCTCGTCCACTTGCTCCACGTCGTCGATGACGTCACGCAGCCCGGCGATCAGCGTCTCCGCGTCGTCCTCTGCCACCAGGCCGAACTCCATCGCGAGGATGAACTGGCCGAGCGTGCGCGCAACCTCGATGCGGACGTCCGTGGAGTCGTCGTCCGCCAGCATCGGGAGCAGCAGCCGCATGATCTCTGGGCGGTCCTCTTCGAACAAACCTCGCACTGCGAGGATCCGTGTTGCCGTGTCCGAGTCCCGCAGCGCCGAAAGGTAGATCCGATGGAAATCGAGGACTGAGTGCTCGGCAGCCTCGTGCTCAAGCGCGGCGAGCACGTCCCTACGCCGTTCGGGCGTCAGTTTGGGCCACATGCGCAGGATGCGCTGAAGCAGGTCAGGACTCGGCTCGGAGAGCACGTGGAGCTGCCCGGGCAGCAGCGGCATCCCGCGCTCGATCTCGTCGAGGACGGTGCCAGCGGCCGGCAGCGCTACCGGCTCGTCGTCGTCCTCGAGCTCATCGTCATCGTGAAGGTTCGTCATAGGAGAGACATTCTACGCGAGCGCCTTGGCTGCCGCCCTCCAGAGCGCCCTAGCGCTCCGGGCGGGGCGAGCGGCTCATGAGGACGCGCATCGCCTCCAGAGGCGACTGGCCTCCGCTGAGGACGCTCTGGAGCCCTTCCGTAATCGGCATCTCCACCCCCAGCCGCGAGGCGAGGCGGAGCGCCGCCGGGACAGTCGGGACACCCTCGGCGGTGCCCCCTAGCGCACCGAGGGCTGCCGCCAGGCTCTGGCCGCCGCCTACCAGTTCGCCGAGGCGGCGGTTCCGCGAGAGCGGGCTGTACGAGGTGGCGATCAGGTCGCCGATGCCCGCCAGTCCCTGGAACGTGAGTGGGTCCGCCCCGGCGGCCACGCCCAGCCTCGTGATTTCCGCCAGCCCGCGAGTCAGCAGGGCCGCCTTGGCGTTGTGGCCGAAGTCGAGGGCGTCGGCCATCCCCGCAGCGATGGCCATCACGTTCTTGAGCGCTCCCCCGAACTCGACGCCCGCCACGTCATCCGAGGTGTACACGCGCAGCGACGCCGAGTGGAACGCCGCCCGAAGCGCATCGATGCGGCCACCCTTCGAGGCGATCACGGTCGATCCGGGCATGCCGGACACGACCTCCCGAGACAGGTTCGGACCGGAGATCGCGGCAACCGCCCGCCCAGGGAGGGCGGCGGACAGCAATTCCGTCATGCGCCGGCCCGTCTCGAACTCGATCCCCTTGGTCGCGGACAACAGCGTCGCGTCCGGCGCTACCGCAGACGCGAGTCCCAGCGCGTTCTCGGTCAGCGTTCGCGAGGGCACGGCGAAGACCACGAGGTCTGCACCCGCAACTCCAGAGGGGCCCGCGCCCACCTCAAGGGTGTCCGGGAAGGCCGCACCAGGGAGCCGAAGCGTGTTCGTGCGCTCGCGCTGCAGCGTCGCGGCCTCCTCGGCGTGCCGGGCGACGAGCGTCGTGCGCACCCCGTTCCGCGCGAGGTGGATGGCGAGCATGGTGCCCCAGGCCGTCGCGCCGACGACGGCAGCGTGCCGGAAGGCATCGCCGTAGGTACGTGGGGCAGATTCGAGGACCATGCGGCGGTTATAGCGCGCCTCGATGGTGGGCGCGCGAGTCGGCTCGGTCGCGGCTAGGAAGCGCCCGGGACGCGTCGCGTGCCGCCCTGGCCGAGTTTCGGCTCGGTGCCAGCCAGCAGGCGTCGGATATTGCCTCGATGGCTGATCTCGACGGCCAGCATCGTGCCGATGGCGAAGACGGCGTACGGATTCGCGAGGTCGCCCGTCGCCACGAGCGCGATGACCACGACGAAGCCGACGAACACGCCGACGACGGACATCAACGAGGCGTACCGGAACAGGTACAGCACGATCAGCGAGAACGTGACGACTGCAAGCGCCGCGGGCCAACTGACCGCGAGGAAGGCGCCGAACGCCGTCGACACGCCGCGCCCGCCTCGGAAACCGGCGTAGACGGAGTAGATGTGCCCCACCACGGCGGCGATGCCGGCAAGCGCCGCCGCCCACGGCTCGTCGAGCAGCAGCCGCCCAACGAGGACAGCCGCCACACCCTTCGTGATGTCGCCCGCGACGACGAGCATCGCCCATTTCATGCCGAGGGTCCGAAGCGAATTCGTGAACCCGATCTTGCCGGAACCGTACTCGCGGACATCGCGGACGCCAGCGAGCCGCCCGACAATCAGGCCGAACGGGATACCACCGATGAGGTACCCCGCCAGGGCTCCGAGCGCGGCGGCCACGGGCATGTTCACGACGGCTCCTCGGTACCCTCGGCACGACCGCGGAATATTACCCGGATCGCGGTCCCTTCGAAGTCGAAGTTTGACCGGAGGGTGTTTTCCAGGAACCGTTCGTAGGAGAAATGGACGAGCGCGGGGTCGTTCACGAACAGGACGAAGGTCGGCGGGGCCACCTCAGGTTGTGTCGCAAAGTACAACTTCAACTTCTTGTGCCGGATCGTCGGCGGGCCGTGTTCCGCCATCGCGCGGTGCAGCACCCGATTCAACTCGGACGTCTGGACACGGCGGCGGCGTACCTCCGAGATATGAACGGCCAGCTCGAGGGCGTCCTGTACGCCTTCACCCGTCACCGCCGAGGTGAAGATCACCGGGGCCCACGGGATGAATTTGTACTTGGCGTCCACCTTCTGGGCCGCCTCGGGCTTCGCCGCCCGATCCTCCGCGAGGTCCCATTTGTTCACGAGGATCACGATGCCCTTGTTCGCCGTCGCGGCGTATCCGGCGATGTGCGTGTCCTGCGCCACCAGCAACTCCTGCTGGTCGATCACGACAAACACCACGTCTGACCGGTCGACTGCGCGCTCCGCACGCTGCACCGAGTGGCGTTCCACGCCTCGCTCGATGCGGCCCGCGCGACGGATTCCGGCGGTGTCCACCAGCAACATCGGCTGTCCGCCGAAGTCGAAGGAGGTGTCGATGGCGTCACGGGTCGTGCCCGGCACATCCGAGACGATCGCGCGCTTCTCGCCCAGGATGGCATTCGTGATGGAGGACTTACCAACGTTCGGGCGGCCAACGATGGCCACGCGTACGCGCTCTGGCTCGACGGGAGGCTCCTCGGGTGCCTCGGGGATCAGTTCGAGGACAGCGTCCAACAGGTCGCCGGCACCTCGACCGTGAAGCGCAGAGACGGACATCGGCTCACCGAGGCCGAGGGCGTAGAACTCCACGAAGTTCCGCTCGGCGGCACCGGTGTCGCCCTTGTTCACACAGAGCAGCACCGGCTGGCGCGCCTTGCGCAGCATGTCGGCGACCTCGTAGTCCGCGCCGGTGGGCCCAGACTGCCCGTCCACGACAAACACGACGGCCTGCGACTCTGCGAGGGCGTGCGCGACGCCCTCCCGGATCAGCGTCCCGAACGGGTCGGTCGCCTCGTCACCGAGTCCGCCCGTGTCGACGATGCGGAGGTTGCGCCCGCGCCACTCGACGAGACCGTAGATGCGGTCACGCGTGGTGCCCGGCAGGTCTTCGACCAGCGCGTTGTTGCGCCTCGTGAGGCGGTTGAAGAGCGCGGACTTGCCGACGTTGGGGCGTCCAACGATCGCAACGATCGGCAACAGAGGTTCTGGAGAGGTCATGGGCCACCGATCGTAACTGTCACGGTGGCGGGCTGCACCGACTTCACGGAGACGCCGTCTGGCGCCTTCACGTTCACCTGCAAACTGAATGTCCCTGTACTCGCGCCTGCCACGTCGACCGTGGCACGCAGATCACCCGACGCCATGGCGTTCAGGACGGGAAGCGGCCCTTCGAGGATCACCTCGACACTGCCGGAGCCCTGCACGCGCGCGATGCGCCCACCCGGCACGCCGATCGGTTCGATGGCGAGCGTGGTGCGACGCGACCCGGCGGCGGCGGTAATCGTCACTGTTACCGTCGCACGATCGCGGTCCACGTACGAGAGGCCCGCCGGGAGCGGGATCAGCACCGACCGGACGACGTCCGAGCGCGCCCCCGCCACGCTCACGGCAGGCAGCCGGATTCGGTCGATCTGCTGAAGCAGTTCAATCGGCCCCTGGACTTGGATCGCCGAAGGCGAGGACGCCACACGCGACACCGCGTAGCCCGGATCGGGCTCTCCGGCGACTTCCACGGCCAGCGGGACGGTGCGCACGATTGTCGTCTGGATGACCTCCACGTTCACAGGGACGTTCGTTGGCTCCAAACGGACGCCGCGAATCTCCGCGCCACCGGTGCCGACAGCCTTCAGTACGACGGTCTGCTGCACGTTCACCGTGAGGCCCGTCACGTTCACCTCAGCGATCGCCTGGTCGATAAGGGCCACGAGCGACTCCGGCCCGCTGACGCGCGCGGTCGCCGTCTGCGGCGTGATCGCCCCGATCTGGTACCCCAGCGGCGGTGACCCCACCCCGCGTGCGGCGACTGAGACCTGCCGCGTCGCGAGATCTTCGAGGTTCACCACCACGGTCCGAGGCTGCACGTCCACCACGCGCACACCGCGCACACCCTCGACCTCCACGCGCACAGGGACTTCCTGTGAGCGTGCACCGAACCCGTTGAGGTCGACGAGCGCGCGGAAGTTCGCGGGCGTGAGGCGCTCCCAGCGATCAGCAGGAGCGGAGATGCGTACCTGGATCGCTGGCAACTGGTTCGCCACCGCGAGCGCCTCGGTGACGTTCACCGATTCGACAGAGATCGGCGAGGGGTAGACATCGATGAGCGTGGGATTCTCGGTGTCTGTGACGAAGTACCAGAGCACGATGGCGAGCATGAACGACAGGACGGCCAGGCCGGGGGTGTTCCGCATCAGCGCACGGGCGCTACGCCACGTCGCCGTTGCCACCTCCACTGCCTCGCCGCGGCTCATGTCGCCGAATGGGCCCAGCCTCACGAGGCAGCCACCCGCTCGGCTTCCGCGACCATGTCAGGGTCGAGGTCGAACAGCCGCTGCAACTGGCGCGTCAGCCGCACCTCGTCAAGCCCAGTGACCATGCGCCCGTTCGAGGCGACCGCGATTTCACCGCGCTCCTCGGACACCACGATCACGATCGCGTCGGTGCGCTCCGTCAGGCCGACGGCCGCGCGGTGGCGCATGCCGAACTCCCCGGGAAGCGGCGCCTCGGACAGCGGGAGGGTGCACCCCGCGGCGACAATGAGGTCCCCCCGGACGACGACCGCACCGTCGTGGAGGGGTGACTGCTCCGGGAAGATGCTGGAGAGCAGTTCGACGGACAGGGTCGCGCCCACGGGCACGCCGGTGTCGATGACCTCCTTCAGCCCTGTCTCGCGCTCGAGCACGATCAGCGCGCCCAGGCTCTGCTTGGCGAAGGCTGTTGAGGCGCGCACGACTGTGTTGATCGCGCCCGCGCGCTCCGCCCGTCGCATCGCCGTCCGCAACCCGGTACGACCCAGGCGTTCGAGGGCGCGCCGGATCTCCGGTTGGAACACCACCATCATCCCGACGAGCAGGCCAGCGACAGAGTTCCGCAGTACCCAGTTGAGGACGGTGAGGTCAAAGATCCGGCTCAGCACGAACGCACTCAACAGCAGGACGCCCACGCCTCG
>CANFFZ010000077.1 GCA_947446155.1 Chloroflexota bacterium | reverse complement strand
CGGTCACGCTCGCGATGATATGGGGTGCGCCGTCGAGGGCGCGAATCGCGGCCCTCGATGGCTGTGGGGGAGCCTTGCAGGGATCGGAGGCAGATCGACGAGACGGCGGCTGTGCAGGGGCGGCGCTAAGATCGAGGGGTACGGGTCGGGGGAGTGGGCTGCACGCGCGGGCGGCGGCACCAAGAACCTCGGCACCCCCCGTCCCCAGCGGAGGCTTCAGGATGGATTTCGCCTTTACCCCGGAGGAAGAGCGCTTCCGCGAGCAGTTGCGCGCCTTCCTGGCGCAGCGCCTGCCGAACGGCTGGGGCGATCGCGACTTCACTGGCGAGGTGAGCGCGGAGGAACGGGCCGCCCTCGCCCACCAGGTCTCGAAGGGGCTGGCGGACCAGCGGTGGCTGGCCCTCGCATGGCCGGAGCAGTACGGCGGCGCCGGCGCGGGCCAGGTCCAGCAGATGATCATGAACGAAGAGGCTGCCTACGCCCGGATGCCGGGTGGGGGCGGCGCTGGCGTCGCCTGGGTCGGGCCGGCGCTGATGATGTACGGCAGCGAGGAGCAGAAGCGCCTGCTCCTGCCTCGGATCGCCGGGGGCGATGACACCTGGACGACGCTCTATTCCGAGCCGGGCGCCGGGTCGGACCTCGCGGCGCTGCAGACGCGCGCGATCCGTGACGGCGACGAATACGTCATCAACGGCACCAAGATCTGGGCGAGCGGCGCGCAGGAGGCCTCGATGGGACTCCTCGCTGCCCGCACCGACCCGCACGCCGCCAAGCATCGCGGCCTCTCGATGTTCGCCCTGCCGATGGACTCCGCTGGCATCTCGATCCAGCCGATCGAGGACATGTCGGGCGGCAAGACCCTGAACGAGGTCCACTTCGAGAACGTGCGCATCCCCTCCGAGAACCTGATCGGGCAGGAGAACCGCGGCTGGTACCAGGTCGCGGCCACCCTCGACTTCGAGCGGTCGGGAGTCGCCGCCTTCTCGCGCGGGAAGCGCGACATCGAGCGGCTGGTCGAGGCGGCGAAGGACGAGAGCAGCCTGATGTCGCGCAACCCGAACGCGCGCTATGAACTCGCCGACCGCTGGATCGAGATGCAGGTCGGCTTCAACGTCGCCTATCGCATCCCCTTCATGCAGCAGCAGGGCGTCCAGCCGAACCACGAGGCGAGCGTCTCGAAGTTGTACGGCTCCGAGCTCACGCAGCGCGTCGCGCAGACCGGCATGCAATTGCTGGGCCCGGCCGGCCAGTTGATGCCCGGCTCCCCCTACGCCCGCCTCGGTGGCGCGTATTCGAGGCTCTACCTCAACTCCGTGGCCTCCACGATCACCGCCGGGACGTCCGAGGTGCAGCGCAACATCATCGCGCAGCGCGGACTGGGCCTGCCACGGGGTTAACGTGTCGTTAGGCGATGTCGATATCACGACCGTCGGTGGCGGGCGTATGACGCGGGTGCGATGATCGCGCGCATCGATGTGAGCGCGAAGCGCTCGGACATCGAGAGAGGCGCGATCGTGGAGTTGCCCCGACCCCATACGTCGTACGCCGGTGTCCCCGCCGACACTCCGGTCGTCGCCCCTGACCATACCTACAACGAGAACGAAAAGTTCAGCGTGCCGCCCCCGAACTTCCGCTACGTCACGTTGGCGGAGGCGCGGTCGTGGGACTGCAACCTGTGCGGCGGCTGCTGCACCTCGACCCGCAGCGATGCGAAACCCCTGCACATGTACACCTTTGGCCGCCTGCCGAAGCACCAGTGGAAGAAGTACAACGGCGGCGTCCCGCTGATCATCCCGCTGACGAAGACCGGCGCCCCTCGTGTGTGGCGCGAAGAGGACGCGAAGGGGGACGGCCCCGGCTTCGTGTGTAGTGCCCTCCACCTCGAGGACGACGGCACCGCGCTCTGCGGCCTGTTCGGAAGCCCTCGACACTCGGCCTGCGGCGAGTACCCGATCTTCAGCAGCGTCACCGACGACGAGGTGCTGAAGGAGGACTGGCACACCATCCCGCACACCACCTACCAGCGCTCCTGCACCTGGGTAGACATCGTGATCTGCCCGGAGTGGTCGCCCTTCCTTCGCTGGCGGGACGAGTCCCTGCGGATGCCAGTCTCGATGTCGGCGGAGCAGTGGTCGTTCGCCTCCTACATGTTCAACGTCGCGTGGCGTCTGAAGGCGGAGACCGGCGATGTCGGGCAGTGGGAACTGGACGAGTTGAAGGCGCTGGCCGCCCGCCTCCCGTAGGCTTCGAGGGTGTCCCGCGACGCCCGGTCAGGTCAGCCATGCGCATCCTCGGCATCGAATCCTCCTGTGACGAGACGGCGGCCGCCGTCGTCGAGGATGGCCGGCGCCTGCTCTCCAACGTCATCGCCTCGCAGACCGAGTTGCACCGGGAGACCGGCGGCGTGGTGCCGGAGGTCGCGGCGCGCGCCCACCTGCGCGCCCTCGTCCCCGTCGTCCGGGCGGCGCTCGCCGAGGCCTCGTGCGGCTGGGACGACATCGATGCCATCGCCGTCACCGCGGGGCCGGGGCTGCCGGGCGCGCTCGTCGTCGGGCTGAACGCGGCGCGCGGACTCGCTTACGGACGCGGCCTGCCGCTCATCCCGGTCGACCACATCGAGGGTCACGTCCGCGCGAACTGGCTCGCAGAGACCGTGCCGGAACTGCCAGCGCTCGCCCTCGTGGTGTCGGGTGGCCACACCGAACTGCTGCTCGTGGAGGAAGACGGCTCGTTCACGCGCCTCGGGGGGACGCGAGACGATGCCGCCGGCGAGGCCTTCGACAAGGTGGCGCGGCTGCTGGGCCTCGGCTACCCCGGGGGGCCGCCGCTCTCGGCGCTCGCCGCGACGGCGACCGCGCGCACGCTCAGCCTGCCGCGCGCCTGGCTTCGAGGCAGCGATGACACCTCGTTCTCCGGCCTGAAGACGGCGGCGCTCCAGCTGGTGCAGTCGCCCAACCCGCCCCCCCGCGCCGAGATCGCCTGGGCCTTCGAGGAGAGCGTGGTGGACGTGCTCTCGGAGAAGGCAGCCCGAGCCGCCGAGCGCGAGAGCGTGGCCTCCGTGCTGCTCGCCGGGGGGGTCGCCGCGAACCGCCGCCTGCGGGAGCGGGTGCTGGAGCGCTCGCCGGTGTCGGTCTGGATGCCGCCGCCCATCCTCTGCACGGACAACGGCGCGATGATCGCCGCTGCCGCCTTCGCCCACCTCGATGAGCGGGTGCGCCCGGAGGTGCCGTTAGACATCCACCCGACGGTGAAGCGGCGCCCACCGGCGAAACCGCTGAAGCCGTAGGTCCTCGGCTCCGCGTCGGACAGATTCCTCTCGGGAGCCCAACCGGGCGCGAGTGGTAGGATCGAAGTCCCCGACGTGAGGAGTTTGTCCGTGTTTCAGGAGATGGCTGTCTTCACGGGCAACTCGCACCGTGGGCTCGCGGAATCTGTCGCGAAGCACCTCGAGATGCCGCTGGGGGACTGCGAGGTCTTCCAGTTCTCGAACGAGGAAGTCTTCGTCCGCTACCTGGACAACATCCGCGAGCGCGATGTGTTCATCATCCAGCCCATCGTGTCCCCCGTGAACACGCGGCTGATGGAACTCCTTGTCATGATCGATGCGGCGAAGCGCGCCTCGGCGGGGCGGATCACCGCGGTCATCCCGTACTACGCCTACGGCCGCTCCGACAAGAAGGACCAGCCGCGCGTCCCCGTCACCGCCCGCCTCGTCGCGAACTTCATCGAGGTCGCCGGCGCCTCTCGCGTGCTGACGATCGACATGCACGCTGGCCAGATCCAGGGGTTCTTCAACATCCCGCTGGACGAGTTGACGGCGTTCCCCTTGATCGCGGAGTACGTACGCTCCCAGTCTTTCAGCCTGCCGACGTTCGTGGCGCCGGATGTCGGCCGCGCCAAACTCGCGCGCGACATCGCTTCGCGCGTGAATGGCGACTTCGCCATCGTGGACAAGAAGCGCACCGGGAACCTCGAACAGGCCGAGGCGATGACGCTCATCGGTGACGTCGAGGGCCGCGACTGCATCGTCCTGGACGACGAGGTCCTCACCGGCGGCACCGTCGCCTCCGCGGTGCGCTTGCTGCGCCAGCGCGGTGCGCGCTCCGTCCGCGTCGCCTGCGTCCACCCCGTCATGTCCGCGAAGGCCTTCGAAGCCCTCGACATCCCCGAAGTGGACGAGATCGTCTTCACGGACACGCTGCCGCTGGTCCACGGGCAGTTCAAGCACGTCCCCACACGCGTCCTGAGTGTCGCGCCGCTGATCGGCGACGCGATGCACCGCATTCACACGGGCGGTTCCGTCGGCGCGTTGTTCCGATAGCGCCCCGACCGAGGCCCGAGAGCGAGAGTCTGCGATGGTGAGCATCTTCCGAAAGATCCTGGGCGGCAGCGACTCCAACGAGCGCGTCGTGAAGGACATGGGCCCCCTGATCGCCCGCATCAACGGCCTGGAGCCGGAGATGCAGGCGCTGGATGACGTCGCCCTGGGCGCGAAGACCGCCGAGTTCCGCGCACGCCTCGATGCTGGCGAAACCCTCGACGACCTGCTGCCGGAGGCGTTCGCGGTCGCCCGCGAGGCGATCCAGCGCACGATGGGCCAGCGCCCGTACGACGTGCAGATGGTCGGCGCCATCACCCTCCACCGAGGCGAGATCGCGGAGATGAAGACCGGCGAGGGCAAGACCCTCGTCTCGATCATCGCGATCTACCTCAACGCCCTCGACGGCGAGGGGATCCACGCGGTGACGGTGAACGACTACCTCGCCCGCCGCGACGCGCAGTGGTACACACCGGCGCTCGAACTTCTCGGCATCACCGTCGGCGTCATCCAGAACCAGGGCGCCTTCCGCTACTCTACGGGCGTCGCGAGTGAGCAGTCCACGTTCGAGCACCTCGTTCCCGTCTGGCGCGCCGAGGCCTACGAAGCGGACGTCACCTACGGCACCAACAACGAGTTCGGCTTCGACTACCTGCGCGACAACATGGCGACGACCCTCGCCGGCCGCGTGCAGCGCAGCCGCCATTTCGCCGTGGTGGACGAGGCCGACTCGATCCTCATCGACGAGGCGCGCACGCCGCTGATCATCTCGGGCCCGGCTCAGGAAGACACCAGCCTCTACCCGCGCTTCGCCAAGATCGTGCCGACGCTGCATGAAGGCGTCCACTTCAACGTGGAGCAGCGCCATCGCGCCGTCACGCTCACCGAGGAGGGTGTGGAGATCTTGGAGAAGGCCCTCGGCATCACCAACATCTACTCGCTGGAGAACTTTCGCCTCACCCGCTACATGGAGGCAGCGCTGAAGGCGCAGATACTTTACCAGCGCGACCACGACTACGTGGTGAAGGACGGCGAAGTCATCATCGTGGACGCCTTCACCGGCCGCCTGATGGAAGGCCGCCGCTGGTCGGACGGCCTTCACCAGGCCGTCGAGGCCAAAGAGGGCGTCCGCATCCAGCAGGAGACCGTCACCTACGCCACCATCACGATCCAGAACTACTTCCGCCTCTACGACAAACTCTCCGGCATGACGGGTACCGCCGTCACCGAGGCCGAAGAACTCGACAAGATCTACAAACTCGACGTCACGGTCATCCCGCCCAATCGGCCGATCGTCCGCGACGACCGCGCGGACTACGTCTACCGCTCCGTCGGCGGCAAATGGAAGGCCGTGGTCGAGGACATCGTCGAGCGCAACGCCGAGGGCCGCCCCGTCCTCGTCGGCACCGTTGCCATCGAGACGTCCGAGATGCTCTCCGACCTCCTGAAGCGTCGTGGCGTCGACCACGAGGTACTCAACGCGAAGCAGCACCAGCGCGAGGCGCAGATCGTCGCGCGTGCGGGCGAGCGCTCGGCCGTCACCATCGCGACGAACATGGCTGGTCGCGGTACCGACATCAAACTCGGCGAGGGCGTGACGGGCATCGGTGGCTTGCACGTCATCGGCACCGAGCGCCATGAGTCACGCCGCATCGACAACCAGTTGCGGGGGCGCTCCGGCCGTCAGGGCGACCCCGGCTCGACGCGTTTCTACGTCTCGTTCGAGGACGAGATCATGAAGCGCTTCGCCCCCGAGTGGCTTCCCGGCCTGATGACCCGCATGGGCATGGACGACGAGACGCCGCTGGAGTCCAAGATGGTCACGAAGGCCATCGAGCAGGCCCAGCAGCGCGTCGAGTCTTACAACTTCGATACCCGCAAGCACGTCGTCGAGTACGACGACGTGATGAACACGCACCGCGACGTCATTTACGCCGAGCGCGACAAGGTGCTGCGCGGCGAGTCGATGCGCGACACCGTCATGGACATGCTCGAGCAGGAAGTCGCCGAACTCACGGCGATGTACTTCGGCCAGGACGCCGACATCGAGGCGTTCCGCGCGGGCATCGATGCCCTCGTCGACCTCCAGCCGGACGAACTTCCGGTCGAGGCGATCACCAGCGCCGACGCGGCGCAGGACGCCGCCCTCGAGATCGTGGACCAGCGCTACCTCGCCCTCGAAGAAATGGCCGGCGAAGAGACCCAGCGGCTCGTCGAGCGCCTCGTCATCCTCCGCACCATCGACACGCTCTGGGTCGAGCACCTCACCGCCGTCGAGGAGATGCGCCAGGGCATCGGCCTGCGCGCCTACGGCCAGACCGACCCGCTGGTCGCGTACAAGCGTGAAGCCCTCGACATGTGGGACCAGTTCCGCGACCGCATCCGCCAGCAGGTGGCACGCCAGATCCTGCACGCCCGCCTCGCCCCGCAAGCCGCCGCCGAGGCGATGGCCCAGGAGCGCGCCCCCAGCCGCATCCAGCAGAGCGGCCCCGGCGACCCGGACGGCACCGCCGGCCCCGCCACCGCCACCGCCACTCGAGTCACCGCGAAGGTCGGCCGCAACGACCCCTGCCCGTGCGGCAGCGGTAAGAAGTTCAAGCGCTGCCATGGCGCGTAGGGCAGTCGCCTACAGCGCCTCCGCGCACTCCTGCCGCAGGACATCGTCGAGGGTTTCGCGACGCGCGATGAGCGTCGCGTGGCCGTCGTCCCAGGCCACCTGCGCCGCCCGCCCCATCGACACGTAGTTCGAGGACATCGCCGCGCCGTACGCGCCGGCATCGTGCAGCACGAGCAGGTCGCCTGGTTCCGGACGGCCGAGGGCGCGCGGGACCAGCAGCTCCTGATCGTCGCGGGTGAAGACATCGCCACTCTCGCAGAGCGGTCCCGCGACGACGAGCGGCTCGGGGGTCTTCGATGCGCCACGGCCGACCACCGAGATCTCGTGGTAGGAGCCGTACATCGCCGGACGGATGAGGTCGTTGAAGCCCGCGTCCACCATCACGAAGCGGTGGCCCGACCCCTTCTCGTTCGTGCGCGTCTCCTTCACGTCCGTGACCCGCGCAACAAGGATCGCCATCCCGGCGACGGGATAGCGCCCCGGCTCGATCTCGATCGCGATCGGGTGGCCCGCGGACTCGGACAGTGTCGAGGCCGCCGCCAGCATCAGCGTCCGGTACCCGCCGAGGTCGTACGCCTCACCCTCGACGCGGTATGGGTGCGGGATCCCGCCGCCGATGTTCACCGAGGTGACCTCCGGGAACTGCTGCAGCAGATCGTCGAACACCCCGACCAGCCGCCGCATGTTGAAGTCGAACTCGCCGATCTGCGGCCCCGTGCCCACATGCGCGTGTAGCCCCGTGACCGAGAACCCCGCGCTCTTCGCGAGCGCGGCGACGTCATCGATGTTCTCGTACCAGATCCCGTGCTTCGAGGACGGCCCGCCGGTGTCGCAGGCTTCGACATGCCCGTGGCCGAAGCCCGGGTTCACGCGGATCGCGATCGGCCCCTGGTACCCCGCCTCGTGCAGCTCACGGATCATTCCCGGCGAGCCGATGTTCGGCAGAATGTCGTGCTGCACGACCGTGCCAAGCGCGTTGTCGCGGAACACATCCGCCGTGAACATGATCGTCGGTGGCTCATGGCCCTCGGCGAAGCCCGCGCGCATCGCGCGCTCCACCTCGTTGCCACTCACCGCATCGATCCACAGCCCCGCCTCGCGCGCCGCATCGAGCACGTACCGCGCCGAGTTCGCCTTCATCGCATAGCGCCCGTGGAGCGAAGTGCCCTCAGTCGCCGCCGCGACCTCCGCCATCCGCGTACGCAGCATTGCGCCGTCGTACAGGAAGAACGGCGTCCCGACCTGCCGCGCCAGTGTTTCGAGTGGGTAAGTAGTGAGGTTCAGCATCCTTCGAATGTAGAGGACACCGCCCGCATCCGCAGGCTGCCCGCGCACCCGCGAGGGCGCCCCTGACAGTCGAGGGCCAGAAGAGGCGCCATGTCTGGCTGCCTCGGATCAGCCTTCGGGTTCTGGCTCCCCCTTGCCCCTTTGAGGGGCGAGGGGGCTGGGGGGAGTGGGGTGATCGCCTTCTCTCCAACCCCTGCCCCCGAGGGGCGGGGGCAGGGGTTGGGGCCGCCCTCGCGAAGCGAGGCGGTACGAGCCCCCCGCCAACATCGAGACGTACCCAAGCAGCGAGGACAGCGAGCCGCCGCCTCCGCCCCCCCTCTCGCCTGGCGAGGGGGGGCGGAGTGGGACAAGCAAACAGAACGCCCGACCTCTCGGCCGGGCGTCCCGTGCTTCGCAACCGCGAAGACGAGTGCTACTTCTTAGGTAGGCTCAACGTCGCCCGACCGGGCGTCGTCTCCGTGCCGTTGACCTGGCGCACACCAACGTCCAGGTCGACGAGGTTCTTCCCGCTCTCCTGGTACTTCTTGGTGACCTTGCCCCAGACCGTCATGTCCTCACGAGCCTTGTCCATGCCGCGGTACGACACGTCCCAGGACTCGATCCAACCCTTGTCCCCGACGAACTCGTCCAGCAAACGGCCGACCAACATCCCCTTCAGGGCCCCGTGGACAATGATGTCCGGCAGGTTGTTGCCCTTCGCGAAGTTGTCGTCGTAGTGAATCTGGTAGAAGTCGCCCGAGGCGGCCGCCCAGATCACGAGGCGCTGGCTGGAGGTCGGCTCGGTCAGGGTGATCTCCTGACCCTCCGACACGTCATCCCACATCGTCTGTGCCATCGTCGTCTCCTCGCGCTATCGCTAGTAGGACAGCCCGGTGCCGCGAGTCTTCGCGACCACCTTGCCGTCGGACTTGCGCGTGTAGACCGTCTCGGACGTCCGGATGAGCATCTGCCCCAGCCGGCCGCGGTCGAGCTTCAGGTCTACCAGCGTCGTGACCGCGTCTAGGACATCGCCTGCGAAGACGCGCTCCAGCGGGAAGACCCCGGTGCCACCGTTCAGATTGCGCTTGAACGGCGTCTCGAAGTCAGCGGCACGGCCAACAGCCGCGTTCGGGTTGAACACCGGCATCCCGAAGTACCCCGGGGGGGACACCAGGTCCTTGTGCCCAGCCGCCTTCGCCGCCGCGGCGTCGAAGTAGATCGGGTTCTTGTAGCCCACGGCCCGCCCAAATGTGCGGATGCCCAGGCTCGTCACCTCGTACGTGGTCGGTGCACCGGGCTTGCCGATGGCCGCCTTCATCTCTGGCGTCAGGTCGGGTAGTTCGTCAGGCACTGCCCCTCCTCTATCACTATCGCGTCGCGCCCGAAGCAAGCCGCCTCGTCTGGTGCGCGCGCGCCCCTACCGCAGACACCCCTTCCGAGGTGCCCGCGGGATAGTAGCGCACCCACCACCCCCTCACCCGCTTCACCGCACTCGTCCGCGAGGTCGTCAGACGGCAATCGAACCGCAGCACTCACAGGACGAGTCCCTTGTGGCCGCTCGGTTCTGCCTTAATTCGAGCGAAGGCTGCCGAAGTGCAGCGCAGGAGTCCGTCCGCATCTGGCTCCCCCTCGCCCTACGCCGACGCCCCACGCCGCGCGCCCGTACGCCGTACAGCAAGGCGTGGCCGAATCCGTAGACCGCATCTGGCTCCCCCTCGCCCCTCCGAGGGGCGAGGGGGCTGGGGGGAGTGGGGTGCCCGCCTCCTT
>CANFFZ010000076.1 GCA_947446155.1 Chloroflexota bacterium | reverse complement strand
GGGAAGAGCAACACCGGCGAGGGTGGCGAGGACCGACGGCGGTTCACGCCGGACGCCAACGGCGACTCGCGCCGTAGCGCCATCAAGCAGGTCGCCTCCGGCCGCTTCGGCGTCACGAGCGAGTACCTCGTGAACTCGGACGAGATCCAGATCAAGATGGCCCAGGGCGCCAAGCCGGGTGAGGGCGGCCAGTTGCCCGGCCACAAGGTCTACCCCTGGATCGCCGAGGTGCGTCACGCGACGCCGGGCGTCCCGCTGATCAGCCCGCCGCCGCACCACGACATCTACTCGATCGAGGACCTGGCGCAACTGATCCACGACCTGAAGAACGCCAACGTGAAGGCGCGTATCAGCGTGAAGCTCGTCGCCGAGGTCGGCGTCGGCACCGTCGCCGCTGGCGTCGCCAAGGCGAAGTCGGACGTCGTCCTCATCAGCGGGCACGATGGTGGCACGGGCGCGAGCCCGCTGACGTCGCTGAAGCACGCGGGCGTCCCGTGGGAACTCGGGCTCGCCGAGACACAGCAGACGCTCGTCCTCAACCGCCTGCGCGACCGCATCACGGTCGAGGTGGACGGTCAGTTGAAGACCGGACGCGACGTGATCATCGGTGCGCTCCTGGGTGCCGAAGAGTTCGGGTTCGCGACAGCACCGCTGGTGGTGCTCGGCTGCGTGATGATGCGCGTCTGCCACCTGGACACCTGCCCGGTGGGCATCGCGACCCAGAACCCGAAGTTGCGCGAGCAGTTCGCCGGCCGTGCTGAGCACGTCGTGAACTTCTTCCACTTCATCGCGGAGGAAGTCCGCCAGTACATGGCGCAACTCGGCTTCCGGACGCTGGACGAGATGGTGGGGCGCAGCGATCTGCTCGACATGCGCAGCGCGGTTGACCACTGGAAGGCGCGAGGCCTGGACCTCTCCGCCATCCTCTACCGCCCGGACGTCGGCCCCGACGTCGCCACGCACCAGGTCGCGATCCAGGACCACGGGCTACAGTTCGCGCTCGACCAGCAACTGCTGGTGAAGGCCGCGCCTGCCCTCGACCGGGGCGAACGCGTGGTGATTGAGACGCCGATCCGCAACGTGAACCGCACCGTCGGCACGATCGTCGGCGCCGAAGTTAGCCGCCGCTACGGCGCGACCGGCCTGCCGGACGACACGATCGACATTCGACTTACTGGTTCCGCCGGCCAGTCCTTCGGCGCGTTTATCCCGGCAGGCATGACGCTGCGCCTGGAGGGCGACACGAACGACTACGCCGGGAAGGGTCTTTCCGGTGGCAAGATCATCGTGCGTCCATCGAGGCTCGCGACGTTTGTGCCCGAGGAGAACATCGTCATCGGCAATGTGGCACTGTACGGCGCGACGGGCGGCTCCGCCTTCTTCCGCGGCATTGCCGGCGAGCGCTTCTGTGTCCGCAACAGCGGAGCGCTCGCGGTCGTCGAGGGCGTCGGCGACCACGCGTGCGAGTACATGACCGGCGGCCGCGTGGTGGTTATCGGACGCACCGGGCGCAACTTCGGTGCTGGCATGAGCGGTGGCGTGGCCTACGTGTGGGACCCGGACGGAGACTTCGGCCAGCGCGCCAACCTCGAGATGGTGAGTTTCGAGGCGCTCGACGAGGAAGAAGACCTCGACCTCGTGCGCGGGCTCCTCGAACGGCACGTGGAGTACACGGAGAGCACCGTCGCGAGCCGGTTGCTGACGGGATGGCCGGCGGCGGCTAGGGAGTTCGTGAAGGTGATGCCGAACGAGTACCGGCGCGTGTTGAACGAGCGCCGGGCGGCGCAAGAGACGGCCACCCAGGCATCGGCGGTGGCCCGTGGCTAAGCCCACCGGCTTTATGGAGTTCGGCCGTCAGACGCCGAGCCGTCGGCCCGTCCAGCAACGCGTGACCGACTGGCTCGAAGTCTACGAGGCCTTCCCGACCGACCATCTGCGCCAGCAGGCCGCTCGTTGTATGGACTGCGGCATCCCGTTCTGCCACCAGGGCTGCCCGCTCGGCAACATCATCCCGGACTGGAACGATCTCGTGTACCGCGACCAGTGGCACGAGGCGATCGCCCGGCTGCACGCGACGAACAACTTCCCCGAGTTCACTGGCCGTCTCTGCCCCGCACCGTGCGAGGCCGCGTGCGTGTTGGGGATCAATAACGACCCCGTCACCATCAAGCAGGTCGAACTGACGATCATCGACCACGCCTGGCGCGAAGGTTGGATCCGGCCTCAACTCGCGAAGGTGCGCACCGGCAAGCGTGTCGCCGTGGTCGGCTCTGGGCCGGCTGGCCTCGCTGCCGCGCAGCAACTCGCGAGGGCGGGGCACGACGTGACAGTGTTCGAGCGCGACAACCGCATCGGCGGGTTGCTTCGCTACGGCATCCCTGACTTCAAAATGCAGAAGGAACACATCGACCGCCGCATGGAGCAGATGGAAGTCGAGGGCGTCACGTTCCGTCCGTCCGCGAACATCGGCAAAGACTCCGACGCGCGCGACCTGCTGAAGCAGTTCGACGCCGTCTGCCTCGCCGGTGGTTCCACAGCCGCCCGCGACCTCGAGGTACCCGGCCGCGAACTCCGCGGGGTGTACCGCGCGATGGAGTACCTGCCGCTGCAGAACAAGCGCAACGCGGGCGACGAGGTGCCGGACTCCGAGTTCATCTCCGCCAAGGGCAAGCGGGTAATTATTCTCGGCGGTGGCGACACCGGCGCGGACTGCCTCGGCACTGCCATCCGGCAGGGCTCCACGGAGGTGCTGCAGTACGAGTTGCTGCCGCGCCCGACCGAGGACCGCCCGTCCGGCCAGCCGTGGCCGATGTACCCGAACATCTACCGCGTCTCCTCCGCGCACGAGGAGGGCGGCGTTCGCGACTACAGCATCGCGACGAAGCATCTCTCTGGTGAGGACGGTGTGCTGAAGAAATTGCATGCCGTCCGCGTCGAGTTCGTGCTCGAGGCCGGCCGGCAGGTCATGAAGGAAGTGCCCGGCTCCGAGTTCGAAGAGGACTGCGACCTGCTGCTCCTGGCGATGGGCTTCGTCGGCCCGGAGCGCCCCGGGCTCATCGAGCAGTTGGGTGTCGAACTCACCGAGCGTGGCAACGTGAAGGCGGACGCGAACAAGATGACCAGCGTCCCCGGCGTCTTCACCGCCGGGGACATGACGCGCGGCCAGTCGCTCATCGTCTGGGCGATCGCTGAGGGTCGCACCGCCGCCCGAGGCATCGACGTATACCTGATGGGTGAGAGCGCGCTGCCCTCGCCGCTCTAGTCCTCGGCTCTGGAGCAGAGAACGAGGAAGGCCGCCCACCGGGCGGCCTTCCTGTATGGGTGACGGGGCGCGGGCTAGCCGCTGTAGCGGAGCGCCTCGGCCGCCGGGACACGCGAGGCACTCCGGGCGGGGATGAGAGTCATCAGAGCGCTCGCTCCGTACGCGATGCCGACGATGAGTGCAAGGCGACCCCATGGTACGCCGTACTCCAACGTCGAGCCCTCCGTGAACTCAGGAGATGTTATCAGGTTGTAGGAGAGCGCGCTGCCGAGCAGCAGCCCCATCCCAATACCCGTTACCGCAATGAACGAAGATTCCAAGAAGAACGTGAACGCCACGAGCCGCCTTGAGTAACCGATCGCCCGCAGCATGCCGATCTGCTGGCGGCGCTCCGCGACTGTGCGGAACGCGATCACGCCGAGGGCCGCGATGCCCACGATCATGCCGAGGCCCATGAATCCCTGGAACAATGCCTGGAAGGCCTTCGCCTGCGCTGCGGAGTCCTCGACCTTCTCGCGAATCGAGACGGCTTGGACGCCCTTCTCCAGCAGAGAGGCCTCAACCGAATCGGCGACCCGCTTCGCCCCGGGGGGCGTGGCGTCACGCGTCGTCAGGTAGAAGAGGTCAGTGGTTCCGGACTTGAAGCGCTGGTCGAGCAGCTGCCGGCCAACGAAGACCGAGGCCCAATCGATCACCACGCTCGTCACGGCCCGATCAACAAACCCGATGACCTTTACATTCGCTTCGTCACCCGTGCGTGCATCGCGGATCACCAGCGGAATTGGCTCCCACGGCTGTTCTTTTAGCGTGAGGGGATTGCGATCGATAACGAACTGCTGCGGCGCATCGGCATTCGCACGGAACGGCGGCTTGTTATTGATCGCGAAGCGCGACTCATCTACGAGGGCGAGCGTCGGGTCTTTCTGGATCGCGGCGAACACCTCGGCGTCCGTGGCATAGCCGGCGGCCCGCGCCGAAAGCGGGAACTGTGCGAGGCGAAGGAACTCGCCATCCGCACCGGCGAGGCGGTAGGTGCCTGCCTTATCTTCGGCCTGCTCCGCGAGCCGGATGCGTGCGGGCATCGTGACCAACGCACCGATGCCGGTGACATCGGCCTCATCCTTGAACCCGGCGTCCTTGAGGGTCGATCGAAGGTCCGGGATTCGGTTCGTCGGATTGCC
Organism: Chloroflexota bacterium; assembly: GCA_947446155.1. The sequence goes on along the minus strand of CANFFZ010000076.1, from coordinate 5,606 downwards.
GGTGACTGCGATCTGGAAACCACCGGTGGCGTCATCGCCGAGGAACAACTGCGAGAAGTTGTGGTTCAGTGTCGCCATCACGACCAGCGAGAACATCACCAGCCCGAACATCGCCAACGTCATCCCAGTGCGGAACTTCGCGGCGAGTGGGTAGGCAATGGCCGTGCGGATCGCGGGCGTCATCCCGCGGAAGACACCCGAGCCACCTCGAAGCAGCCCCAGCAGGCGGTCGGCGTTGAAGATGACGAACAGTGTCGCGGACGCGGTGATGCACAGGCCGGAGACGAAGAACATCTCGATGTTCCCAGCGACCGGACCATGCTCGAGTCCGACAAGCCCTGCGAGCCCGTTGAGCGGATCGCTCCAACTCTTGCCTTCTTCGAAGAGCAGAGAGAACGGCAGCGGGAGTAGCCAGTACCAGAGCAGCGTGACGCTGGCGATGGTGAATGTCAGTCTTGAGGAAGCGCCAAAGTACACCGTGAGCATCGTGGCTGCGAGGATCGCCAGCGTGGTGCCGCCGGCGTAGGCGAAGCGCTGGTGGATGTCCCAGCCGCCCCAGATCGTGAGCAGGACGCCCGCGATGAGCATCAGGGCAGCCCACCCGCCGACATTGCGCCTGGGCTTCGCCCAACGCCTCGTGCGGATCGCTGCGAATGCGAGGGCCAACGAGACGACCAGGGTCACGACGCCCGGGAAGATTGAGTCGCCCTTCGATGCCAGCTGCGCGAGCATCCCGAGGCCCTGCAGCGGGCTGAGGATCAGTGGGATACGCAGCATCGTCCAGATCACCGCGAGTGCAGCCACGAGCAGGCCTCGGATGCTGCGCGAGTGTCCGCGCAGTGGCTGCGGCTCGGGCAAATCTCGAATGGCGCGCACGATATTGAGGTTCGCCGCGCGCCAGGAGGAGAACGCCACGGTAATGAACGTGATCACGACGCCGAGCGCGTAGGCGATGACGAATCCCTGCACGTTGAAGTGAAACGCGATGTTCACGCCGAAGTCGCCGAACAACCGTCCGAGTGCGGTGATCAGGATGTAGGCAACGCCGAGGCCCAACAACGCGCCGATGAGCGCGGAGCCGACGTTGTACGCCATGCCTTCTGCGATGAACGACTGAGTCAGGTGCGACCGCTTCATGCCGATCGCCCGCGCCATTCCCATCTCGGAACGCCGCTCCGCAGCGAGCATGACGAAGGTCAAGAAGATCAGCATGATGCCAGCCGCGATTGAGAACAGCCCGAACACGAGGAAGAACGTGACGAAGATCGAGCCGACTAGCTCGGCGATGTTGACGGTCTGCTCCTTCGTCGTGACGACGCGGAGTGCTGGCGCTCCATCGGCCTTCAGCCAGTTCTTCAGGCGCGTCTCGACCCCCGGAATGACGTCGAGGGTGTCGCGGACGCCGCCCTTCACCGAGACGACGAGCAGTGTGTATTGGTCAGCGCGGCCGGTCAGCGAACCGACGACTTCGCGGGTGGCGACGATGCCACCAGCTGCCTCGGGGTCCTGGCCGTTGGGCTGCCGTGCCGTGAGCGCGTTGTCTTGAAGCACCTCGAGCACGGTGAACGTCGAGGGCTTGTTATTCGCGGAGACCGTCAGCGTCTGGCCCTTGCCGATGCTGATGTCCTTGCTCAGGCGCTCCGAGATGAAGACGCCGGTCGCCGTCAGCAGAGAAGGGGAAACTTCGGCACCATCGAGGGACACGAGGCTGTGGAATCCGGCGAGGTCAGCGGGATCGATGCCGGCGAGCAGCGCGCGCGGCTCGGAGAGACGCCGTTCAGCGTTCAACGCGGGGACGCGTTCCTGCACGATGCCGGCGACACCATCGACGTCCCCGTCCTTCGCGAGGAAGGCCTTGAGCGCGGCGAGATCGGCGGATGAGACGCCCTCGCCCGCCGCGCGCGTGCGGTCGACGTTACGGGCGAGGATGAGGTCGGCCTGTGCGAAGTTGCGGTAGACAGCGTTGGTGATCGAGTAGCCGACAGTGTCGCCGGTCGCGAAGGCCGCGCTGATGATCAACGTCGAAAGCATGAGGCCGATGACGATGAGCGTGGTCTGCGCCTTGCGGCGAACAGCGTTGCGCAGGCCCATACGTACCAGCAGCGGATTCCGGATCGCGATCCAGGCGACGACGGCAAAGGCGATCCCCATGAGGATTAACCCAACGATCATGATGCGGACAAGCGGGATGCCGAACAATTCGGTCATCGGTGATGCTCCTCGCGCTCGATCAGGCCGTCGCGCATGTAGATCGTCCGATTGCATCGCGCGGCGATGCCCGGGTCGTGGGTGACGATGAGGAAGGTCTGCTGCTGCGTCTGGTTGAGGTCCTGCATTAGCGTCATGATCTCGTCGGCGGTCACGGAGTCGAGGTCACCCGTCGGCTCGTCTGCCCACACGATTGCCGGGTTGTTCACGAGTGCGCGCGCAATGGTGACGCGCTGGCGCTGGCCACCAGAGAGTTCCGCCGGCTTGTGGTGCTGCCACTCTGCGAGGTGGACCTGGTCTAGTACCGCCGCTGAGCGGGTGCGCGCGTCGGCGGGCTTGATGTCGGAGACCAGGAGCGGCAGTTCGACGTTCTCAACGGCGCTGAGGACCGGGAGGAGGTTGTAGAACTGGAAGATAAAGCCCATTCGTCGTGCCCGGTAGGACGTCTTGTGGTCGTCATCCATCGAGCTGAGTTCGGTGCCCTCGATGCGGACGGAGCCTGAGGTGGGATCGTCGATGCCGGAAACGCAGTTGAGCAGCGTCGTCTTGCCGCAGCCCGAGGGCCCCATGATGGCCACCATCTCGCCCTTGGCCACGGAGAGCGAGACACCTCGGAGCGCCTCTACGCGCACGGCTCCGGTGTCGTAGGTTTTCACGAGGTCAGTGACTTGAATAATCGGGTCGGCCATGGTCAGTCCTTTTAAAGGGGCGGGTAAGATGCCAAATACAACGTACTTAGATTTCCGTAACCCGCATTTATTTCCTGTGATCCGCGCGGTAGAGGCGTCTCCCTGAAGGGGGATTCCGGCGGCTCGCAAGGAAGAGCCTTGTTTTTATGACGTCATCATGACGCCATATCGACATCACAAGAGCAAAGTACCTCCGGCGCACGCCGTAGAATCGAGGTGCCAGCGCCTGTCGGCGGTCGATGTGGTTCCTACGGGGGAGGTCTGGAATGGCGTTTGGCTTGGTCTTCATCATTGTGGGTTCACTGCTCCTGCTGGACTCACTCGATGTCATCCCCGAGGTCACGGTGACGGAGTTCTGGGCGGCGGCGCTCATCGGCTTCGGCCTGACCATCGTGTTCCGCGGCGCGCGCCGGTCCTGGCGGCGTCGGTGACCTCACGCTTACGCGATGTCCTCAGCGTTACCGTCGGCGCGTACTTCTGCGTCCTCGGCGTGCTGCTGTTCGCGGACGAGGCCGGGTGGCGGGAGATCGGCGGGCGCGGGCTGGTCGAGGCGGGCGTCGGGCTCTTCCTGATCGCCCTCGGCGTCCTCGCCATCCTCGCGGAGGCGCGCGCGCGGCGTGTGCGGCGGCGGCTCTCGCAGACCTTCGGGCACATCCGATCCGCCGAGAACTGGTCAGTCGAAGATGGCGTGTTGCGCACCGTCTTCGGCGACATTGACCTTGATCTACGCGAAGCGAACCTGCCGGTGGGCGAGACCACGCTCACACTCCTGGTCTGGGTGGGGGCCATTCGCCTCCACGTCCCGCACGGCGTGGGCCTCGAGGTGGAGGCGCAGACCTTCGTCGGCACCGTCGATGTGCTCGGCCAGCGCGAGGAAGGCTTGGTGCGCGACATTTTGGTACGCACCGATGGGTACCCCGAGCAGGAACGCCGGCTGCACGTGCGGATCTCGGCGGTGATCGGCGAACTCGAGGTCATCCAGGAGAAGCGCTAGCGCCGAGCCGGGCACTCCGCGCAACGCTCGAGGGCTGGCGTGCCCGCCTCGATGCCCACGTCCTGCAGCAGCTGCCTGAGCGTCCACAGCGGCAGCCCCATGACCCCGCACTCGCACCCCTCGATGCGTGCCACCGGGTGGAAGGCGGCGTCCTGGATGGCGTAGCCGCCGGCCTTGTCGAACGGCTCGCCGCGCGCGATGAACTCGTCCCGCTCCGCTGCCTCGTACTCACGCATCACGACAGCCGTCCGCCCGTGCGCGATGGCCTCGAGGCCGTCCGGCACGACCACAGCGACGCCCGTCACGACCTCGTGTGCCCGCCCGCGCAGCGCGTCGAGCATCGTGCGGGCCTCGGCCATGCCGGTGGGCTTGCCGAGGAGCCTCCCGTCGAGAGCGACGACGGTGTCGCTGCCGATCACCACGTCGCCGGGGCGACGAGCGGCGACGGCTCGCGCTTTCGAGAGCGCGAGCGTCTCCGCTAGGCGGATCGGGTCGCGCTCGGTGCTGGTCTCATCGATGTCGGCGGGGTCGATCTCGAAGGCGACGCCGAGTGCCGCCAGCAGTTCGCGCCGCCTCGGCGACGCGGACGCGAGGACGAGGGTCACGCGCGGGCGATGGCACGATCGAGGGCGACGACGCATTCGATGTGCTGGGTCTGCGGGAACATGTCGACGGGCTGCACCTCCCGGACGACAAAGCCGCCATCGACGAACAGCCGCAGGTCCCGTGCTAGCGTGCTGGGGTCGCACGAGACGTAGACCACGCGCCGTGCGGCCGAGGCGAGGATCGCCTCAATCACGGCCGGGAAGAGGCCGGCGCGCGGCGGGTCGATGATCACGACGTCGGGCTCAGGCGTCATGCCGGGCAGCAGCGCCTCCACCTTGCCGGTGATGCGCGTCACGTTCTCGAACTGCGCCAGGTTCACCTCGGCGTCCACGCCAGCGGCGGCGGACTCCTCGATGGTCACGATCTGGTGCACCTTGTCCGCGAGTTGCCCGGCGAACGTGCCGACGCCCGCGTAGGCGTCCACCACCACGTGCGGGTTCGCCTCGAGGACGTGCGCGACCGCGATCGCCACGAGCCGTTCGGCCTGGCGCGTGTTCACCTGGAAGAACGCGGGGCCGGAGATCTGGTACTGCACGCCGTTCAGCGACTCGCGGTAGGTCTTCTGGCCGCTTTCGACGTGTGCGGCACGGTGGCCGGGTCGCCAGTCGATCTTCGGCTGGATCATCGCGTCGCCGGTGTTCTCACCGATACGGACCGCGAGTTGGTGCGCCACGATCGTGTTGCCCTGCACGCGACGCAGCACTTCGTTCACACGAGGGTGGGCAATCTCGCAGTAGTCCACGCGCAGGAACCGATGCGTCCCACGCAGCATGTAGCCCACGTCGCCGTCGCGGCGCACGGTGAACCGCAGGTGGTTCCGGTAGCCCCACGGATCGTCCATCCCGATCATCGGCCGCACGAGGGCGGCGACTTCGTCTGCCTCGAACCGGCCGATGCGGCGCAACTGCTCCGCGACCACCTCGGTCTTCAGGCACAACTGCTCGGGATAGGCGGCGTGCTGCAGCTGGCAGCCTCCGCACCGCCCGAAGTACTCACACGGCGGCTCGACGCGTTCCGGTGAGGGACGCAGCACCGTGATCGCGCAGGCCTCGAGGTAGGTCGGGTGGTTCGCGGTGATCTCGGCGATCACACGCTCCCCCGGCAGGGCG
>CANFFZ010000075.1 GCA_947446155.1 Chloroflexota bacterium | reverse complement strand
GCGTGAAACTGCCCTTCGGCGGCGTCACCCCGCAGCAGCTCGAGGGCTTCGCACAGGTCGCGGAACGCTTCGCCCCGCTCGGCAAGGGCCACATCACCACCCGCCAGAACGTGCAGTTCCACCACTTCCGTCTCGCCGAGGCGTACGACCTCCTGAAGGTCCTCGGCGACCACGGTCTCTCCTCACGTGAGGCCTGCGGCAACGTCGTGCGCAATGTCACCGGCGACCCGTGGGCTGGCGTCCGCGACGACGAGCCGTTCGACATCACGCCATACGCGGGTGCCTTCGTGCGTTACTGGGTGCGCAACCCCATCTCGCAGCTGCTCCCCCGCAAGTTCAAGGTCACGTTCTCGGGCTCCGAGGTGGACGCCGCGATGACCGCGATCCACGACATCGGCTTCATCCCCCGCGTCCGCACCGAGGGCGGCAAGGAAGTCCGCGGCTTCAAGATGGTCGTCGGTGGTGGTCTCTCCACCATGGCGAAGGAAGCCCTCCTGCTCTCAGAGTTCGTCCCGGTCGAGAAGTTCCTCACCTACTCGGAGGCGGTCATCCGCATCTTCGAGGACGCCAGCGAACTCCGGAAGGACATCCACAAGGCCCGCCTTAAGTTCCTCGTCCAGCGCGTCGGTGCCGAGGCGTTCCAGGAGATGGTCGCCCAGCGCCTCGCTCAGGACTGGGCGCAGCAGATCCCGCCGCTCGAGGCCCTCATGTTCAACGACGACGAGCAGGCGCTCGCGCCCGCCCCCTCCACGCTGGACGCGAACAGTGTGCCGGCGGGTGACCGTGCGGCCTTCCAGAAGTGGGTGGACGAAAACGTCCGCACCCAGAAGCAGGCTGGCTACTACGCCGTCGAGGTGAAGGTGCCGCAGGGCGACCTGAACCCGGCGCAGTTCCGTGGCCTCGCCAAGGTCCTGACGGACCTCGGTGGTGGGCGCGCGCGGATGACGCAGGACCAGAACATCGTCCTGCGCTGGATCCCCGGCGCGAATCTTTACGGCGTCTGGCAGGCACTGCAGCCGCTCGGCCTCGGTGGCTCCGGCGTCCAGACGATCGAGGACGTCGTGTCCTGCCCGGGCACAGACTCCTGCAAGCTGGGCATCACCTCCTCGATGGGCCTCAACCGCGCCATCACGGAGCAGTTGCAGACGATGAACGTCACCGACGCGCTGTCGCGCAAGGTGCTGATCAACATCTCCGGCTGCCCGAACTCCTGCGGCCAGCACCACCTGGGTAACATCGGCTTCCACGGTGCGGCCATGAAGAACGACGACCGGCAGGTGCCGGCCTACAACGTCTTCCTCGGCGGCATGCGCCGCGAGGGCGAGAAGCTCCGCATCGGTTCCGTCGCGCGCCTCCGCATTCCAGCGAAGCGTGTCCCGGTCGCCGTCGAGCGATTCATCGGCGTGTACGAGTCCGGCCGTGAGGCGGGCGAAGAGTTCAACGCGTACGTCGACCGTGTCGGTGTGAAGCCGTTCGAGGCGGCCGTCCAAGACCTCTCGATCACGCCGAAGTTCGCCACCGACAACTTCCAAGAGTTCATCGACTGGGAGCGCGAAGGTTTGTACGTCCTTGAGCGCGGCGAGGGTGAGTGCGCCGTTTAGCGTCGCGCGCCTGACCGCAAGGAGCGGGGCGGGCCGTTGCCCGCCCCGCTCCATTCACCGGGGAGAGCCCCGGAAGGGAACCACCGATGACCAGCACACCAGCCACCGACGAACTCGTCGCCATCGAGGCCGCCGAGGCCCGCCTGCACAACGCGAAGCCCGAGGACATCCTCGAGTGGGTGTTCAAGCGCTACGGCACAGGCGTCACGCTCGCCTCGGCATTCGGCAACACGGCGGACGCGGTGCTGATGGACATGGTGGCAAAGGTCGCCCCCGGTACCCCGGTGTTCTACCTGGACACGGACTTCCTGTTCCCGGAGACCCACGACTTCATCTCGAAGTCGCGCGAGAAGTACGGCGACAAGATCAACCTCCAGATGTTCAAGACGGACCTGACACCCGAGGCGCAGGCGATCAAGTTCGGCGAGCGGCTCTGGGAAGAGCACCCGGACCAGTGCTGCGACATCCGCAAGGTCGAACCGATCCACCAGGCGCTGGACGGCAAGCGCGCCTGGATCACCGGTATCCGACGTGACCAGTCGGAGACGCGTGCGAACGCGCCAGCGGTGACGTGGGACGGCAAGTTCGGCCTCGCGAAGGCGAACCCGCTCGTGACCTGGGACGAGAAGACCTCTTGGGCCTACATCTTCGCGAACGACGTGCCGTACAACATCCTGCACGACCGCAACTACCCGACGGTGGGCTGCACCAACTGCACCCGTGCCGTGATGCCGGGCGAGGATCAGCGGGCTGGCCGCTGGGCTGGCTCGGACAAGGTCGAGTGCGGCCTGCACCTCGATTAGACGACCCGGAGCACGACGGATGAGCAGCACGGCCACGCGGCTGACGCACCTTCAGGCCCTTGAGGCCGAGTCGATCTTCATCATCCGCGAGGTCGCGGCGGAGTTTGAGCGCCCGGGAATGTTGTTCTCCGGGGGCAAGGACTCCATCGTCATGCTCCGCCTCGCGGAGAAGGCCTTCGCCCCCGCGCGCGTCCCCTTCCCCGTCGTCCACATCGACACCGGCCACAACTTCGAGGAAGTCATGGAGTACCGCGACCGCCGCGTGGCCGACCTCGGTGTCCGCCTGATCGTCGGCTCCGTGCAGGAGAAGATCGACCGCGGCGAACTCGTCGAAGAGACCGGACCGAGGGCCTCGCGCAACCGTCTCCAGACGCCCGTGCTGCTCGAGACGCTCACGAAGCACGAGTTCGACGCCGTCTTCGGTGGCGGGCGACGTGACGAGGAGAAGGCGCGCGCCAAAGAGCGCGTGTACTCCTTCCGCGATGACTTCGGCCAGTGGGACCCGAAGAACCAGCGGCCCGAACTGTGGAACCTCTACAACGGCCGTCACCGCAAGGGCGAGCACATCCGCATCTTCCCCCTGTCCAACTGGACCGAGATGGACATCTGGCAGTACATCGCCGAAGACGGCATCGAGGTGCCCTCGATCTACTACGCGCACCAGCGCGAGGTCTTCGCCCGCGACGGCATGTTGATGGCGACCAGCCCGTTGATCCAGATGCTTCCCGGTGAGTCGCCATTCATGGAGACCGTGCGTTACCGCACCGTCGGCGACCTCACCTGCACTGCCGCCGTGCAGAGCACCGCCGCCACCGTCGACGACGTGATTGCGGAGACGGCAGCCACTCGCATCACCGAGCGCGGGGCCACGAGGGCGGACGACCGCTTCTCGGAGGCCGCGATGGAAGACCGCAAGCGCGAGGGCTACTTCTAGTGGAACTCCTGCGCTTCGCCACGGTCGGCTCCGTCGACGACGGGAAGAGCACGCTCATCGGGCGGCTGCTCTACGACGCCAAGTCGATCTTCGAAGACCAGTGGGACGCCATCGAGCGCACGAGCCAGAACCGCGGCGAGGAGTACGTGAACCTCGCGCTGCTGACGGACGGCCTGCGCGCTGAGCGCGAGCAGGGCATCACCATCGATGTCGCCTACCGCTACTTCGCCACGCCGAAGCGGAAGTTCATCATCGCGGACACCCCCGGCCACGTGCAGTACACCCGCAACATGGTGACTGGCGCCTCCACCGCCGATGTCGCGCTCATCCTCATCGATGTGCGTCAGGGCGTCGTCGAGCAATCGCGCCGGCACGCGTTTATCTCCTCACTGCTCGGGATCCGCCACCTGGTCGTCTGCGTAAACAAGATGGACCTCGTCGACTTCGACCGCGCGGCCTTCGAGGCGGTGCGCGACGACTTCCTTCAATTCGCCAAGCGCCTCGGCGAGGTGGAAGTCACGTTCATCCCGATCTCCGCGCTGAACGGCGACAACGTCGTCGACCGCTCGGAGTCCACCCCCTGGTACGAGGGTGCTCCGCTGCTCGAGCACCTCGAAGCCCTCGATGTCACAGACGCGGAGGACTTCGACCACCCGCGCTTCCCCGTCCAGTACGTCATCCGCCCGATGAGCAACGAGCACCACGACTACCGCGGCTACGCCGGCGCGGTTGCGGGCGGCGCCTTCCGTCCGGGTGACGAGGTGATGGTGCTCCCCTCAGGCCGTCGCACCCACATCGAAGCCATCGACACGTTCGAGGGCAGCGTGGCGGTCGCCGTGCCGCCGATGTCCGTCACCATCCGCCTCACCGACGACGTCGACGTCTCGCGCGGGAACATGCTCGCCTCGGTCCACCACCCGCCGAAGGCCGCACGGTCGGTCGAGGCGTGGGTGTGCTGGATGTCAGAGCGGGGCCGCCTGACTCCGGGCGCGCGCTACGCCATCAAGCACACAACACACACGGCGCGCGCGGTGGTCCAGTCCGTAGAGGGCCGCCTGGACATCAACACGCTGACCGAGGAGCCTGGGGACGGCCTCTCGCTGAACGAGATCGGGCGCGTCTGGCTGAAGGCCACCGAGCCGTTGTTCCTCGACTGGTACTCCCAGAACCGCCGGACCGGCTCCTTCATCCTCATCGACGAGGTCACCAACAACACTGTCGGCGCCGGCATGATCGTGGGCGCCATCGAGGAGGATGACTGAACCATCACGGAGCGGCCGAACGGGGTCGTCCGAAAGTCGCCAATCCTTGGCGACTCCCCCCGAACCTCGGGAGGCGCGTCACCGAAGAGGCCGCCTAGAGTGGACACCGCAGCAGCAGCGCCGCGGAGCAGGGCACGACTCGTGGGGTACTACCCGATCTTCCTGGAACTCGAGGGCATCCCCGTCCTTCTCGTGGGCGGCGGTCATGTCGCGCTCGAAAAGATCGGCCGCCTCGTGGACTCCGGCGCGCGCGTCACCCTCGTCGCCCCTGACCTCATCCCCCCCGTGCGCGCCTACGCGGACGACGGCCGGGTTCGCTGGCTCCCGCGCGCTTTCGAGGACGGCGACACGGCCGGCCAGCGCTTCGTCTTCGTCGCGACCGACAATGGCGAGGTGAACCGGCGCGTCGCAGACGAGGCACGTACCGCCGGCACCCTGGTGAACGCCGCGGACGACGTCGACAACTGCGACTTCATCCTGCCCTCGGTCGTACGCAAAGGGCCGCTGCAGATCGCGGCGTCCACCGCCGGTACCTCCCCTGCCATGGCGCGCTGGCTGCGCGAGCGGCTCACCGAATTCCTCACCGACGACATCGAGATCCTCGCAACGCTGCTCGGCGACATCCGCCATGAGGTGCGCGCCGGCGACCGCGAGTGCGCTGGCCGCTGCGAGCGCGCGCTGACGCCCCCGCCGCTGCTCTGCGACACCTGCCCCAACCGCATCCCCGCGGACCGCTGGCAGGAGACGATCGACCCCGAGGTGCTGCGCCTGATCTCGACCCGCGACCTCGATGCAGCGCGCGCGCGGATCGTCCGCAGCCTCCAGCGCGACGCCCTCGTCGCATCGCCTACGTGGCGGGAGGCGGCGCGATGATCACCGCCGCCGGCTTCTCCCACCACACGACGCCCGTCCACGTCCGCGAGCGGCTCACCCCGCCAGCCGATGACGTCCCCGGCATCCTAAAGCGCGCGCGCGGCCAGTTCGGCGCCGCCGCCCTGATCTCCACCTGCAACCGCGTGGAGCTGTACCTCTCCGGCGAACACGAGGCCGGGCCCGTCATCGGCTTCCTCGCGCACGAGTTCGGCACCGACGGCGATGTCGCCGAGCGCTATCTCCAGACCTGGCACGGCGTCGAGGCGGTTGAGCACCTCTACCGCGTCGCCAGCGGTCTCGACTCGATGGTGGTCGGCGAGACGGAGATCCTCGGCCAGGTGCGTGCTGGGTTGTCCGAGGCCGTCCGTGCGGAGACGCAGGACGCCGTCATCTCGCGGCTGTTCCACACCGCCGTCCGCACCGGCCGTCGCGCCCGCAACGAGACCGGCATCGGCGACGGCGCCCTCTCGGTCTCCTCGATCGCCGCGCAGCAGGCGCGCGCGCTCGTCCCGGATCTCACCGCGGCGCGCATCCTCGTGGTCGGTGCCGGCGAGGCAGGCCAGCTGGCCGCGCAGGCGCTCGTCGCCGCCGGCGCGCGCGACATCGTCGTCATCAACCGCACACTCGCGCGCGCCGAGTCCGTCGCCGCAGCCCTCGGCGGCTCCGCCATCCCCTTCGAGGCCCTCGGCGCCGCCCTCGCGAGCGCCCACGTCGTCATCGGCGCTGCGGGTGCCGCCACCCCGCTCGTCGAGACCACCCACCTCGAAGCCGCGCTGGCCACGCGTGACGGCGCACCACTCGCGATCATCGACATCGCGATACCGCGCACGGTCGATCCGGCCGCGCGCACGATGCCCGGCGTCGCCTACTTCGACCTCGACGACCTCCAGGCGCTCGCCGACCACGCGAGCACTGCCCGCGCCAGCGAGGTCACCGCCGTAGAGACCATCGTCGCCGAGGAGACCGCCCGCTTCGCCGCCTGGGGCGCCCGCCTGCACATCGGCCCCACGATCGCCGCGCTCACCGACCGCACCGAGGCCCTCCGGCGGGCCGAGGTCGCGAAGGTGCTGCGACGCCTCCGCCTCGAAGGCGCCGACCGCGCGCAGGTGGAGGAACTGATGGAGGCGGCGACGCGCGGCCTGGTGAACCAGTTACTGGCCGGCCCGATCGCCACGCTCAACGAGCGCCACGACCAGGACGGCTACGTGGACACCGTCCGCGACCTCTTCCGCCTCGACTCCCGGCCTGATGAGGCCCGCGCGACCGACGCGGACTGAGTCCCATGCCTCGCCTCCGCCTCGCCACCCGCGCTTCCGCGCTCGCCCTCGTCCAGTCGCACCTGGCCGCCGATGCGATCCGAGCGGCCCACCCCGACGTCGAGGTCGAACTCGTCGAGGTGAGCACGCGCGGTGACCGTGACCAGGCGACGCCCCTCAGTGCGATGGGCGGCGAGGGTGTCTTCGTCACCGCCGTCCGTGACGCTGTGCGTGAGGGCCGTGCGGACGCCGCCGTACACTCGCTGAAGGACATGCCCACGATGCCCGTCGCCGGCCTCATCATTGCAGCCATGCTTGAACGTGCCGACCCGCGTGACGCCTTCGTCGGTCGCGGTGGCCGACGCCTGCGCGACCTCGCTGCTGGCGCGCGCGTCGGCACGAGCGCGACCCGGCGTGCGGCGATCCTGCGTGCGATGCGCCCCGACCTCGAGATCGTCGAGATCCGAGGCAACGTGGACACGCGCCTCGCGAAGGTGGAGCGCGGCGAGTACGACGGCACGGTGCTCGCCGCCGCTGGGCTGCTCCGCCTCGGACGGTTGGCCGAAGCGACCGAGATCTACGAAGCACACGAGTTCCTCCCATCGCCGGGCCAGGGCATCATCGCTATCGAGTGCCGCACGGACGACGCTGCCACACGCGCACTCATCGAGGCGGCCAACCATGCGCCGACGCGACTCGCCGCGACGACGGAACGCGCCGTGCTCGCCGCCCTCGGCGCCGGGTGTGAACTCGGCGTCGGTGCCTACGCCCAGCGAGAGGGCGACCTGATTGCACTCCGCGCAATGCTCGCCCCCGGCGATGGCACGGGCGCACCGATCTTCGGCGACGCGACCGGCCGGATCGCGGACGCCGAGGAGTTGGGCCACGGCCTCGCCGAACGGCTGAAGGTCGCCCTCGAAGGTGGGATCGCGTGAGCCTCGGACACGTGTGGCTGGTCGGCGCGGGGCCGGGTGACCCCGGACTGATCACCGCGCTCGGCCTCGCTGCGCTGCGCCGCGCGGACGTCGTCGTCTTCGACCGCCTCGCCCCTCACGAACTCCTCGATGAAGCGCCGCCCGAGGCGATCCGGATCGACGCGGGGAAGAGTGCGGACAATCACACGCTGACGCAGGACGAGATCAATGCGCTTCTCGTGCAGCATGGCAGCGCCGGGCGGCGCGTCGTGCGCCTCAAGGGCGGTGACCCGTACGTCTTCGGACGTGGCGGCGAAGAAGCCCTCGCGTTGGCCGAGGCCGGCGTCCCCTGCACCGTCATCCCTGGCGTGACCTCGGCCATCGGCGGGCTCGCTCTCGGCGGCGTCCCCGTCACCCACCGAGGCATCGCGACCTCATTCGCCGTGGTCACCGGCCACGAAGATCCGACGAAGCCCCACGAAGGCATCGACTGGGCACGCCTCGCAGGTGCCACCGACACCATCGTGGTGCTGATGGGCGCCGCCCGCCTCGACGGCATCGCGCGCGCGCTGATCGAGGGCGGCCGTCCAGCCTCGACGCCTGCGGCCGTCATCCAGGAGGCGAGCACGCCTCGCCAGCGCGCCATCACCGGCACCCTCGCCACCATCGCCGAGGCCGCCCGAGCCTCGAGTATCGAGGCCCCCGCGCTGTTCGTGGTCGGAGACGTCGCTGCGTTCCAGAAGTCGCTCGCGCCGAGCGCCCTCGCACCGCTTGCGGGGAAGCGCGTCCTCGTCACCCGCACGCGTGCGCAGGCCTCGTCGCTCGCCGAGGCGCTCCGCCTCGAGGGCGCGTACCCGCTGCTGCTCCCCGCGATCGAACTCGAACGCCGCGTGGACGCCGGGGCCACCGCGCGCGTCGCAGACGCGCTTACCGAGGGCGCCTACGGGTGGATCGTGTTCACCTCGGCCAACGCGGTCGAGGCGTTCTTCAATGCGCTGTTCGAGGCTGGCGGCGACGCCCGCACGCTCGCGCCCACCGGTATCGCTGCAATCGGCACCGCCACGGAGCGCGCCCTCCGCACCCGAGGCCTACGCGCCGACCTCGTCCCCACGGAAGCCATTGGCGAGGCGCTGGGGACTGCCCTCGCGCCTCACGTCGGCGGGACACGCGTGCTGCTGCCACGTGCCGAGGGTGCACGCGACATCTTGCCCGCCGCGCTGCGCGCGGCTGGAGCCGAGGTCGATGAACTGACGCTCTACCTCGCCGCTCCGCCTGCAGAACCGCCCGCCGAGGTGTTGGCCGCAGTCCGCGCCGGTGAGGTGGATGTGGCGATGTTCACCTCCTCTTCCACCGTGACCAATCTCGCCTCGATGCTCGGCGGCGACCTCAGCGTCCTGAGCGGGGCAGTCATTGCCTGCATCGGGCCGATCGTGGCGGAGACGGCGCGCGAACGAGGGCTGCGGGTAGACGTGGTGGCCGAGCCGCATACGATCGATGGGCTGGTCGAGGCGACGCGTGCGTTCCTGCATGCCCACCGCCCCGCGCGGACGGAGGTCCGGTAATGGTCATAGCCACGCGCCTCGCGCCGTTCACGCGCACCCGTCGCACGCGACGTACCGAGGCCCTGCGCGCCCTGGTGCGCGAGACGCGCCTCGACCCGTCGCAGTTCGTCTACCCGCTGTTCATCACGCACGGCCAGGGCATCCGCCACGAAATCTCGTCGATGCCCGGCCAGTACCAGTTGAGCGTGAACATGCTGGCGCCCGAGGTCGCCGAGTTGCGCGAGCTCGGCGTGAGCGCGGTGTTGCTCTTCGGTCTGCCCGCCTCGAAGGACGCCGAGGGCACCGAGGCCTACGCCGACGACGGGATCGTGCAGCAGGCGATCCGCGAACTAAAGCGGCTCGACCCCGCCCTCGTGACCATCGCGGACATCTGCCTCTGCGAGTACACCGACCACGGCCACTGCGGCATCCTCACCGCGACCGGCGAGGTCGACAACGACCCGTCACTCGACCTGCTCTCACGCATGGCGGTCTCCACCGCCCGTGCGGGCGCGGACGTCATTGCCCCCAGCGACATGATGGATGGGCGCGTCGGCGCGATCCGCGAAGCCCTCGACGACGCTGGGTACGCCAGCACGCCGATCATGGCCTACTCCGCGAAGTACGCCTCTGCCTTCTACGGCCCGTTCCGCGAGGCCGCCGACTCCGCGCCGCAGTTCGGCGACCGCCGCGGCTACCAGATGGATCCCGCGAACGGCCTCGAAGCCCTGCGCGAGGTGGAGGCGGACATCGAGGAGTCGGCAGACATCATCATGGTGAAGCCCGCGCTCCCGTACCTCGATGTGATTCGCGCCGTGCGCGAGCGCACCGACCTGCCGCTCGCCGCCTACAACGTCTCCGGCGAGTACGCGATGGTGAAGGCCGCTGCCGCGAACGGCTGGCTGGATGAGCGCCGAGTCGTCATCGAGATCCTCACCTCGATCGCGCGGGCGGGTGCGGGGATCATCATCACCTACCACGCGAAGGATGCCGCGCGCTGGCTGCGCGAGGATCGCCGGTGACCGGACCGCGCTCGCAGGCTGCCATGACGCGCGCGGAACGCGTGCTCCCCGGCGGCGTCG